>CALEHE010000108.1 GCA_937876415.1 uncultured Actinomycetes bacterium
TTGATCAAAAAGAATGCGTCCATCGTCGACATCGTGTGGGGCCTCGGTTTTGTTTTGGTTGCCTGGATCTCTCGCGCTGTCGCTGACGGCGATAGCGCTCGCCAATGGATCTTGACTGTGATGACGACAGTTTGGGGTTTGCGTCTCGGTCTGTATTTGTTGTGGCGTAACTCGGGCCATGGTGAGGATTTTCGCTATCGCGCGATGCGCAAACATTGGGGACCGCGATTCCCAATCATCAGTTTGGTGACAGTGTTTGGTTTGCAGGGAACATTGATGTGGATCGTGTCGTTGCCAGTACAAATTGGTCAATCAGATTCGTCACCCGAAGTCGGTGTGATCGCAGTTGTTGGAATCATCGTCTATCTCATCGGTTTGTTCTTTGAAGTTGTTGGTGATGCCCAACTCACACGTTTTAAAGCTGATCCTTCAAACGCCGGCAAAGTGATGGATCAGGGTTTGTGGAAGTTCACGCGTCACCCAAATTATTTCGGTGATTCATGTGTGTGGTGGGGCATCGCTATTGTCGCCGCCGAATCTGGAAGTGGTGCCTGGGGATTCATCGGGGCCGCGGTCATGACATATTTATTACGTCGAGTAAGCGGTGTGACTTTGCTTGAGAGGTCATTGAAGAAGCGACGCGAAGGTTATGACGCTTATATAGCCCGAACGAGTCCTTTCTTCCCTCGTCCCCCCAAAAAGATCTAACTCATTTGTGATTCTGGTGTCGTTTTATTCGGTTATACCAACTAAATCAACACCAGAATCACAATGGATGTTGGAGTAGAACACCTAGTGTGGTTGGGTGAATCAAAGCGAAACGACAACTGAAAAGAAATCGTTTCGGTTTCGAGCGGTCGCTTTGTTACTTGCCATCGTGATGGTTGGTACTGGTATCTCCATGATGGTGTCAGCCCATCTTGGAGTTGCGCCGGCTGATGTGTTCTCGACAGGTGGAGCAAAGCAACTCAATATCGGCGTTGGCACGATGGGCTGGATTAGTGGAGCGCTCTTCACTCTGTTGGCAGTTGCCGTCAAGCGTCCACCAAATTGGGGAACTTTGATAGGAACCGTTTTAGTTGGTCAGGTGGTGAACATCGTTTTGCCAATCATGCCCGAACCAGAACTGATGTTGTGGCGCGTAGTGATGATGGTTGTAGGAATGGCCTTGTTGTATTTCGCGATTTCTGTGGGAGTCGCGACAACGCTCGGTACTGGCCCGATGGAGCTTCTGATGCTTGGCCTCAATGACAAAGGTTTAAGTATGCAAGTTGGACGATGGGGTATTGAAGGCGCAGTCGTTACTGCTGGCATATTGCTCGGCGGACAAATTGGAATCGGCACAATTCTGTTTGTCATTTTGACCGGACCGGTCTTGGCACGAACATTGCCACCAATGGTGCGATTTATGGGAACCGAAGTGATTCAGCAACCAACAGGGATTGATGCTTAAGGTTTTTTCGGGATACGGCTTGACAAGACGTTATTTGTCTCAAGTGCACTGATTTCGTCGTCACTCATATTCAAGATGTCGCGAAGCACGTTGCGATTATCCTCACCGCGATAGCGCGGCTCGCCAGAAGTTCCGACATGGCTATTCGTAAAGTGCCACGGTGCATTCGGGATACGCACCTCGCCACCGATTCGATCGGGAACCGAAGTGATTGCACCCCTTGCATTTGACCACTCACTTTCCGCTAATTCTCGAACGCTGCGCATGACTCCAACGGCTAATCCAAATTGGGCACAGCGATCTTCAAAGGCTTGCGCGTTTGGCAAGGTCATTGCCCAATTTCGCATTTCATCTTGCAGTGCACCCAAGTTGCGAAGGCGCGTCTGGACATCAGCAAATCGAGGATCGGTTAAAAGTTCAGGACGATTCATCGTGTTCACGATGATTTCAAACGTTCCGCGTTCGGCAGGGTGGCCACTAATGACAACCGTGCTGCCATCGGCAACTTGCATAATGGGATAGTCGCCGGGCTGGAATGATCGAATCCAGTTGGGATCAACGACGCCGTCATACAACTCATCGTGCACATGTTCGTTGATGTACAACATTGTTTCGGCCATTGAGACATCAATGCGTTCCCCTTGTCCTGACCGGTCGCGGTGAAATAGTGCGGCAAGAATCGCGGTTGTCATTTCCAGAGCGGTGTACGTGTCGGCGTGCGACCATGGATCATTTGAGTAATTGCCGCCACGTGCATCGCCCTGCATGCGCGTCATTCCGCTTTCGGCGCCAATCACTGTTGCATAGGCCCGCCGATGCACCCACGGACCATCAGCACCGTAACCACTGATTGAGGCGTAGATCAGTCGTGGATTGATTTTTGTCAGTGTTTCGTAACCGAGACCGAGTCGATCCATGACTCCAGCGCGATAGTTCTCAAGAACAACATCGCTCTCTGCCGCGAGACGGCGAAAGATGTCAGCCCCTTCTGGCGTTGACAAATCAAGACTGATGCATTTCTTGCCGGCATTTTGTTGAATGAAGTACGTCGCAAGCGAACCGACTCGTGGGCTGGAAAATCGAGTGAGATCGCCGTCGGGTGGTTCTACTTTGATGACTTCAGCGCCGTAATCGCACAACATGCGGCCGCAATGTGGACCAGCAAGAACCCGTGTCAGGTCGAGCACTCGAATTCCCGAGAGCGGAGAAGTTTGCGGATTCATCTTTCTATGATGCCTGATCAATTCGCGATTCGTTGACTCAGAGTTGACTTGTGCGAAGATCTCTTTATGTCTTCGACGCGCAATCCTCATCCTTTATCCGGCCAAGTTGCACTCATTACCGGAGGAGGTTCGGGCATCGGACTTGGCTGTGCTCGCGAACTTGTCCAAGATGGCGCGACCGTCATGTTGGCCGCTCGCAATGTGGAACGCCTCGAAGCCTCGGCCGCAGAACTTCGTTCCATTGCCGAAGGTGGAGCACAAGTATTGACCGTCGCGTGCGATGTCACCAGTGAAGAGAGTGTTGCCAATGCCTGCACGGCGGCGAACAACGCTGGCAAATTCACGATGGTGGTTGCCAATGCCGGGTACGGCGGTGGCGGCCCAATTCACTTGACATCGCTTGATGACTGGAACGGAATTCTTGGCACCAATCTCACCGGTGCTTTTCTAACGATCAAACATTCGGTGAGTCATCTTGCTGCTCAAGGTGGTGGCTCAATAGTTGCAATCTCTTCAATCGCTGGTCCAGTGACGCACCGCTTCATGACTCCGTATGACGTATCGAAAGCCGGACTCGAGATGTTGATCCGTCAGACGGCCGATGAACTTGGTTGTCGAAACATTCGCGCGAACGCAGTTCGACCCGGACTCGTACCGACCGATGCAACTGAAGGCATCATGACCCTTGATGTGATCTTGAATGACTACTTGGATCAAATGCCGTTGGGTCGTGTTGGTAGCACTGAAGACATTGGCAAACTTGTGCGCTTCTTATTGGGCGATGAAAGTTCGTGGATCACGGGCACATGCATTAGTGCCGACGGTGGTCACCACTTGCGACGTGGACCAAACATTGAACCTGCGATGGAAATGGTGCTTGGTGATGCCCGCTATCCCGCAGGTCCGAGTTCAAACTCCTGAGAGATGTCGAAGCGCCACGGCGCTATAAATCGAAATACCAGTGCTCATGCACTCTTCGTCGTAGAACACGCGGTTTGAGTGATTAGGTGCGGCAGTTGCAAGATTCCGGTCGTGTGGAGTTGCACCCAAGAAAACCATTGCACCAGGTACATGGTTGAGCACATAGCCAAAATCTTCCGCACCCATGACTGGGTTAGGCAATTCAACAAAACGATCGTTGCCAATAATTTCTTTGGCGATGTTTCCAGCGGTGTTTGCATAAGTGGGGCTATTGACGGTGACGTCGTAACCGTCTGTCAGTTCAACGGTGACTTCTAGTCCGTGTGCCGCAGCAATACCTTCGGCGACGCGACGTACACCATCATGAATCATTCGTCGGGTGACTTCACTGATTGCGCGAATCGTTCCGAATACTTCAGCAAACTCTGGAATGACATTGAAAGCGGTTCCGGCATGTACTTGCGTCACTGTCAAGACACCTGGGTTAAAGACGTTGATACGACGTGTCATCAATGTCTGTAATGCACCAACAATTTCACAGGCCGCGGGAATTGGATCAAGTGTGCGGAATGGTTCGCTGCCGTGTCCACCACGACCAATGACACGAATCGCCAACGTGTCACTTGAGGCCATAATTGGTCCGCCCCTCGTACTAACAAATCCAGTGGGTAGAGATGAAGTGGTATGAATCGCAAACGCACCAGTGACCTCAGATACCGATCCGTCTGAAAGCCGACCAACATCAAGTAGACCTTCCTCAAGCATGAAGCGCGCACCAGCGTGACCTTCTTCGCCAGGCTGAAACATAAATACGACACGGCCTTGCAATTGATCGCGATGTGACGAAAGCAAACGAGCAGCGCCAACCAACATTGCGGTGTGCGTGTCGTGACCACATGCATGCATCACATTTTCAACTCGCGAACTGAAATCTACGCCGGTGTCTTCAGGCATCGGCAATGCATCCATGTCACCGCGCAACAGGACAGTTGGGCCGGGGCGGGTACCTTCAAGCGAAGCGACAATTCCCGAAGTTGTTTCGTGGAGTTTGATACCGAGCGGCAGACCTTCAAGAGCCGCTAAAACTTCCTCACGAGTTTTCGGTAGGTGATTGCCGAGTTCAGGCCACTCGTGTAAGCGACGGCGCAGAGCGATGGTGTCATCAAGAAGGTCAAGTGACTCCGCGGTCAAAGTGGAGATATCGGTGGGATCAGCCATATGCGTATCGTAGACCTGTGGGTCACCGCTGATTTGTGTGGTAAGTAATACGAGTGGTTCTAAATGCTGGTGAAGAACTCGTGGATGTGGTGGACGAGTCAGATCAGATCATTCAAACCGTGCCACGGCGAGTCATGCGCGCCGACCGTCTGCGCCATCGTGCCGCCTTCATTGCGATCCTTGATGGAGCGGGCCGACTATTAGTCCATCGCCGATCACCTCAAAAAGACATTTGGCCGAGTTGGTGTGATATCGCGGTGGGCGGAGTTGTTGGCGTTGGCGAGTCCTACCTTGAAGCGGCTCGACGCGAACTTGCTGAAGAAGTCGGGATCAACCAGGTTGATTTGATTGAACTTGATCCAGTGATGTCTCGGTCGTATGAAGACGATCAGGTCAGTCTGATGGCGCGTTGCTATGTGGTGACGACTCAAGGGCCGTTCACATTTGATGACGGTGAAGTGGTTGAGGCTTGGTGGGTGCATCGTGATGGTCTTGATGACTTGTTGCGCCGCGAAAAGTTTCTTCCTGACAGTTTGGCTTTACTTCTCCCTTTGATTGATTTTTGATCACCGCCGTTGACGAGTTTGAGCCCACGATGTGTGACCGTGGAAGTCACGGGCAAATGAGAAGGGATGTCAAATGTCGCAATTCACCGCCGGAGGCATGATCGGAGCCGACCCCGATCAACTCATTTCACTCGGTCACACCTTGAGTCGTCAGCGAGCCGATATTGAGGCTTTGGTTACAGTCGTCAATTCGGCTTTGGCTTCAACGAATTGGAATGGGCCGGCCCGTCAAGCATTTGAACAAGATTGGCAGGCCTCGTTTCGAACCGCCCTCACTCGCTTGGGGGAAGCCTTTGACCTAGCTGGGCGAGACTGTTTAATGCGGGCTAACGAACTTCGTCGGGTGATGGGCATGCCCTGAGGCGATACGGCGCCCGACCGATTACGATATTGGCGTGCTGCGCGTTGAGTTCACTATTGAGCCGTTTGTTGAGGGTCAGCCTGGACCTCACGTACTCGCCGCGGTGGCGGCGGTTGAAGCGCATGGAATCAATGTTGAGTTCGGCCCGTTCGCGACCGAGTTTGATGCTGATGAACACATAGCGGCAATTGCTGTCAGCGACTTAGTTCGCGATGCTTACGCGCATGGCGCGACCCATGTGACATTGCATATGGAAAAGGTCCAGCCATGACTTCTTCTGAGATCAGCCAAACGCCACTTGATATCAATCATCCAGTACTTGCGACGTTGCAACCCCTTATTGATGCACTCGGATGTTCAGTGATTGATCCGACTCAAATTGAGGCCGCCGATATTCCACTTGTGTATGAAGGTGAATTAATCGCAGCGGTTCGTCTTCCCGATCTTCATGGTGCGCTTGCGCGTTTGATTGATTCAGTGGAGCGCGAAATGGGTCAGCAACTACCCAACATGAATCGTGAACAAAAGCAACTTGCGATTCGACTGCTCGATGAACGAGGAGCGTTTACCTTGCGGCGTGCTGTTGAAGATGTCGCTGATGCAATGGGCGTTTCACGAATTACCGTTTACAACTATCTCAATGCAATTCATCGTTGAGTTACGAGATCGGTAAATATTCCTCGAGGCGACCGACTGTAAATCCCTGTTGATCAAGCGCAGCTTTAAAGGCGATGAGGTTGTCAAGTAAGTCGGTACGGAAATGAGTTAAAAAGATATCTCCGGGCTGCAGTCCAGGTCTCTGCAAAATATCGACATTGCCTTCCCACAACTCAGAGTTCCAGTTAACGACTGCATTGATTCCACAACTCGCTGATGCGCGACGGGTATTTTCATCCGAAGAACCATACGGTGGTCGCATTAAGTGACCCGCCGAACCCAATTCCTTGGCAATTGCATTCTTCATATTGCAGATTTCCGAAGTCTGTCGTTCAAGACTTAAGCCCTTCAGCGAAGGGTGGCTCATCGTGTGGGAACTAATCGTTCCACCGACAGTCAAAATTTGCGCAAAGTACGCGGGGTCTTGACGGAATTCTCCAGAGACTAAGAACAGTGTTGCGGGCATTTTGTTGTCAACTAAAAACTGCATAGCGGCAGGATCTTTAACGATGCCGTCGTCGATAGTAAGAAAGACCACTCGATCGGTGGTGTCAACTTTCGTGATCTTTGCGGCCATTCCGTTGACGGGGACAATAGGAGCAATTGAATATGTTGGGAATCCTGGTGGAAGGGTCGTTGTCGATGTCGTCGTTGTAGTGGTCGTGGTGGTTGTGGTCGGAGCGATTGTGCTTGACGGTGGAATAGTCGATGTGATCGTTTCTTCGGCAGCGTTAGAAGCACTTGAACACGCCATGATGAGCATGCTCATTCCGGCAATCATGAGCGGTGACAAAAAGGAGTGGCCAAGTTTTTGTCTTTTTTGACCGAAATTGGTGTGTTTCACGTCAGGTACTCTAGAAGAATAAATGTCTATGGCTACTTTTGATTGCTTGGCCTTTGATGCCGATGACACCCTGTGGCATAGCGAAGATGGGTTTCATGCCACAGAAATGGCGTTCTATGAACTGCTTGCACCGTTTGCACCAACGGGGATTGATATCAAGGCTGCGTTGACAGCAACTGAACGAGCCAATCTGCATACTTATGGATATGGCGTGAAGGCCTTTGGGCTCTCCATGGTTGAAGCAGCGATCACGATCAGTCAAGGTCAAGTTTCAACAGACGTATTGGCTCAGCTTGTACACCTCACGCGAGATTTGTTACTGGCACCAGTCCGCTTACTCGATGGGGTTCCCGAAGTTTTACAAGAACTCGCTCAACACCATCGTCTCATCTTGATTACGAAGGGTGATCTGGTACACCAGACCCGGAAGGTCACAACAAGTGGACTGGATCATCTGTTTGATCATGTGGAGATCGTTTTGGAGAAAGATGTCGCAACCTACACCAAAGTTTTTCGAGATATTTCTGTGCAACCCGAAAGAGTGTGCATGGTTGGCAATTCGGTGAAGAGTGACATTTTGCCGATTCTTGAATTGGGTGGACATGCGGTCCACATTCCGTATCAGTTCTTGTGGGAACTAGAAAAAGCCGAACATCCGCCAGTGAGTCAGCGGTTTGGCGAACTAAAAAGTATCAATGAACTACCTGAGTGGATACACGGAATAGTGTCGCAAACAGGGAAAGCATAGAAACGACGGCACACTGAGGAGGTCATGTTGTTTCAATTCATTTCAACTCTCAACCCAACTCCGGATCAACCAGCGACGGCTCGCGAAGCGATTTCCCAACCTCTGCTCGTTGTGCTTGTTGTTATTGGGGCCTTTATTGTGACGCGCTTATCGCATGTGATTATCCGCCGAGTTGTGCGTTACGTCGCTCAGCGAAGTATTGCTCAGCCCTCACAGTGGTGGCGTACACGGGCCCGTTACGAAGAACTAGAGCAAGGTGAGGTGGGCGAGAATCGCCGACGACAACGGGTGGATGCGGTGTCACGGATGTTGCATCATCTACTGGCTGTCGTAATTTGGGTTGGTGTTTTAATAGCGATCTTTCATATTTTGGAACTCAATGGTCCTCTTGTGCTTTCGAGTGCGGGCTTCCTTGGGGCAGGTATCGCGTACGGAGCATCGCAGAAAGTCAATGACTATCTCACTGGACTGTCGGTTCTGTTAGAGGATCGATATGGGGTTGGTGATGAAGTTGAAATCAGCGGAGCCTTCCCGAATGGCGTACGAGGAATCGTTGAACATATAGGGCTCGTGTCAACTCGGGTTCGTGATGGCTACAGCACTGTTCACCTTCCGCACATCGCCTTAATTTCGGTACGCAATATCAGCCAAGAACCAGTGGCCACGAAGATTGCTATTCAGTTGCCGATTGATGTCGAACGTGGCGAAGCAGCACTGAAGGCTGCTGAGACCATTCGTGAACTTGCTGGTTCTGAACACCTCACCGAGGTCTTGCTCGTCGACGACATCACAACCGCCACGCCGATCGCCGGTGTTGATCAAATTGAACTCAATATTCGGACCTCCCGGCCTCTTACGGCGGCCGAGCGTGAAAACCTGGTGCGTCGCACCGAAGAAAGACTCTCTGCGCAGGACTCTTAGCAAACAGCCCTATCGGAGTAGTGTTTTTTTGTCCGTATCTAGGACAATAGATATTGGGGGCAATATGACGAAGTATGAGCCAACCTTCGCGTCGCTATCGCAACACGAAGTTCCGGAGTGGTTTCAAGATGCCAAGTTCGGCATCTTCTCGCACTGGACGGTGGGATCGGTTCCAGCATTCGCGCCGTTAGGCAAAGATCCATTCACTCTTGCTCGTGAAGAAGGCGAAGAGATGGCATTCAGCCATACGCCGTATGCCGAGTGGTATCAGAACTCCATCAATATTCCTGGTTCACCTGCAGCGCTTTATCACGAGAAAGTGTGGGGCAATTGCGACTATTCAACTTTTGTCAACATCTTTCTTGAAGCAGCGAAGGGATGGGACTCCAAGCGTTGGGAGCAATTACTCGCAGCGTCAGGCGCGAAGTATTGCGTGATGGTCACCAAGCACCACGATGGCGTTTTGATGTGGCCATCAGAAACACCCAACCCGACTCATGGTGAGAAATGGTCGTCGCAACGTGATCTTGTTCAAGAGTGTGCTGATGCTGCCCGTAACGCTGGACTTCGTTTCGGTGTGTATTACTCCGGTGGAATTGACTGGACCTTCCAAGGTCTCGGCATCAAGAGTTGGGCGACTTTGTACGGAGCTATTCCGCAAGATGATACGTATCACGCGTATGCCGAAGCTCACTGGCACGAATTGATTCGTAAGTACAACCCTGATGTTTTGTGGAACGACATTGGATATCCTCGATTCGGCGAAGGTGCTGCGCAGTTAATGGCTGATTTTTACAACAGCAATCCCGAGGGTGTCGTTAATGATCGCTTTGACTTCATTGGTGTGATGCAGGGGACCAGTCACGCCGACTTTGGAACTCCTGAATACACAACCAAAGCCGCGGGACCAAAAAAGATGTACGAAGTCACGCGCGGAATTGGAACCAGCTTTGGTTACACGCAAGATGAAGATGACTCAACATATTTGTCGATTCCTGCACTCATCACGATGTTCGTCAATATTGTTGCTGACGGTGGAAACCTATTGTTGAACTACGGCGCAATGCCAGGTGGCGAGATCCCGTGGGCTCAGCAATTGCGTTTGCTGGCGATGGGTCAGTGGTTGTCAGTCAATGGTGACGCAATCTACGGCAGTCGACCCCATAAGGTTTCAACGTTGTCAACCGATGAAGGACTTGTGGTGCGTTTGACCAAGGGTGCAGATGGCGCAACTTACGCCATGGTCATTGGTCGTCCGTCAACTGCGAAAATCACGATTGACGGACTACCCGAGGGTGATGTGAAATTGCTCGGACACCATGCGCAACTGAAGCGTGAAGGTAATTCCGTAACTTTGCCAAATCGTCCTGATGACACGCCCGTTTACACGTTGCGCATTCGGTAAATACCTAGCGACCTGACTTCACATCGAGCCAGTCGCCAGTTCGTAGTTCAATGAACTGAGTGTTGGTGCCAACTAGTTGATTGTGCGCGTGCGCGTTGCTGCCGTTCACGTAATACAAAGCCTTTTGCCAAAGCTTCATATCACGCTGTGGTTGAGTTGCCGTTGCTACTAAAGCACGTGCGTTTGCGAGCTTCGCAGCTTGTGCAGACTTCTTTGGTCCGGCGGTTACTGGCAGAACTACGGCGACAACAGATTGCGTTGGTAACACTGCGACATCAACCGTGCCTAAAGTTTCAGCAGTCGCTTTCGTTGGTTGATGGGGCTCAATCCAGATTCGTCCTGCTGAAATCTGCTCATGGTCAAATGCTTCAAAGAGATAGCCAACGGCGATGAGCCCGAGCGGTAGACCAGTCTGGGTAACGGTGACGCGTATTTCACCACCTTCAGTGCAGGCCACAGCAAAGGAATCGCCAACTTCGTGGGCATGAGTCGAGGTGCATCCAGCCGCACGCGCCGCCTTGGCCGCTTTGAGATTGCCGTGAACCGGAATGTCGCTCATCAATTTGAGAGTCTCGGCGCGTAAGTGATCATTGACCGAGGTGCATAAAACAATCGCGCCAATTGATCCACTCTCAAGTTGTAAGTCGCGCAGCGACGTAAAGCCAGCTGGATGTTGGCGATCAAATGCTCCACGAATTGGCTCAGGGGTCAACCATGGGTCAACAAGGATGGAAGTACCGGCAAAAGAGATTTGCCAACTCTGATAGTCATCAAGTCTGCGAAGCAACATCATGGTGATCAACCTAATTCGTTATTGTCAGAAATATTGATGACAAACTGATGGGCGATATTTACTGACGAGGTTCCGATATGGATGTCGTACAGTCCTTGATCAATCTGCCAATCGCCTCTTTGATCAAGAGCGATGTTGGCGGATTCACCAGTGACTTGCGGACGCAATACTGAGCGATAGATATCTCCGGGATTCCAAAATGCAAAGTCACGTGGAGATAGTTCAATGGTCACGTTTGTACTTTCTCCAGGTTTTAAACTGACCTTGGCAAAACTCTTGAGTTCCTTGTTGGGACGCTGAACCGAAGAATTTCGCGGCGCGACATAAACCTGCACAACCTCGGTGCCAATTCGCGAACCAGTGTTAGTGACAGGAATTCGAATCGTAACTTTTTGATTTGATGAAATTTCGGTGTCTTCACAATCGGGCTGACCGATTTCAAATGTTGTGTATGACAAACCATGCCCGAATGGGAAACGCACTGGTAAGTGACGAGCCTCGTACCAGCGATAGCCAATGAAGACCCCTTCGCCGTAGCGCACTTGACCATGCTCTCCAGGGAAGTTTCCGTAAGCCGGCGTATGTTCAATTCGTTCAGGGATTGTGGTGGGAAGCCGACCACCAGGATCGGCTTCACCGAGCAGAACATCCACGACTGCATGTCCCATTTCTTGTCCACCAAACCAGATCTGCATGATGGACGGAACCTCGTTGGCCCAAGACATATCAACAGGTGCTCCAGTGTTGACAAGCACGACGGTCTTTTTGTTTGCCGCGGCAACTTCTCGAATGAGTTCAACCTGACGACCTGGTAGTTCAAGCGTGTCACGATCGTGACCTTCGCTTTCCCAGTCATCGGTGGTACCAACGACAACAAGTGCGATATCGCATTCGGCAGCAAGTTCAACTGCACGACGTACGGGGTCATCTTGTTCAACAAATTGCAATCCGACCTGGGCACCGTGAGCCCACTGCTTATTTGTTGCATCGCATTCAAGAACCAGTAGGTGTGGTTGACCAGCAACGAGGTCAACAATGGCGGTGAGTTCAACGCTGCCCATGCCGAAGAAAGACTGTCCTCGCGGTGGGATGGTTGATGCTCCATCAACGACTAACTTGCCGTCAAGTAAGAGACGACATGGACTGACCTCAACCAGCGAGACGATGTACTGACCAGAAGTTTCAACGGTAATGATTCCGGTTGCGTCGAAGTGATAGCTAGAAGTGGGGACGCCAGCATCGTTGCGAGCAACGAGCAAAATACGTCCGTCGGGTCGGTGCACTCGAGTTAGTTCAGTGTTGTTGTCGGCATTGCCATCAAAAACGATGACTTCAAAACCGGGTGATCCATCAGGTCGACGGACCATTTGCGGATCAACAGTTGGCGTGGTTTTGTCGATATTGCCGCCGGCTTCATGACGCACCGAAACTTTTGTGCCAAGTCGCTCCCGCAACACATCAATAATTGCGGTTCGGTGGTGCGGTAAAACTTCGGCCGATCCACCGCCCATGATTCTCGTGCGCTCAGCGTTTGGACCAATCACAGCGACCGTCTTCAACCCGTTTGTTTGAAGAGGTAATAGCGGCTGATCTTTGACTTTTTCGTTCCGCAACAAAACCATCGAGCCAGCTGCTGCTCGGCGCGCTAATTGACGATGTTCGGGCAGATCTATAGCCATCGGTGGTTGGGGTTGATCATCTAGAGCACCGAGTCGCTCAAATGTTGAAAGAAGAGTACGCACTGCTCGGTTGAGATCCTCTTCGTCCACACGCCCTTCACGCACGGCTTCGGCTAGGAACTTTCCGTATCCACGTGGTGGAGCAGGCATTTCAAGATCAAGGCCAGCATTGGCAGCGCCGTCTGTTGTGAAGCCAGCAAACCAGTCGGTCACGACGAAACCTTCGAAGCCCCATTCATCACGCAAAATATCTTGTAGCAATTCGCGGTTCTCTGCGCAATACACACCGTTCATTCGGTTGTACGACGTCATGATGCCAAGCGATCCACCTTCGCGGACCGCAATTTCAAAAGGAAGTAAGTAGACCTCGCGCAAAGTGCGCTGATCAATAACACTGTTGATCGTCATTCGTTCAAATTCGGCATCATTGCCAACAAAGTGTTTGACAGTGGTCGCGACTCCACGAGATTGTGCGCCACGAATAAACGAAGCGGCGAGCTTGCCAGAAAGAAGCGGATCTTCTGAGTAGCACTCAAAAGCGCGTCCGAATAGTGGTGAGCGATGAAGGTTGACCGTGGGGGCTAATAAAACGCGAGCGCCTTTTGAACGAGTTTGATGCCCAAGTGCGACGCCAAGTTCCTCAAGTAATGAAACATCAAATGTTGCTCCAAGCGCAGATCCGCAAGGAATACAAAGTGTTGCAACCTGTGTTCCGATACCTGGAGTAATGGGCCCGCGGGCACCCGCAGGACCATCGGTCACTGTGACTGATGGAATATCAAAACGATCGATCGGGTTCGTTGACCACATCGTGGCACCCGTGGTGAGAAGGGCCTTTTCTTCAATTGTCATTTGGTCAATGAGTTTGTCGATATCCCGCGTCACACTCTTGAGTTTGTCACCTTTGAGTGCGTTGATTTGGACTTAGACACCGAATGCGGTGGAGCGAACCGCTTGAACGAGATCATCAGGACCGGAGAGCTCAACGCGTGCGTGTTCTTGGCGACCGTATACAAACATGATGAGTTCGCCGACTTCGCCAGTCACGGTGACGGCAGGTTCGCCTTTTTTGGCAACGATGGATGCGCCGAGGGCAATCTGCAGGACGAGACCGCAGGGAGATTTGCGAGCAAACAGTCGTCCACCTCGGGTGATGGAGGTTCGTAACTGCGATTCCAAATCATCAAGCAGTGGGCGGGGAGCCCAATTGGGTTGGGCGCGACGGACATCTTCGAGGTGCACAAAGAATTCGACTGTGTTGGTGAGTCGGTCCAGAAAAGCCAGTCGCATCGGCGAGATACGCGGCGGTCCGTTGCGAATCGCCTCAACCAATGACTTCCAGTCACGTTGAGCAACACCCTTGCGAACTTTTTCACCGTATGCAGCAAGAGGCTCGATCAGGATTCCGCCAGCGGCATCGGGGCGAGATTCACGAACAATGATGTGCGCTGCCAGATCGCGAGTGGTCCAACCTTCACACAATGTCGGTGCGTCTGGACCTACTTCGAGAAAGAGATTGCAGAGTGCATGTCGTTCAGATTGTGCTGGGTTCATAGTATTGCTCCTTGTTCAGACTGTCTCCACGAAACGTCGGGTGGCCACTGCCCAATTCCACCATTCTCCACGAGTAGTCCGGTATGTGTGCGATCAGCATGTCGGCTGCGCCAGACCAACATGCGCTGAGCCATATGCAAAATGCGTTGAGGATCGGTGACTTGAGTGCGCCATGTTGGATCGGCAGCAATGTCAAAACACAACGACGAACCGTCTCCAAATTGTACGTAGGCAGTATCAATCGTGCGGTGAACCGCAAGATGAGACTCATTCAGGCGTTCATCCCAAGGCCATTGATTTTGAACATGCGGAATGAGGGCGTAGCGCCAATCAAATTCCCATGATGCGCCGTCGCGCCATGTCGCAGGTTCATCGCCAGACAAGAAGGGGATAAGTGAATGACCGTCACATTGCAATGGAATGGATTGCTCCCAGAATTGCGCGAGAGTTGGAAGAAGGTCAACGCTTTCGGTGAACTCTGTGATGACGTTTCCATGGGCCTGTGGACGCGAGGGGTCGCGAATAATCATTGGTATGTTATGACTTTCTTCAAACCATGCCACTTTTTGCACAAGTCCGTGATCACCAAGTTGTTCGCCATGATCGGCAGTCACGATGATGATGGTGTTATCCCATTGATTGAGATCACGAAGGGTCTGCCAAAGTCGGCCCATTTGTTCGTCGACGGCAGAGATCATGCCAAAGTATTGAGACCGTAGTTGACGAATCTCTGATTCTTTAACCGGTGCCGCCGTCAACTCAATCTTGAGCAACAGGTCGTGAAAACTATGTCGATCATCGGCAGGAGCAATAGGAAGGCCAACATCGGCAGGGTCGTACATGTGCGCGAAGTGACCAGGTGCCGAATATGGAGGGTGAGGACGAAGATAACTCGCGTGAATAAACCAAGGTTCGTTGGTTTCGGTGCTGGACATGTAATCAATGAGACAATCGGTCGTGAAACTTGAAACGCTGTGTTCGACCGGCCGTTCGTGCTCGGTGTCCAACATGTACATATGACCAAGCGATGTGTCGTAGCCATAACTTGCTAAGAAATCCACCCAAGGTTGGTGAGGGCCGGCGAGATTAAGTTCCCATTCAAAGCCGGGCAGGATCTCTTCATATGTTTGTAACCGTGGATCATCGGGACTCGAGGTCATTCGCGGATCTATTGATTGGTCGGTGTAGCCAAAAAGTTTTCCCTGATAACCACTTCGTTGTGCGAGTCGAGCAACGTTGTCAAAACGATTGTCAAGTGGAGTTCCATTAGCCACTACCCGGTGATTCATTTGATACATACCGGTGTAGAGGCCAGCCCTGCCGGGTGCACACGGTGTTGATTGGGTGTAGTGACGTGAGAAACGCACTCCTGATTGAGCTAGTGCATCAAGGTTCGGAGTTTTGACAATAAAATGGTGGGCGCATGACAGAGCGTCGCCTCGAAATTGATCAAGAGTGATGAAGAGAACGTTTGGGCGACTGCTCACGACTACAGCCTGCCACTAATTAGCTCTTCAGTGTGTACTGATAACGCCCATCAATATCATGACGATCCATTTCGCCGGCTAAGCGAAGATGCTCAAGGTGGGCATATGTTTCGCTGTCGGCCATTCCACCCTGTGATCGAGGTGAGAAAAGATACGTTGACATTTCCATCACCGTTGTTGGTCGGTCAATATCTATGCATGCATCACGCAATCGTTGCAAGCGTCCCACGTGGTGTTCTTTGATGTCGTTGGCGCGTCCAGCAAGATCGGTGAAGATGTCGCCGTGGGCGGGTAGCGCGATCTTGACCTGTGGACCAAAAGCCGCAACTTTGTCGAGTGACTCAAAAAACAGGTTGAGGGGATCTTTGGCGGGCATCATGCCACTGATATGTGGAGTAATCGTGGGCAAAACATGATCACCACAAATCATCAGGCCGTGCTCGGCGTCGAAGAGACATAGATGATCGGCAGTGTGTCCAGGAGTGTGAACAGCAACCCAGTCGCGGCGCGCAAAACGAAAATGTTCGGCATCAGCCAAGCGGATGGTCGGTCGGGGCAAGCGCATCAGTTTGGGAATTCGACGAGTGACCGCAATACGGGCACGACGCTTAAAGGGGATATCCATACCGGGTCCGCCCCACGGTGGGGGTTCCCACGGCATGCGATGTTTGGGCGCATTGTCCGGATCATCAATATCGACATCGGGTGGTTCGGTCGGATCCCAAAAGACGCGAAACTTTTCGTGCGTGATGATGTCGCAACCAGTTTCACTTTGTAGCCAATGTGCTCCACCAAAGTGATCGGGGTGACTGTGAGTCACGATGACTGAATGGACTCGCTTGAGGGGAACTCCCATTTGTACGAGTCGTTTTTTGACGACCGCATAACTGGCCTTCTCGGGAAGACCGGGATCAACCAACGTGACACCGCGTTCATCTTCGAGCACATACATATTGACGTGACCGAGCCCGGGAATAGAGATCGGCAACTGAGCCCGCAGAACACCTGGAGCAATTTCGAGAATGTCGTCACTGGCCGGTAATTGCTCTTGTTTAGGTATTCGGGGCGCAGGTTGGGTCATTGAACAAAAACTTTCTCGCGGTAGAAGCGTAATTCGGCGATGCTTTCATGAACATCGTCGAGCGCGCGGTGCGCACCTACTTTGAAGGGCCGCACGCTGTCGCTGCCGGGATACCAACGCTTCACGAGTTCTTTGATGGTGCTGACATCAACCGAGCGATAGTGCAAGTGGTTTTCGATGTCGGGTAAATAACGCGCCAAGAAACGGCGATCGGTACCAATTGAGTTGCCACACAAGGGAACGGTTCGCGCCTCGGGAACATGAGCCTTAATGAAATCAAGGGTTTGCTGACCGGCTTGTTCGAGGGTGATCGTGGATTCGCGGATCATGGTAAGCAGACCCGACTTGGTATGCATATCGACCACAAACTTGTCCATGCCAGCCAAAACTTCATCAGTCCGGTGGATGACTAAATCGGGACCTTCGGCAATGACATTGAGTTGGTCATCGGTGACGATCGTTGCAATTTCAACGATGACGTCCTTTTCGGGGATCAGCCCCGTCATTTCTAAATCCATCCACACAAGCACATCGGAGACGCTACGCCATGGCTGTGGCGATCTATCAATGCGCCGTTTAAATGGCCGTTTTTTAAAATTGCTGCCCGAGCGCGTATCGTCGTGGCATGAGTGATCTGCCAATCAGCATTTCGATTGTTCGTCTCGACAAGCAACTAGACCTTCCGACGTACGCCCATGATGGAGATGCCGGCCTCGATTTACTGGCCCGCGAGGAAGTCACCATTTCTCCAGCGGGTGGCCGAATTTTGATGCCGACGGGTATTTCCATCGCCATTCCTCAGGGATATGCGGGCTTTGTCTTGCCTCGAAGCGGACTTGCCCTCAAGAACGGGGTAACGGTCCTGAATAGCCCTGGACTGATTGATTCGGCCTATCGAGGCGAAATCAAGGTGGTTTTGGTCAATACCGACCCCCGAAATGCCTATCGCATCAGTCGCGGCGACCGTATTGCTCAACTCGTGATTCAACCGGTCTCTCACGTGCAATGGAATGAAGTGGCCAAACTTGATGACAATGACCGCGGCGGCGGCTTTGGACATTCGGGTCGTTGATTCAGGCAGGTCGATAATTCAGGCCGGTCGATAATTCAGGCGGCAGCACTCATCTTGGCCACTTCGGCCACGATCAAGTCTCGAACACGCTCACGAAGTTCGGGAATCTCGGCCTCGGTCATACCCTCGGTGCTGATGGGCGGAAGAACGCGTACTTCAGCATTGGTGTCACCCATTCGCCAGTCATGCTTGTGAAGCGCCGTGCGGGTGCCGTGAACGGCCATCGGCAAAATGGGGGTACCAGTCGTGATGGCCAGTCGGAAAGCTCCATCTTTGAACGCCCGAATTTCTCCATCAAGACTGCGGGTCCCTTCAGGGAAAATCATCACCGACATTTTGCGATCAAGCCAGGTTTCGCACACCTTCAAAGCAGCGGCACCACTTGAACGATCTCCACGTACCAGCGAAACATCTCCAGACATTTTCATCATCCAGCCGACCAATGGAATTTTCAAAATTGATTCTTTACTCAACCACTTCATTTCAATTTTGAGATGACTAATCAAGAGCATGTCAACAAAACTTTCGTGATTTGACACCATCACGTATGGATTGCGTTTGTTCTTTGGAAGTTCGCCACTTGTACGAAACTTCCATAGTGGGTTAAGCCACTGGTGCAAAACACACAGACGGCGGAAGGTGTAACCCGTTGCGTAACGACCTTTATCAAACGGCATTGTTGCGATCCAGACGATAAAGACCAAGGGTGTCCAGACGATGACAATCACACCGAGGGCGAACCAACTCCAAAAACTCAAAACGCTTCTTTTCAGCACATTTCATGTTTGCACATGAAAAGGTGTCATAAGGTTGTTCTGTGAGCCATCCGATCATTGAATTCTCCAAGACTCCATCAGAACACCATGTTCAGGAACTTTTTGAACAAGCAAAAGCGATTCAAGCACGCGCGTACGCTCCTTATTCGCATTTTTTGGTTGGTGCAGCGATTCTCTCGCCAAGTGGGAACATCTATGTTGGCTGCAATGTCGAAAATGCCGCGTATCCAGTCGGAAACTGTGCTGAAGCGAGCGCAATTGCCGCGATGATCGCCGGAGGAGAGAAAGAAATATTGGCTCTCGTAACAATCTGTGACAGTGCTGAAGTTGGGACATGTTGCGGTGGTTGTCGTCAGCGAGTGCGTGAGTTCGCCAAGAGCGACACCGCGATATATGCCTGTGGACCCGGTGGAGTCCGAGCGATTTTTACGATGGAACAACTCCTGCCCACTTCATTTGGTCCCGACAATTTGGTGGGTTTTGTTTCGTGACAACTCGATCATCTGCTCAACGAGTTTTGTCACTGATTGATCTCACCAATCTCAATGATGATTGCACAGAAGAAGAAGTCGTTGAACTCTGTTCACGCGCTCAAGGTGAATTCGGCAATACTGCGGCCGTATGTGTCTGGCCACGGTTCGTTAATTTGTGCGCATCAATCTTGCGAGGAACGTCAATAAAAGTAGCGACTGTTGTGAATTTTCCGCATGGAGGAACTGACGTTGCTGATGTTGTTACCACAACGATTACGGCTCTTGATGCGGGCGCCGATGAAATTGATCTGGTCTTGCCGTATCAGTCGATGATCACAGGTGACGAGGCTCAAGTTCTCTCCATGCTGCAAGCGGTTCGAGAAGTTGTTCACGTACCAGTTCATCTGAAAGTCATTTTGGAAACTGGTGAACTCGTCAACCGAGAAAGAATTCGCCGGGCATCTGAATTGGCAATTAAGTCGGGTGCAAACTTCATCAAGACCTCAACTGGCAAAACAAAGATTTCGGCTACCCCCGAAGCGGTGACCGCTATGTTGCAGATCATCCGAGATTCTGGACGACCGGTAGGTCTCAAGCCATCGGGCGGAATTCGTACCGTTGCTGATGCACAGCAATATCTTGATTTGGTTGATGCCATCATGGGGCCACAATGGGCAACACCACAAACTTTTCGATTTGGGGCAAGCGGGTTGCTTGATGCTGTTGAGGCTGAACTTCGCTCGTGAATTGCGCATAACCTAGAGATATGTCCGGTTCGTCGGCCCGAGTGCCTTATCTCAATTCAAAATTGCAGGGCTTTGGCTCAACCATTTTTGCCGAAATGACCGCACTTGCCGCTGAGACAAACTCAATCAATCTCGGCCAAGGATTTCCGAATTATGACGGTCCACAAGAAGTACTTGATGCTGCCGTGAACGCGATTCGTAGTGGTCAAAATCAATATCCGCCAGGTCCGGGTGTTCCTGAACTTCGTCGGGCAATCTGTGAACACCAATTGCGTTTTTGGGGTTTGTCATACGATCCCGATTCAGAAGTCTTGGTGACTGCTGGAGCAACTGAAGCGCTGGCGGGTGTTTTGCTCGGCCTTCTCGAAACTGGTGATGAAGTTGCCTTACTCGAGCCGATGTACGACAGCTATCAAGCTTGCATTGCTTTAGCTGGTGCAGTGACGCGTCCTGTCACATTGCGTCCGCCGCTCTACCGTCTTGACCCAGATGAATTACGCGCGGCTATTACGCCCAAGACGCGCGTGATATTGGTGAACAGTCCGCACAACCCAACTGGTGCAGTTCTTGATCAAACTGAGCTACAAGTGATTGCCGATTTGGCAATTGAACACGATCTGATTGTGGTTTCTGATGAGGTATACGAACACCTCACCTACGACGGCATCAAACACGTCTCAATTGCTTCGTTACCCGGAATGAAAGAGCGCACACTTGTCATAAGTAGTGGAGGCAAGACATTCAATACCACTGGTTGGAAAGTTGGTTGGGTGTGTGGTCCGGCCGCGATGGTGGCCGCAGCCCGCGCTGCAAAACAATTCCTCACTTATGTTTCATCAGGACCATTCCAGCCAGCAATCGCGACTGGCCTTCGATTGCCTGATTCGTATTTCACGGCCTTGGCTGCCGACCTTGAAGGAAAGCGGAATCACTTAATGAAAGGGCTCACTCAAGCCGGCTTTGAGGTGTACAAACCTCAAGGAACATATTTCATCACAGTTGATATTCGACCAATACAATCTGATGGCGATGGCTACGAGTTTTGCCGATCGCTTCCGCATAAATGCGGAGTCGTCGGTATTCCGAATGTTGTTTTCTACGATCGTGCCCACCAGCACGAAGGACGTCACTTGGTTCGCTTCGCTTTTTGCAAGCAGTACGAAATGATTGATGACGCAGTGTCACGATTGAAGTCAATGTCATGAAGTTTGCCGCGATTCAACATGACATTGCTTGGTGTGATCGAGAAGCCAACTTTGACCACCTGCGAGTATTGATCGCAGAAGCCGAATTAAACGGTGCTGAGTTTGTGCTTCTCACCGAAACGTTCTCGACAGGATTCGCTGTTGACAATTCATCGTTCGCCGAAGTGACTGGTGGACCTTCTTCGGAATTCTTGGCCGCAATGGCCAAAGAACATCACATCTGGATCGGTGGTACGTGCCCTGAACTTTCAGCAACACCAGCTGATGGGCGGCCGGCAAATACCTTTGTCGTCGTCAGCCCCGACGGCGTTGAATATCGATACGAGAAAATTCATCCCTTTACTTTTGGGGGAGAAGATCAACATGTTCGCCCCGGTAGCGAGTTCGTGACGATTGATGTCGGCGATTTACGAGTATCCCTCTTTGTTTGTTATGACTTGCGCTTTGCTGATGAATTTTGGCAACGCGCCAAAGACACCGATGTTTTTTTAGTTCCGGCCAACTGGCCAGAGGCACGCAGTATGCACTGGCTGTCGTTGTTGCAGGCTCGAGCAATCGAAAATCAAACCTATGTGATCGGCTGCAACCGTGTTGGTCAAGGTGGATCACTGGTGTACAGGGGCGACAGCAGAATCTTTGATCCCTATGGTGAGACTCTTGCTCAAGGTGCACCTCATGAAGAATGCATCTTGTACGCCGATGTGACACGTGAACGTGTCACTGAAGTGCGCGAGAAGTTTCGCTTCTTACAAGACCGTCGCTCGTAATTTCAGCGTAAAGTTTTCGCCATCAAGCTGACGAGTTTTCCGCTGCCAGAGACTTGTTGACCGACTTCAACAAACCCGAGACGTTGATGAAAGCGCAGTGAACCGTCGTTACGTGGTTTCAGATTGACCTCAAGAGTAAATAGTGGCGCAGTGCTGCGTGACTCAACTTCGTTGTAGAGAAGAGAGCCATATCCCTTGCCTTGATGTGATTCGGTGAAGGCCACTCGATCGAGATAGATGAAATCGCTGTATTTGTCGCAGAACCATTGATAGTTCGTGCTGCCGTATGGCAGACCTGGTTTCATCATGAGGCAGTATCCGACGAGGGTCTGATCAACGTTGATGCCCAAGGCAAGATACGACCATTCAAAGATTTGCCGCATAGTTTCTGCAGTTTCAGGTCCGACTGCTGGAACGTTCTCTTGGTTAATCGCCAACATCAGGTCGAGGTCGTCTTCGGTGAGTTCACGAATTATGGGCACCCGACAAAACTACTGTGCGACATGGGGCGTAATATCAAGTTCATGTTGTTTGCCAAAAAGAACACCGCAATGGTCGCTCCAGAAAATGCATTGCCCGGTCGCACCGATCAGTCGATGCCTGTACCTGAGAAGCATTTTGTTCTTGATGCGCCCCTACAAGGTCCGTGGCCAGAAGGTATGAAGCCCGCGGTTTTTGGCATGGGCTGTTTCTGGGGTGCCGAGCGTTTGTTCTGGCAACTTCCAGGTGTCTACTCAACTGCAGTTGGTTACGCCGGTGGATACACACCAAATTGCACCTACGAAGAAAACTGCACCGGACTCACTGGGCACGCTGAAGTCTTCTTTGTCATCTTTGATCCCAAAGTGATTTCATATGAATCACTCTTGAAAGTCTTCTGGGAAAATCATGATCCCACGCAAGGTATGCGTCAAGGCAATGACATGGGCTCTCAATATCGCAGCGCGATCTACACGATGACTGACGAGCAGATGACTGCAGCTCTTGCGTCGCAAGAACTTTTCCAAGAGAAATTGTCAGCGTCGGGATATGGTGCGATCACCACAGAAATTGCGCCGATGACCGAGTGGTATTACGCCGAGCCGTATCACCAGCAGTATCTCGCTAAGAATCCAAATGGTTATTGCGGTATTGGCGGAACCGGTGTGTCTTGCCCAATTGGTACGGGCGTCTAAAACTATTTTTGTTGGGTGCCCAGCCAGCCGCGTAGTTCCTCATCTAGCTCATCGAGCGAGCGCACCAACTTGTCAAGGCTGCACTGCAACATCAAGTTCACGACTTGAGTGGCTCCAGGAAAACGTCCTCGCCAATCGGTAAACAGGCCGATGATGAATTTCTTGTGAGCGTAGGCGTAACCAATTTCCCAAGCAGTGCCATCGTCGGTTGTGACGCCATTGAGATTCGCAACGACAACTTGGCAGCGATCAACGCCACCCTTGTCGTTCGTGAAGATTTCTCCGATGTTGTCATCGGTTTTAGGAGGATTATCTCGATGTGGCAAAAAAGTCTCAAACCCGGCTTCTTGAATGAGTTGATCGACTTTTTCAATGAACCAACGTTCGCCTTCGTCGAAAAGTGGTCCAGCAACATAGACGTATGGTTTTGATGAGTTAGCCATTTTGTGCTCCTTGTGAATTTTCCCAACCGTTTTTTCTGATGTCGTCGCCGTCAGCATCTTTTGCTCGGCCTTCGTGCCGTAGCAGCCCAGGGGTGACTGACAACTTTGCGATTAAGTTCTGCATCGGAGTCTCTCCAACTGTTGTGACTGCTTCGCGGAATATGAAATGAGGATCAACAGCAATGTCGGCCATATCCATCACTGGACCAATGGCGGCTTCAGCTTCTTCAAAGAGCCGAATGACTTCGTCACGTGAACGCTGTGAGCACCAATCGCGCATCAATTCCTCGAGAGCTTCTCGATGCGCTGCGCGGCCATCAAATGAAGTGAAACGTTCATCGTCACCAACACCGAGAAGAGTGAGTACTCGAGCAGCAACCGAATCGGATGAACTTGAGATGCCAACCCACCGACCATCAGAACACTGATACGTACCGCGTGGAACTGTGTACGGCAATCCGGCACCCAAGCGTGGTTGCAGTTCACCAGTTAAGGCAAACAGTGATGCAACCGGTCCCATGATATGGAACATGCTTTCAAGCAAACTGATATCAACAACTTGGCCGACGCCCGAGTACAACGCAACCATGGTTGAAAATGCACCGACAAGGCCGGTGACTTCATCTGTCAGGGCTATTGCCGGAAGCAGAGGTTGCCCATCGGCTTCACCATTGACCGCCGCAAAGCCCGACATTGATTCGGCAATTGATGCGAAGCCAGGTCGTTGCGCATACGGACCGGTTTGTCCAAAACCACTGACTCGGGTCAGCACCAAAGAAGGGTTGATGGCAAGAAGTTCATCTGGCCCAAGACCAAGACGCTCAAGCGTGCCCGGACGGAAATTTTCAACGACAACGTGGGCGTCTTTCACAAGATTGAAGAACAGGGCCTTGTCATCAGCATTCTTGAAATCAAGAGCAATGGTTCGCTTATTGCGGTTAGCGATTTTCCACCACAGGCCGACACCATCGCGTGGATCTTTCCAAGCCATATTGCGCAAACTGTCGCCAGTATCGGGCCGTTCAACTTTGATGACATCAGCACCAAAGTCGGCAAGGTAGCGTGCGCAATTTGGTCCAGCGATTACGGTTGAAATATCAAGCACCCGCATGCCCTCAAGCGGTGTCTGCGGTGCGAGTGAAGTCACGTTTTCTATTCTGCCCGAGCGGGGAAGACGAAACACCGTTCATTCAGTGTGCCAAGTGCGTAGTTTTCGTAGTCAATTCCGAAGTCTTCGTATAGATATCGACAACGCTCGCTCCAATCAAGAGCCGCTGGGGTCGAGATGCGGTGGACGACCTGCATCACTCCACCTTCGTAGACGCGGTATTCAGCCCACGTACCCGGGAAGTCCTTGACGCAACCGATTTCAATGGTGGGTACGCCGCATTCCATCTGTCGCACGCGATGTCGATGAGTGTGACCTGCGGTGTAACCGATGATGTTCTTATGTTGAGCAACAACTTGATTGAGTGCGTCACTACTGTCGGGATTGATTCCGAAGTAACCCTCGCTTCGATGACCATCTGCTTGGGCCCCGGGAGTCCATTGTTGGTGATGCCCCATCACGAGTACGGGCAATTGAGTTGATGCGGCATGTTCGGCTAACCACGTGAGTTGACCGGAGGCGATGTCGCCAGTTGTCTCTGTCGGAATGGCGGTGTCCATCAGGGCGACACATATTCCGGGCATCTCAATCCATTGATCGTCGTCGTATTTGTGTTGTCCTAAATATGAATCATGATTACCGCGGATGACGTGTAGTTTCTCTCCGAGTTGGCCGTAGCAGTTTTCAAATGCCGCAAACTCTTCCTCAGATCCAAAACACGTGAGATCACCTTTGACGAATACTTGGTGCGGATTCAACGCAGTGATTTCAGCAACTGCGCCGCGATTCATGGTCTCGGGATAGGGCGGCTCACCAGGACGCGAACTTT
Organism: uncultured Actinomycetes bacterium; assembly: GCA_937876415.1. Taxonomy (GTDB): domain Bacteria; phylum Actinomycetota; class Acidimicrobiia; order Acidimicrobiales; family Ilumatobacteraceae; genus Casp-actino8. The sequence goes on from CALEHE010000108.1 coordinate 25,506, forward strand.
GAATCGGTCCCTTGGGGCTGTCATCAATTTTGCCGCACTCAAGTTCGCCAAAATGCACATCGTTGACGGTTGCGAACGTACTGAGTAATTCACCACGAGGTCGAGCAAGGGTAGTGACGTCAATTCCTTTGAATGTGTACGACGTGGATGGTGTTAACCCCTCGTATCGATACACCGTCAGACCGTCATGGATAACCACTAGATCATCAGCGACAGTGGTGACTTCCATGAGTGAGTTAGGGGCGGCCCCGCCGAGCGATAGTTGGTTGCGCCCACCAGCGTCCGCTGAAGCGCCACGCGTTTTGTCGGGCCGCAACAACGTTTTCACCCACGACAGGTCGTGGCCACAGAGCTTCGATAGCAGCCGCAATGACGACCGCTTCTTCGTCTGTAGGCGTTGGTGAAATTTGCTGACTCATAACGGCATATTGCCATGCTTGCGGCGTGGCAAATCTTCGCGCTTAGTGCGCAACATCCGGAAACCAGCAACAATTTTTTGACGAGTCTCGGCGGGGTCGATGACGTCATCGATATAACCGCGCTCGGCTGCCGCATATGGATTGGCGTACTTCTCGGTGTACTCGGTGACAAGTTCGGCGCGACGTGCGACCGGATCGGCGGCTTGCTGCAATTCGCGTCGATACACGATTTCAACCGCACCGTTTGGTCCCATTACTGCAAGCTCAGCTGTTGGCCATGCGTACGACAAGTCGGAGCCAATCGACTTCGAGTCCATCACCACATACGCTCCGCCGTAAGCCTTGCGCGTGATGATTTGAATTCGCGGAACAGTTGCTTCGCAGTATGCGTATAGCAACTTGGCACCGTGACGAATAATGCCGCCGTACTCTTGATCGACACCAGGCAAGAAGCCAGGTACGTCAACCATGGTGAGCAACGGAATGTTGAAAGCGTCGCATGTGCGCACGAAGCGCGCGGCCTTTTCGGCACTTTCAATATCAAGAACACCAGCAAGGAACAACGGCTGGTTGCCGACAACACCGACCGAGTGACCATCAATACGAACAAATCCACACACGATGCTCTTGGCCCAATGCGGGAAGTATTCAAAGAATTCACCATCATCAACGATTGATGCGATGACCTTCTTCATGTCATATGGCTGGTTTGGTGATGGAGGAAGAATGTCGCGCAAATCGGTGCATAAACGATCGGGATCATCGCCGGTGTCAATAGTCGGCGGTTCTTCCATGTTGTTCTGCGGCATGAATGACATCAAGAAACGCACATCATCAAGACATGACTTCTCGTCAGCAGAAACGAAAGTTGCGACTCCACTCTTGCTCGCGTGGCTCATTGCGCCACCGAGTTCTTCAAGGGTTACCTCTTCGCCGGTTACGGTCTTCACAACATCGGGACCAGTAATGAACATGTGACTGCTCTCGCGCACCATGAAGATGAAGTCGGTCATGGCGGGTGAGTACACGGCACCGCCGGCACAAGGTCCGAGGATGACCGAGATCTGCGGAATCACACCACTTGATTGAACGTTGCGATAGAAAATCCCGCCGTAACTGGCGAGTGATACCACGCCCTCTTGAATGCGTGCGCCAGCACCGTCGTTCAGTCCGATGACTGGTGCGCCGACGCGCAAGGCCATGTCCATCAACTTGTGAATCTTTTCAGCGAACACTTCGCCGAGGGCTCCACCGAACACGGTGAAGTCTTGTGAGAAAACGAAAACCTTGCGACCTTCGATGGTGCCCCATCCGGTGATAACACCGTCGGTGTACGGGTGCTCGTCTAGACCGGCAGCGTGAGCGCGGTGGCGAGCCAACATGTCGAGCTCTTGGAATGAGCCTGGATCGAGCAAATAGTCCAGCCGTTCGCGGGCCAGCATCTTGCCTTTCTCGTGCTGACGTTCGACTGAACGTGGTGACCCCGCATGGAGCGCTTGATCTTTGCGCTGAAGAAGGTCGGCGAGCTTGTCTTGCATAGGGTTAGCACTAGTCACCCCGTGAACGATACTCGCAACTGGCTCAAGGAACCGAGGTGACGACCGTGGCTGTGACGGGTTGAATTCCGGCGGCTGGGGCGGCGGCCCCAGGAACGGTGGTTCCAAGCGGAACGACGACGGTGGCAGGTGAGCCATCAACTGTCAGAACCACCGAGGTTGTTGTGACATCGGTTCCCGTGGTTGTGCCCGAATTGGCCGTGACCGAGACGGTGTACGTCACCGATGGCAACGGGCCTTCGGGTCCATTTCCGGTGACGATGATGGTCCACAGGCCGGGCGCCCCAAAGGGAACGCCTTCACTCATCGGGAGCCGGGCTGCCCCCACTCCGTCAAGCGGGACATTGAGGGTCACGCTGGCGGTGTTATTTGTCGGCGGGTTGAATTGCACCGTGAGGTCGGTCAGGCCAGTTGGTGGCGAGTACACATCAATACGTACTGCGTTGAGTCCGACTGTGGCGGGCGTGACTTTCAACTGCACGTCAAAGGCTCCACCCGAACGATCACCAACAAACGCGTAGTTAGTGCGGTCAGATCCGGGGGGAGTGACATTGGGGGGAAGAGTAGCCACCGCCCATGAGGTGAAGACCAGTACCAAAATGCCAATGCCGATTTCAGAGACCACGGCCTTGCGCAATTGTTTTGCGGTGCGGCCACTGAGCTCGCGCTTTTTTGCCAGTTGATGGGTGACGAATTGTCGTGCCGCCCCACCCATGTAGACCATCGCAGCGACGCCGATGACTTTGACGATGATCAAACGACCGTGGCGACTGGTGAGAGTTGAACCGCCATCCATTTGGTACAACTGAACAAAACCAGCAACAACCGTGACACCGATATAGATGTTGGCTTGTCGCGAAAAGGTTCGAACTGCGTGCATGAGATCTTCTTCGCCCGGTCCGATAAGAACCGCTTGAGCCAAGAAAAGCAGGCCTCCTAGCCACATGCCGACGGCCAATACGTGAACGACGCCAGCAACAGTTCCGACGACCGAGAAATCGTCAATGACTCGAGTGAGCCCAAAGGTGGCCATGGCCACCGTGGGTAGAGCGAGCGCTGCGATTTGTGACTGGGGGTCAAAGATACGGTCAGGGCGCAAAGCAACGATGGCGCAGGCCGCGATCAAGACCACGCGTAATGCAGCCGAGATACCACTGGCGCTGTTGAAAAGTTCGCCCCAACCCAGAGGGATTAACGCGCTGACAACCGAATCACCCGACAGCAGTGATGCTCGCAAACTGGCGACCACATAGTTACTGACAAGAGCGACAATCCATGCAATGCGAAGGAATCGATACGTCGCGTCATCGTTGATACCTTCGGGCCAGGTCCAGCGAATAAATGCGATTCCGCCAAAGAGGGCGGCAAGTGACAGATAGGCGAGAATTCGGAAAAGTCCGAGCGGTCCACTGACGGGCGGGGGATCAACGGCCAAGTTGCCACCATCGGTGACGTCGCCCCCAAGGTCGCCCGGGTCGGCAGTGGCAGGGTCAAGCACTTCAAAGGAAAAACCACCCGTCGCTACCTTGCCGTCGGCTTGCGGGACCGAATAGGTGACGTTGCATGTGCCAATTGGCAGGGCGGCGGTGACGGTGGCGATCAGCGAAATGCCGTCGGCGCCGACGGTGACAGTGCCAATTGGGGCCGGCCGACCCTCACAAACAGCCTGCATAACGGCATTATTTGGGACAGCCGCACTAAAAACGGCCACGATTTGAGTTGGTGAAGTAGCGACTTTCTCACCATCGGCCGGACTTGATGACACCAGGGTCGTTTCGGCCTGTACTGGCTGAGCGCCGATCAATAGCCCCGCACTCAGAGCCACAAACAGACCAACAAACAGACTCTTGACGCCAGCCCGCAATGGGCGACGTGGGCGAGTTGCAGATGAGGTGGCAGTTAGCAAAGACATGATCACCTGTAACGGTAGTTCTCCGCGACCTACTGAGTATGGACACGCTCTGATTTCGGGCACACGCAGATTTCAGGAATATTGGTGAATGCGATCTTGGGAAGTCGAAGCCTCGTTCGCAACACCTCACCACTACAGTCTCAAGCAATGGCTGTTCAATCTCTCTACCGCCGGTATCGGCCGCAACGTTTCTCTGAACTCAAGGGTCAAGAGCATGTTGTGCGCGCGCTCAAGAATGCAGTGGTCAACTCGCGCGAGGGCCACGCGTATTTGTTCTCCGGACCCCGAGGTACGGGCAAAACTACAACTGCACGAATCTTGGCCAAAGTTCTGAACTGTGAAAATCCGCAAGACGGTGAACCGTGTTGCGAATGTGGTTCATGTTTGGCGGTTCAAGAAGGCAACAGTTTTGATGTCATCGAACTTGACGCAGCAAGCAACAACGGTGTTGAAGACATCCGTGAAATCATTGCCGCCGCTTCGCTTGGTTCACCAGGGCGACACAAGGTCTACATTCTTGACGAAGTGCACATGTTGTCTAAGGGTGCGTCGGCAGCATTGTTGAAGACTCTTGAAGAGCCACCGTCACATGTTGTTTTCGTGTTGGCTACTACCGACCCCGAAAAAGTTGCTGAAACGATTCGTAGTCGCACGCAACATCTGCAGTTCCATTTATTGCCAGTCGATGAACTTGAAGCACATGTGCGTTGGGTTGCATCAGATGCGGGTATTGATATCAGCGATGCATCAATCAATGCGGTACTGCGTCAAGGTGGCGGCTCGGCTCGCGACACATTGTCGGCTCTTGAATTAGCAGCGGCAACCGGTGGCATGGTTGATGAGGTCACGCCCGTTGACGAATTCGTTGAAGCATTTATTGAATATGACGCGGGGCGCCTACTCGCAGCGGTTGCGCACACGGTCAACTTTGGTCGCGACCCGCGCACCATCGTGAATGATCTGGTACGACATATGCGCGATGCGTTCTTAACGCAAATGGCTCCCGAGCTTGTGCAGTTGCCTGAAGATCGTGCCGCAGAGGTGGCAGCACAAGCAGGACGACTAGGCACACCACGCATTGTCAAAGTTATTGAGACTTTGGGCCTGGCCATTAATGACATGCGCAATGCGCCCGATTCGCGAGTTGTGCTCGAAGTTGCGTTAGTGCGGCTGGTGCATCGTGAGTTGCAAATGGGAATTGAGTCGTTGTTGGCTCGCGTTGAAAGACTTGAAAAAGAACTGGAAAACCGACCTCAAATTGCGCCGGCACCGGTGAATCCATCAACGGGTCGTGCGGTTTTGGGTGGACGAGTTGCACAAGATCCAAGTGCGCCCGCAGCGCGCCCAGCGGTATCAGCCCCATCTGTTTCTCCTGCGCCTGTAGCTACACCTGCTCCGTCGCCGTCAGCGTCTGAGCCCGCACCTGCTCCAGTCGTCGCAGCATCAACGAGCGCAATGTCTATTACTGCTGTCGTGGAGAATTGGAACGACGGTGTTATCGGGGAACTGAAAGGTATGCGTCGTGCGGTTGCGCAAATGGCCAAGCCGGTTGAACGTGATGGCCAGTTAATTCTTTTGGTTGATAACGAACCGTCTGCCAAGCGCGTGAATGAATACATGCCCGATCTATCAGCAGTCATTTTCAAAGTTGCTGGCGGTAAGTGTCAGATCATGGTCGAAACTCGTTCTGAAGAACCGCGTGCACCTAAAGCAAAAGTTGTTGAAGAGGCACCCGAAGAAGAGTTCGTTGACATCGAAGAGATCAAGCAATTGCCAACAGTTTCAAATAAGGCAACCGAAACGAACTTGGCCGATGCGTTTCCTGGTTCCGAACTTTTGACTGAGGACGAATAAGAGTGGCTGCTTCGTACACCATTCCTGTTCAGACTTTGATTGATCAACTTGGTCGCATGCCAGGTATCGGTCCAAAGTCGGCTCAACGGATTGCATTCCATCTGCTCAAGCTTCCCGATGAAGATGTCGATCGTTTGGCGTCAGCAATTACCGACGCCAAAGCCCGCGTTCGATTTTGCGCGCGTTGTTTCAACTTCGCCGAAGATGAACTGTGTCCGATTTGTGCCGACCCTCGTCGCGATCCGTCGGTGTTGTGCGTTGTTGAAGAAAGTCGTGACATCATTGCGCTTGAACGCACCGGTGAATTTCGCGGTCGCTATCACGTGTTGCTCGGCGTGATGAATCCCATTGACGGTGTCGGTCCCGATCAATTGAAGATTCGCGAACTGGTGATGCGTCTGTCGAATGAAGAGATCACTGAGATCATCGTGTGCACGAACCCCAATACCGAAGGTGAAGTAACGGCCTCGTACCTCAGTCGAATTTTGAAGCCGTTCAATATTCGCATCACCCGACCAGCCTCTGGCCTGCCGGTGGGTGGAGACCTTGAATATGCCGATGAACTCACCTTGGGTCGGGCCATTAATGGCCGCCGCGTTATTGACGACT
>CALEHE010000109.1 GCA_937876415.1 uncultured Actinomycetes bacterium
TTCCGATCTCACCATCACAGATATAACGCAAGCCTGCATGTTGACCCAACGTCACCAATTTGTTTGAGCTATCAATATGTTCGGAGACTGCAATATCAATAATGGTTCCGGGAACTGCATTACGAATTCGTAAGGTCATGAGCCCAGCGGCAATGTGACCAAGATCAAAGTAACGAAGTTCAACGGCGTTTTCTTCTGTCGACATTGGTGTGTTTTGATCAAGTAAAACCTGGCGAACCGGATCGGCGTTATGTGGTGAACCAACGACACGCCCATTGCCGACGTCTTTCGCTACATGCGAATTGCCACCTTGGAACGAAGTTCGTACTGGCGGCCGCAGCATTCCGAAAGGTGAACTCGGTGGAGATTTTCGACCGTCGGCTCCCGTGTGCCGCGGAGTGATTTCAAAAGCAGCCTTCCACGATGAATCATCAAAGCCCACGAGCTCCCAACCCGATGGATGTTGCGTTGCATCAAATGACTCCAAGGGCAAACAGGCCACGTCACCAGGTACCGGAACTGCTGTCCATGCTTCGCCCCGTTGCGACTTCCATGAACGATCGGTGACGATCCATTCACTGTTGATGAATGCTTCAAAAACCAATGAGCCTGCACCTAATGAGTACGTCGGTGGTACCGGAACCCACCATGAAGTGGACTCACCAAAATGGCGTGCCGTAACGGCAAAAACGTTGGTTCCTCGCACTAAGTACGGCGCCACATCAACGACGTCGTAATGCGCACTGCGGGGTTCAGCGCGCACCGGACCGCGAGCAACCACACTGCCATTGATGCGCAAGATGTAACGCCCATCAACCCAGATTCGAGCAGGGGCCGTTTCTGGTAATTCTGACACTTCACATTCGCGTCGGAAGAGAACGACTTTGTCCGTCGGGTCGCTCATTACTGGGCGGGTGGCCGTTTCCATCGTCAATGCCGGAGGTCCATGCCAAATCCAACGAGCCTTCCAATTTGGTTCAAAAGGATGTGGATGAATGAGTTGCACACCTACCCCATTTCTTTGCCAGCGCCTCGAGACGAACTTAGCAGTCGTAGTGCTGAGGCAGCGATGAGTGGATATGTCAAAGTGGTGCTGTGCTGGAATGCGTCGTCAATATCAGCGAAGGTCGCAATCGTGAAGTTTTGCAGCAACTTGTTGCCGTGTGCGCCGACG
>CALEHE010000110.1 GCA_937876415.1 uncultured Actinomycetes bacterium
GAGCGCTCGACTTCAATGGTGAAGTCCACGTGGCCGGGGGTGTCGATGATGTTGATGCGGTGGTCGTTCCAGATACACGTCGTAGCCGCCGAAGTAATGGTGATACCGCGTTCTTGTTCTTGAGCCATGTGGTCCATGGTTGCGGCGCCGTCGTGAACTTCACCGATCTTGTAGCTCTTGCCTGTGTAGTAGAGAATGCGTTCTGTTGTCGTCGTCTTACCAGCATCAATGTGGGCCATGATGCCGATGTTGCGAGTGCGATCTAGTGGATACTCACGCTTAGCCATCGTCGTTCACTTTCAGTTTGTTTGCAGTTCGTGTCAGGGGGTTTTACATAGTCGCACCCCGGTGTTGAGACCGGGGTGCTGAGGTAGTCATATCAGCGCTGGAATTACCAGCGATAGTGAGCGAAAGCCTTGTTTGAATCGGCCATCTTTTGCATGTCATCACGCTTCTTGACGGCAGCACCAAGACCATTCGATGCGTCGAGCAATTCGTTAGCCAAACACTGTGCCATGGTCTTTTCACGACGAGCTCGCGAGTAGTCAACGACCCAACGAATAGCCAACGTGTTGGCACGGCGGGGCTTCACTTCAACCGGAACCTGATAGGTCGCTCCACCAACACGGCGGCTACGAACTTCAAGCGGAGGACGAGTGTTATCAATGGCACGCTTCAAGGTAGCGATTGGCTCGGCGCCAGTCTTTTCTTCAACCATCTTGAGTGCGTCGTACACGATCTTTTCGGCAGTGCTCTTTTTGCCACTGAGCATGACCTTGTTCATCAATTGTGTGACGAGCAATGACCGGTACACCGGATCGGGCGTCATTTCACGGCGGGGGGCGGGACCCTTACGGGGCATATCAATTCACCTATTCCTTTTGGTCTCTACTGCGATCACTTGACGCGCTTTGCGCCATAGCTACTACGGGACTGCTTACGGTTCTTCACTCCGGCTGCGTCGAGCGCGCCACGAATGATCTTGTAACGAACACCGGGAAGGTCGCGTACACGACCACCACGGACGAGAACGATGGAGTGCTCTTGAAGGTTGTGACCTTCACCAGGAATGTACGCGGTGATTTCAACACCACTCGACAAACGAACACGAGCCACCTTGCGCAAAGCCGAGTTCGGCTTCTTAGGGGTGTTGGTGTACACGCGGGTGCACACGCCACGACGCTGCGGTGAACCCTTGAGGGCCGGCGTCTTGCTCTTCGTAAATTTGGTGCTACGTCCCTGACGGACCAGCTGCTGAATTGTGGGCACTCTTTGACCTCTTTGCTTGTCCGCAACCCCAAGGTTGCGGAATGTCTTGGCGACTCTCGCTCCTGCCAATGAACACGCAGGGACTTGAGATGTTACGAGCGCCCCACGAACAACGGCAACCCGTTGCCCGTAGGGCTTCTCGATATGACGATATTTCTTTGGTTTGTAACCTTTTCCGACCCGATTATCAGCCGGGTGTTGAACCCTGGGAGACCCAGCTCTGGCTGAGGACATCAGAAATGTCCGAGTCATCGCTGTGATAGGTCGCCATTGGCACGTAGTCGGGGGCATCGATGCCGAAGTCCCGGTAACGCATCATGCCCGAACCAGCCGGGATGAGTTTGCCGATGATGATGTTCTCCTTGAGGCCATTGAGCGAGTCGCCGCGGCCATCGATAGCAGCCTCGGTGAGTACGCGAGTGGTCTCTTGGAAAGATGCAGCCGACAGCCATGATTCGGTGGCGAGTGATGCCTTGGTGATACCCATGAGTTCGGTACGACCTTCGGCGGGACGCTTACCCTCTTCAACCATCTGACGGTTGGTGTCACGGAACGTCTTGTTGTCGGTGCGCTCACCGGGCAAGAAGGTCGTGTCACCAGTTTCTTGAACGCTCACGCGACGAGTCATCTGACGAACGATGAGTTCGATGTGCTTGTCGTGGATTGATACACCCTGATCGCGGTACACCTTTTGAACTTCTTCAACAATGTAGGTCTGAGTTTCGCGGATGCCCTTGATCTCCATGATTTCTTTTGGATCAAAAGGACCGTCAGTGATGGCTTGTCCGGCGGTGACTTCTTGTCCGTCTTTGACAATCGGCCGGCTGCCCGTGGGCAACAACACCAAGTGCTCTTCACCAGCATCGTCAACAACGTTCACGGGAATACCCTTGCCGTCGTCTTCGCCGATGCGTACAACACCCGTGGCTCGTGCCAAACGTGCTGAACCCTTCGGGGTTCGAGCTTCGAACAATTCAACAACGCGTGGCAAACCGCCGGCGATGTCCTTACCAGCAACACCACCAGTGTGGAACGTACGCATGGTGAGCTGAGTACCAGGTTCACCAATTGACTGAGCCGCAATAACACCAACAGCTTCACCCAATTCAATGGGCTTACCGCTGGCAAGTGAACGGCCGTAACACAATGCGCACACACCAAGTTCGGCATCGCATGTGAGTACTGAACGCACGCGAACACGATTGATGCTGTCGTCCTTAACCATCGCCGACATCAATTCATCGTCGATGATGGTGTTGCGAGCAACAACGGTTCCGTCAACAGTGGTGTCGATAGCCAAGGCACGTCCATACAACTTGGTTTCAACATACGACTTGCGGTTCGCAGTGTCGGGCTGAACATTGTCAATCCACACACCAAGTGCCGTACCACAATCGTCTTGACGAACGATGAGTTCTTGAGCCACGTCAACGAGACGACGAGTCAAGTAACCCGAGTCGGCGGTACGAAGAGCGGTGTCAACAAGTCCCTTACGAGCACCAGGAGTAGCAATGAAGTACTCAAGGGTTTCGAGACCTTCACGGAAGTTGCGCTTGATGGGACGAGGAATCATGTCACCACGAGGGTTGGCCACGAGACCACGCATACCGGCGATCTGACGCATCTGCGTCATGTTTCCGCGAGCACCCGAATCGATCATCATGTAGACGGGGTTGGTCAGTTCGGCTTTGAAAGCCGTTTCCATTGCCTCTTTGACCTTGTCGGTTGCTTCAGACCAAATGCTCACTTCTTGCTGACGACGTTCGCCGTCAGTGATGATGCCGCGCTTGAACTGGTTCTCAACATTTTCGGCTTGCTTTTCGTAATCGTCGAGCAATGCGCGCTTGCTGGCCGGCGTCTTCACGTCGTCAATCGAAACCGTGAGACCCGACTGCGATGCGTAGCGGTAGCAGATGGCTTTGATCGCGTCGAGCGAGTCAGCAACTTGAGCGTTGGTGAAGTGATCAGAAAGAACTTCAACGAGTTCTCCCATTTCCTTCTTCTTGATGGGCTTGCCGATGTGACCAAAGCGCTCGGTGTAACCCTCGGGCAATGCCTCTTCAAACAACAAACGACCAGGAGTCGTTTCGAAATTTTCACCAGAGTTTTTACGCATCTTGATCTTGGCGTGGATCTTCACGGTGCCTTCATCAATTGCTCGCAAAACTTCCCAGTTGTGGCGGAAGACGCGACCTTCACCCAATGTCCAGGGGCCATCGTTGGTGAGGTAATACGCACCAATGATGAGGTCTTGGCTTGGGGTCACGATCGGGCGACCAGAAGCCGGCGACAAAATGTTGTTGGCGCTGAGCATCAGCACGCGAGCTTCGGCCTGAGCCTCTGCTGACAACGGCACGTGCACAGCCATCTGGTCACCGTCGAAGTCAGCGTTGAATGCTGTACACACGAGTGGGTGAATCTGAATGGCTTTGCCTTCAACGAGTACGGGCTCGAATGCCTGAATACCCAAACGGTGAAGCGTGGGTGCACGGTTCAACAACACTGGGTGTTCGCGAATGACTTCTTCGAGGACGTCCCACACACGTGGATGACGACGTTCGACCATGCGCTTGGCGCTCTTAATGTTTTGTGCGTACTCAATGTCGACAAGACGCTTCATCACGAAAGGCTTGAAGAGTTCGAGGGCCATCAACTTCGGCAGACCACACTGATGCAAACGCAACGTCGGTCCGGCCACGATGACTGAACGACCTGAGTAGTCAACACGCTTTCCGAGAAGGTTCTGACGGAAACGTCCTTGCTTACCCTTCAACATGTCAGACAATGACTTGAGCGGACGGTTACCAGGTCCGGTGACGGGGCGACCACGACGACCATTGTCAAACAACGCGTCGACTGCTTCTTGCAGCATGCGCTTTTCGTTGTTGACGATGATTTCAGGTGCACCAAGACCGAGCAAACGCTCGAGGCGATTGTTGCGGTTGATCACGCGACGGTACAAGTCATTGAGGTCGGAGGTTGCGAAACGTCCACCTTCAAGTTGAACCATCGGACGCAGTTCGGGCGGGATCACCGGAACAACATCAAGGATCATGGCCTTCGGATCATTTTGACGACGACCAGTTTCGGGGTCGCGCTGGTTGAACGACGCAACAATCTTGAGACGCTTAATGGCCTTCTGCTTACGCTGTGCGCTCAGTGGCTTCTTGCCGTCTTGCGGAACGATTGCTTCGCGCAACTTGATTTCTTCTTCGTCAAAGTCGATTCGATCAATAAGTGACTTGATGGCATCAGCACCAGTGCCGCCTTCGAAGTAATCGGAGTAGCGATCGCGAAGTTCGCGCCACAACACTTCATCTTCAATGATCTGGCGTGAGTGCAAGCTGCGGAATTCATCCCACGTGCGCTTGAGCAAATCGATTTCACCGACATAACGATCGCGGATGCTGGCGATTTCTTTGTCAGCCATCTTTTGCATGGCCTTGACTTCAGCATCTTTGGCACCTTCTTTTTCAAGACGTTCAGCATCTTTTTCAAGATCCTTGAAACGCTTTTCAATTTCGATGTCACGTTCTTTTTCGATGGCCTCAAGTTCGCCGAGATATTCGGCTTCAAGACTTGAAAGATCTTCATGGCGCTTATCGCCGTCGACCCAGGTCACCAAGTGCGCTGCGAAATAAATGACCTTCTCGAGTTGCTTGGCCTTGAGTTCTTCTTTGGGCTCAATGCCGGCGAGCAAATATGCCAACCATGAACGAGTTCCGCGCAAGTACCAGATGTGAACAACGGGAGCAGCCAACTCGATATGGCCCATGCGCTCGCGACGTACTTTTGAGCGTGTGACTTCAACGCCACACTTTTCGCAGATGATTCCCTTAAAGCGGACTCGCTTGTACTTACCGCAGTAGCACTCCCAGTCGCGGGTTGGTCCGAAGATCTTTTCACAGAACAGCCCGTCCCTTTCGGGGCGCAGTGTTCGGTAGTTAATGGTCTCGGGCTTCTTTACTTCACCACTTGACCAGTTACGAATGTGATCGGCAGTTGCCAATCCAATTCGCAGTTGGTCAAACATATTCACATCGAGCATTTCGTCTCTCGCTCTCTCTTCGTTCCGTCGCGTGCCGTTGATTACTTACAGGTTGATCGTGCACTCACCGTCAGCGACGGCTGGCTGCACGATCCTTGTCGTCCTGGTCGCTACCTCTTTCGGGGCGACTGATGTCAATTCCTAGACCCTTGATGGCGCTATCGATTTCTTCATCGATTTCTTTCATCTCGATCTCGTTGCCGTCGGCGGCGAGAACTTCAACGTTCAAGCACAACGCCTGCATTTCTTTCATGAGAACTTTGAAGCTCTCAGGAATGCCGGGTTCGGGGATGTTCTCGCCCTTCACGATGGCTTCGTAGACCTTGACGCGACCGAGCACATCGTCGGACTTAATGGTGAGCAACTCTTGCAAGCAATAAGCCGCACCGTAGGCCTCGAGTGCCCACACTTCCATTTCGCCGAAGCGCTGTCCACCGAACTGGGCCTTACCACCAAGCGGTTGCTGAGTGATCATGCTGTACGGTCCGGTTGAACGGGCGTGAATCTTGTCGTCAACCATGTGCGACAACTTCAAGATGTACATGTAGCCAACAGTGATGTCATTGTCGTAAGCGTCGCCAGTGCGACCGTTGAACAATGTGGTCTTACCGGTCGACTTGATCATCGGCTTGTCGAAGTGCGCTGACTCTGGGTTGAGGTGCGCAAAGATTTCAACGATGGTCGGTTGATCGAATGACTGTTCAACCTCGTCCCAGTGGGCGCCGTCGAAGACTGGTGTGGCGATCATGGTCGCTGGTGTGGTGCCCGCATGAGTTTTTGACTCGGTTCCACGAATTGGTGCAGTACCAACTGACGGGAACGCGGTGTCGCCACGTGAGAAACCTTGCCAACCCCAACGAGCGGCGTAACCAAGGTGAGCCTCAAGAACCTGACCGACGTTCATTCGGCTAGGAACACCAAGCGGGTTCAAGATGATGTCAACCGGAGTTCCGTCGGCCATGTAGGGCATGTCGGCTTGCGGAAGAATCTTCGAGATAACACCCTTGTTACCGTGACGTCCAGCCAACTTGTCGCCCACGCTGATCTTGCGCTTTTGAGCAACGAGAACCTTGACCATCTGATTCACACCGGGAGCAAGTTCGCCACCTTCGTTGCGGTCGAGCATGCTGACGTGAATGACCTTGCCGCTTTCACCGTGAGGAACCTTGAGTGAGGTGTCGCGAACTTCGCGGGCCTTCTCACCGAAGATGGCACGGAGCAAACGCTCTTCTGGTGTGAGTTCGGTTTCACCCTTAGGGGTGACTTTGCCGACCAACACGTCGCCAGGACCAACTTCTGCACCAACGCGGATGACTCCGCGCTCGTCAAGGTCACGCAAAATATCATCTGACAAGTTCGGGATGTCGCGAGTGATTTCTTCGGGTCCGAGCTTGGTGTCACGAGCGTCAACTGTGTACTCATGAATGTGAATTGACGTCAACACATCGTCACGAACCAAACGATCGGACAAGATGATGGCGTCTTCGAAGTTGTAACCCTCCCAAGGCATGAAAGCCACGAGCAAGTTCTTACCAAGTGCAAGTTCACCATTGTCGGTGCTCGGACCGTCAGCGATGAGATCACCCTTCTTCAACTGCTGTCCTTCAACAACGCGAGGAATCTGGTTGACGCACGTGTTGTGGTTTGAACGACGGAACTTGAGCAAGTTATAAACGCGCTTGCCGGTTGTCTTGTACTGAACCGTAATCTGAGCACCAGAAACTTCAGTGACTTCACCGTCGTCAGTTGCCAAGATGAGATCGGCACCATCTGATGCAGCCTTGCGCTCCATGCCGGTTCCGACATACGGAGCTTCAGTGCGCACCAACGGAACGGCTTGACGTTGCATGTTCGCACCCATGAGGGCGCGGTTGGCGTCGTCGTGCTCGAGGAACGGAATGAGTGCGGTCGCAACAGAGACAATCTGCTTCGGTGACACGTCAATGAGTTGCACTTCAGATGGCGGAACCATCTTGATGTCGGTGGTTGCACCGAAGAAGCTTTCGGCTTCAAGCATGCGCTTCAAGTCGGCGAGGCTGGCAGCCTGCGGCGACTGACGCACCAAAATCTTGGTGTCGCGGAATGTTCCGTCGGGATTCAGAGCAGTGTTGGCCTGAGCAACAACGTACTTCTCTTCTTCGTCGGCGGGCATGTACTCGAACTTCTTCGTGACTTTGCCGTTTTCAACTTTGAGGTATGGCGTTTCGATGAAGCCAAAGCTGTTGATACGTGCGTAGTTACTCAGTGCACCAATGAGTCCAATGTTTGGACCTTCTGGAGTTTCAATTGGACACATACGGCCGTAGTGAGAAAAGTGGACGTCGCGGACTTCGAAGCCAGCGCGCTCACGGCTCAGTCCACCCGGTCCGAGTGCTGACAAACGACGACGGTGGGTGATACCCGACAACGGGTTCACTTGGTCCATCAACTGCGACAACTGGCTGGTTCCGAAGAACTCTTTGATCGCTGCTGACACGGGACGAATGTTCACCAAGGTGACTGGAGTAATTGATTCGGGATCTTGCGTCGTCATACGTTCACGAACCACGCGCTCCATACGTGACAAACCAATACGAACCTGGTTCTGAATCAATTCACCAACCGAACGAATACGACGGTTGGCAAAGTGGTCTTGGTCGTCAAGGCGGTAGCCCGGTGTCTGCGACACGAGGTGCAACATGTACGACACCGAAGCGAGGATTTCGTTCGGACGCAAGACGTTGCCGTCTGTTGGATCGCTTTCGATGGGGCGCTTGTTCGGATCGTCAAGTTGAACCTTGAAGAACTCACCGTGCTTGCGCGTACCCTTGCCAAAGAATTCATCGAGCTTGGCGAGTTCTTCACCGAGCTTGCGGTCAATCTTGTAACGACCAACGCGTGACAAGTCGTAACGCTTCGAATCAAAGAATGCATTCTTGAAATAGGCGCGAGCTGATTCAAGTGACGGCGGCTCACCGGGGCGAGCGCGCTTGTAAATTTCAACGAGTGCTTCGTCTTGGGTCGGCGCGATATCGCGCTCTTTGTCCCACTGATCGGCGAGCAACGGGGTAACACCGTCTTGCTCTTTAAAATGCTCAACGAACTTGTCGATGAAACCGGGGAAATTGGCTTCGTCGTAACCAATGGCCCGCAACAACGTGAAGATGCCCATACGGCGCTTACGAGCCACGCGGGTACCAGCAGTGACGTACTTACCTGGCTTGTGCTCGACGTCGAACTCGAGCCATTCACCACGCTGAGGGTGAACGGTGCCCTTCACTAACTGGTGCTTCGACAAGTTACGCAGACGGTAACGCTCACCGGCTTCGAAGATGACGCCAGGGCTACGAACGAGCTGCGACACGACGACGCGCTCAGTTCCGTTCACGATGAAGGTTCCCTTTTCGGTCATCATCGGGAAGTCGCCCATGAACACCAACTGCTCGCGCAATTCGCCGGTGCTGCGATTACTGAAGCGAGCGCGCACCAAAATGGAACGCTGGTAGGTATGCCCCTTTTCGCGGCACTCTTCAACCGTGAACTTGGGTTCGGGGAACAAGTCCTCGTCGGTCGGGTCGTACTCGAGCTCAAGGCTCAAGTTGCCATGGAAATCTTCGATCGGTGAGATGTCTTTAAACGTCTCAGCCAAACCTTCTTGAAGGAAGTTGGCAAAACTGACCTTCTGAATGTCGAGGAGATTTGGCATCTCGACGACTTCTGGAAGGCTCCCGAAGGAAAAACGCTCGCTGCTCTTGCTTTTGCTGGCCAAGGTGGACTCCTAGTGGCTGAGATATTGCGAAAGTGGGACTGAATAACTAACTAAAAAACGACTAACTGACTAGAAATGTGCTGATTGATTTGGGGGAATACGAAATAGCGCGTCGAACCGAATTTGGGGAACGAAAAGGACAGAGGCGACACACGGCAACAGACGAGACTACCGCTCTAGGGCGACAGTTATCAACCGCCAGCGACAAAAGAGTCGGGCAGTTCTTCCGAAACGGTGTGACCCGTTCGGGGATGGCGTAACGGTAAGCCGATTTCGGGGGTCAGGTCAAGCACCCTTGGGCAAGATTTTGGGGAAATTCGTAAATTTTCGGCCCGAGGACGCGACAAACCCGCAGCCTCTCCCAGTGTGAACTGGGGAAACTGCGGGTCAATCAGTACTCAAAGTGTGAAAACCGGCTCAGCCGGCCATCATCACTTGATGTCGACTGAAGCGCCAGCTTCGACCAACTTGGCCTTGGCCTTCTCGGCGTCGTCCTTGCTGGCCTTTTCGAGGACGGGCTTTGGTGCGGCGTCAACGAGGTCTTTTGCTTCCTTGAGACCGAGGTTGGTGAGCTCGCGCACAACCTTGATGACCTGGATCTTCTGAGCACCGGCATCGGTCAAGACGACGTCGAATTCGTCCTTCTCTTCAGCGGCGGCTGCGGGAGCAGCTCCACCGCCGGCCACAGCAACGGCCGCGGGGGCAGCAGCGGTAACGCCGAACTTCTCTTCAAAAGCGTCAAGCAGTTCCTTGAGCTCGATAACGGTGAGGGCGGCAATGCCGTCCAGGATCTCTGTTTTGCTGAGAGCCATGATGTTTTCTCCTATTTTTGGTTCAGATTTTTGGTTCAAAATTTACTGAAATGAATGGTTTGTACGGTTTTTAACGAGCTGCTGATTAGGCAGCTTTTTGATCGAGCAATGCCTTGAGGCCATAGGCCATATTGCGCGGCAGTGCTTGCAGTAGACCTGCGGTTTTGACGAGCGGGGCCTGCAGGGCTCCAGCGAACTGGGCCAGCAAAACTTCGCGCGGCGGTAGCTCGGCCAAGGCTTCGACATCTTTGGCGGACAGCAATGCGCTGCCCAAAGTGCCACCCTTGATCACGAGTAACGGATTGGTCTTGGCGA
Organism: uncultured Actinomycetes bacterium; assembly: GCA_937876415.1. Classification (GTDB taxonomy): domain Bacteria; phylum Actinomycetota; class Acidimicrobiia; order Acidimicrobiales; family Ilumatobacteraceae; genus Casp-actino8. Next base: position 10,193 of record CALEHE010000110.1, read on the forward strand.
ATTCGCGTAACACCTTGGCGGTGGCTGCGGCATCTCCATGAACAAAAGTCAATGAGCTCGGACCGACGAGTAGGTCAGATAAAACTGCCTTACCGGTCGCAACAGCAGCAATACGGGCCAAGGTGTTTTTATACACCTTGTGCTCGGCACTGACGCCACGAAGCGCGGTTCGAAGTTCTGCAAGTTGGCCGACAGTCATTCCGCGATATTCAGTAATGAATACAACTTCTGAGCCTGCCAACTTTTCAGTGATCTCACTGACGGTTGATACTTTTTCTGGACGGGGGTTCTCCACGTGTTTTTCCTCCTTTCGCTACAACTCGGGGCTCGCAGATGCGAACACCACGAGGAGCGAAAGGCTCCGTGCAGTCTCCGCCTCGGTTGGCGAACCCGGGGGTTCTTTACTGACCTTTCGGTCGACCGACTGTCTCTGGCAAGCAATTACTTATGAGAACTTGAACTAGATGGGTGACGATATCGGTCAAACACCGACTCGCCACCTGGATCAATTACACCGTTTCGGGGCGGAGACGGTTGAGGTCAACCTTGACGCCGGGTCCCATGGTCGATGAGACCGTGATCTTGCGCAAGTAACGACCCTTGGCCGATGCCGGCTTGGCACGCTGAATTTCGTCAAGCACGGCACGGAAGTTGGCTTCGATCTGCTCAACGGTGAAAGACACCTTGCCCAGCTGAACGTGCACATTGCCGTAACGGTCGGTGCGGTATTCAACTTTTCCACCCTTGAATTCGCCAACCGCTTTACCAACATCTTGGGTCACGGTTCCGGTCTTGGGGTTAGGCATGAGACCACGTGGTCCGAGCACTCGACCAATACGACCCACCAAAGGCATCATGTCGGGAGTAGCAATAGCCAAGTCAAAGTCGAAAATACCTTTTTCAATTTCGGCAGCGAGGTCGTCGGCACCAACAATGTCGGCACCAGCCTTACGAGCTTCCTCGGCAGCCTCACCGGTTGCGAAAACTGCAACACGAATGTTCTTACCGGTACCTGATGGCAAAGCCACAGTTCCGCGTACAGCCTGCTCGGCCTTGCGAGGATCGACGCCGAGACGCAAGGCGATTTCGATGGTCTCATCGAACTTTGCAGTTGCCAACGTCTTCACCAAGCTGACTGCTTCAGTTGGTGTAAAGAGTGCATCGCGATCGTAACGCTTCAATGCATCAGTGAATTTCTTTCCGGACATGACTGTCTCCCTCTTCTTCGCTATTCACACGAAGGTGTTATGCCGGCCAAGTGAGGTGTTCTTGGTCCAGGCGTTGGTTTGTTATATAACTAAA
>CALEHE010000111.1 GCA_937876415.1 uncultured Actinomycetes bacterium
TTCCCTTATAAGTCGTTTCAGACTCTGTCCACATACTGCGAACGATCTCAACACTTTCGCGCAACATCCCGATTCGGTCCTTTGGTTTGGGGAACTCGTAGCCGTAGGCGCGGTACTCGTTCTCATACCAACCAGCACCGATCCCCCATTCAAGGCGACCACCCGATATCACATCAATCGTCGACGTGATCTTGGCCAGCAATCCGGGGTTGCGATAACTATTACAACCGACCATCTGACCTAAGCGAATTCGACTCGTGCGCTGACTGATAGCAGCGATAGTTGACCAACATTCAAAAACTGTTTCGTGAGCCGGTCGAGGAACGTTGTGGAAGTGATCGTAAACCCACAACGAATCGAATCCCAATTCATCAGCGAGAACGGCAATCTCGACAGTCTTATCCCACTTGTCCGCAGGTTCGGTAATTGATGACAATTCCAGCTTCCAACCCTGAGGGATAAAGACTCCAAAGACGACTCCGTGTGGTGACTTGCCAGTTACCGGTGCTTGATTTTGATTCACACCCCTGACGATAGCGACCCGAGGGCGTTGCCCTGACTCGTATCAACACTCATGCAGACCCTAGGTTTCAAATGTGCAACAGTTCACTGTCGGAGAAATCCACGAGGCCATCGCCAAAACGAGACCAGATGCCGAATGTTTAGTCTTCCGAGACCGACGACTGACATGGCAACAAGTCACCGAACGCACTCGCCGACTGGCAAATTTTCTGAACGACCGCGGATACGGATGCCATACCGAGCGAAGCGAACTCGCGCAGCAAGAAAGCGGCCAAGATCACCTCGCCATTTACCTTCATAACGGGAATGAATACCTCGAATGCATGCTTGGGGCCTTTAAGGGTCGAGTAGCGCCGTTCAATGTGAACTATCGATATGTCGCCGAAGAATTAACGTATTTGCTGAATGACTCGGCGGCTTCGATCATTGTCTTCCACTCCACCTTCGCCCCGATTCTTGAGTCGGTACTAGACGATGCTCCACAGCTCACTCTGCTCTTGCAGGTTCCAGACGAATCAGATCACCCACTATTGCCGGGTGCGATTTGGTACGAGGACGCCCTTGAAAGTTCGCGCGACGATCAACCATCCCCCGCCAATCCAGATGATCTGTACATCTTGTACACGGGCGGAACAACCGGAATGCCCAAAGGAGTCATGTGGCGCCAAGGTGACGCACTTGTGGAGTGTTTTGCTGGCTCACGCGTAGCCCAATCGATTGAGGATTTTGTTGCCGACGCCACCGGACGGATGGCCTTGATCGCTCCACCTTTTATGCATGGCGCTGGGCATTGGGTAGCCTTGGGAACTTGGAATGCTGGGGGCACCATTTTCGTCCCGTCAATTCCCGAACGTTTAGATGCCGACGATATTTGGTCAATGGTTGAGGCGGAGAAGATCGATTTTCTCCTCATCGTCGGCGATGCCTTCGCCCGACCTTTGATTGATCAACTCAAATCAAGATCCTATGACATCTCAAGTTTAACCGTAGTGATTTCGGGTGGTGCAGCACTATCTGCTCACTACAAAACGGAGTTGCTGGAACTTGCGCCTCATCTCATCATCGTTGATGGCTTGGGCTCATCAGAGGCTGGAGGACAACTCACCCATATGTCCGCCCTCGGCGGAGCGACAACAGGAACCTTCCCTTTGTCACCCAATAACCACGTCCTTTCTGAAGACCTGTCGCAGGTTTTGGAACCTGGCCATACCGAGACGGGGCATCCAGAAGCCGGATGGCTTGCCAAGAGTGGCCGGTTGGCTCTCGGCTACCTAGGCGACGCAGAAAAGACCTCGCGAACATACCCCGTCATCAACGGAGTTCGTTACGTCGTTCCTGGTGATCGCGCTGTTTTGACACAGGACGGGCACGTCGAGTTACGCGGGCGCGATTCCGTCACAATTAATTCGGGAGGCGAGAAAATCTTCGCCGAAGAAGTAGAGATGGCTGTGAAATCACATCCTGCAGTTTTGGACTGTGTTGTCACCGGACGCCCTAGTGAACGCTGGGGCAACGAAGTCGTTGCGATCGTGCATTTACGGGCAGCTACTCCCACGACACATCAAGATCTGACTGACGAAGCGTCCAAGCACATCGCACGCTACAAACTGCCTAAGGAATACATCTATGTTGATCACATCGTGCGATCCCCTTCGGGCAAAGCCGACTATCGATGGGCAAAATCTATTGCGAATCCCGTATCCGATTACTAACGATCAGATCGGTAAGTCACCAGTTGCAGTCCGTGTGGTTCCGTGATCGGTGAAAGCCTTGATGGTGTTTTCAGCAATTCGCATTTGGTGGATTTCATCAGCACCATCGGCAAATCGGGCCCAGCGAGCGTGTTGCATCATGTTCGCCAACGGAGTATCAGTTGAGTAACCCAAGGCACCGTGCACCTGGATGGCGCGGTCAATGATTCGATTCAAACTGTTGGCGACGAAGTGCTTTGCCATCGAGACTTCTGTGCGGAAGTCATCACCACGGTCAATCTTGAACGCAGCGTGAAGGATCATCAGTTTGCACTGATAAATCTCCATCGCCGAATCGGCAATCAACCATTGAATACCCTGCTTTTCGGCAAGGTACGAACCATGTGAGTAGCGCTTTAAAGAGCGATCAACCATCATGTCCAAAGCGGTTTCAGCCTGAGCGATCCAACGCATACAGTGCGCCAAGCGAGCCGGTCCAAGTCGGTATTGACCAAGACGATGTCCGTTACCCCGACCGCCCAAAATCTGGGAATCGTGAACTCGTAGATCTTCAATCACGATCTCGCTGTGACCACCAGGACCATGCATGGTTTCAACTTCACGAACATTGTTCCAACCAAGTTGCGGTAGGTCAATGATGAATGCAGTATTCGCCCCTCGAGACCCTTCTGGAACGTCCATCTCGGTGCGAGCAATAAGAATTGCAAACTTGGCGCGGTCGGCGCCTGAGATAAACCACTTATGGCCGTTAATGATCCACTCGTCGCCGTCCTTAATGGCGTGCGTACGAATGAGCGTCGGATCTGATCCAGCAACTTCGGGTTCGGTCATTGCGAAACAGGACGACGACACACCATCACACAAAGGCTTCAGATACTTCTCTTTTTGTTCTGGAGTCGCCCAATGTACGAGGGTGTGCATATTGCCCTCATCTGGTGCCTGACAGTTAAACACCCAAGGTCCAACGCGGGTCTTGGCAGCCTCGGCTTGCACCATTGCCAGCGCGACGTGACCCAATCCCATACCTCCCCACTCTTTGGGCATATGCGGCAACCACAGACCTTCTTTGACAGCCAACTTGCGTAAGCGAATCAATTCGCCAACATATTGCCGATGCTTTTCTGGGTCCATCTCATCGCGGTGACCGAACGGCTCGACCGCTGGCTTGATGTGATTCTCCACAAAATCACGAACTTTTGCGCGAATGGCCTCATGCTCTGGAGCCAAAGTGAAATCGATCATGTCCTACCCCCGTAATCCGTCATCTAACACCGAAATGCAGAACGCCACCGCACCGACACTTCTATCTTGCCCCATCGTGACCAATGTCAGCGACTCCGAAATCAACGTCGGTGATGAAAGCCGTTTAGCCTGACGATGTGACTACTGAAAACAACGCACCAGGAGATCCCGAAACATCCTCTTGGGATACCGAGATCCTTCCCGAGGGTCAAGAAAAGGTTCGTGCAGTTCAAGAGATGTTTGACACCATCGCTCCCCGATACGACCTTGTAAACCGCATCATGACGTTTCGGCTCGACACGCGTTGGCGACGTAAAGCGGTACGCCTACTCGCACTCCCGAGGGGCAGTACGGTTCTCGATTTGGCAAGCGGTACCGGAGATTTGTGCATTGACCTTCAACGAGTCGGCATTCATCCGCTGTCAATGGATCTCTCGTTCGGCATGCTTGCGGCCGATCGCTCGGGCTCCCCTCGTTCGCAAGCCGACATCTTGAACTTGCCGGTTGGCGATGACTCCGTAGACGGTGCCACATGTGGTTTTGCTCTTCGTAATCTTGTCGACCTCGGTTCATTCTTTAATGAGTTAGGACGCGTCGTTCGCCCGGGCGGTCGCATCGCTCTACTTGATGTCGGCATACCGCATAATCCGATTGTCAGATTTGGCAATGGGATCTATTTCGGCAAGGTAGTCCCGAAAATTGGTGGCTGGCTATCTGATCCTGCGGCGTACCGATACTTACCGAAGAGCGTCGCCTACCTGCCACCTCGCGACGAAATGTTGCAGATGTTGCGTTCCGCAGGTTTCTCTGATGCAGTCCACATGCAACTGTCTGGTGGCATCACTCAACTCATGCTTGGAACGAGAGACTAAATTTCGTGATCGCAACCACCATCCGCCTTGACTCATCGATTGACCTGAACGATGTTGCTGGAAATGATGGTTTTCTTTTTGTACGAAATGGTGTCGGTTTTGCTGGTCGCGGCGTTGCCCGGCGTGTGACCTTTTCAGATGCCGCGCCAGTTTTACGCCACATTAAACATGTCAATCAAACCGATCTCAACGTGTCGCCGATCGCGTTAGGCGTTCTCCCCTTTGATGTTGACGCTCCGGCCAATTTCCTTATTCCACATCAGACAGTTGGCAAAGATGCAGACGGAAATTGTTGGCTCACGTCAATTGATGACGCCTCACAAGTTCTCGAAGCATCGGTCGCACCAAAAATTCAAGCCAATGAATTTTCCGTCAAACCTCTCACTCCGATTGGCCACTATCAAGAAGCGGTTCGACAAGCCAGGCAAGCAGTCAGAGATAGTCACATCACCAAAGCGGTCATTGCTCGAGAAATACTGATTGAAGCCAAAAATGAGATCGACGTACACGCAGTTCTTCATAGATTGCGATCATCTTTCGGTAACAGTTACCGCTACTCAATTGACGGCTTTATCGGCGCTTCACCAGAATTGCTGCTTGAAATCGACGGTCACATCATCAGGTCGCATCCCCTAGCCGGAACAACGCCCCGTACTGGTGATCCAGAAACAGATAGCGAACTTGCTCAGAAACTTATTTTAAGTATGAAAGATCAGGTCGAACATCGAGTCGTGATTGATGTGATTCACGACATGCTGTTGCCATATTGCTCCTACCTCGACTGGGAGCCAGAGCCTTCGGTCATTCAAGTCGCCAATGTGCAACATCTCGGAACTCTCATCGAAGGCCATCTCTCTGATGATCACCCGCACATTCTTGAGCTGGCCCGCCAACTGTGTCCGACCCCGGCGCTCGGAGGCCATCCACGTGATCTGGCATTACAGATCATCAATGAAGTCGAAGGTTTTGATCGTAAAAACTACGGCGGAGCGGTCGGATGGATTAACGCTGAAGGAAATGGAACATGGGCGGTCGCAATTAGATGCGCCGAACTTTCTCATGACCGCAAAAGTGCTCGACTTATTGCTGGTGGCGGAATCGTGGCGGCTTCAGATCCGGACGCCGAATTGGCCGAAACGCAAGCCAAGTTTCAGGCGATGTTGTCCGCAATTGTTAGACCCTGATCGAAGTCACACTTGATCAAGTGCGAAAGCAACCTTTGTGTTGATCTCTTGGTGAACTAATACTTCGTGATGACGGTCAGTCGCAATACGAATCAGACAGCTACCTGAATGAGCAAGCGCTTCGCGCAATTCAGTCGACGAGCGGCAATCAAATGTCGGGATCTGATGAGCTTCGGCTAATCGCACGAGGTCAGAACCATGTGGTGTTCCAAACAACTTTTCAAACTTTTCAGTTGCCACCACCGAAGATTGCGAAAGATAATGAAATATTGCGCCGCCATCGTTATCAGTAACAATGATCTTCAATTCGAGCTCACGCGACCCTAACGCAACAAGACTCGAAGAGTCATGAAGTAAGGCGATGTCTCCAATCAAAACAGCAGTTGATCTATTCGTTGCTATGGCAACCCCAATAGCGGTCGCAACTACTCCATCAATTCCGTTCGCACCTCGATTAGAAAACACCTGAAAACGCGAACAATCCCCGCCGAACCATTCAAGATCACGCACGGGCATCGACGATGAAACCACCAAGTTTTGCGAAGTCTTCAAACTCTCGGCGACGATCCTCGACACAGTCGGACCACTTAAGGGACCAACTGACTCTTCTTGGTATTGGGCAATTGAAACTTCAGCCAATTCATCGGCCTTCAACCATTGATTCAGATAAAGCATTTTCGTCGTCGGGTGAATAAACGATGTCAATGCTTCGCAAAAAGATGACGGATCGCACGTGATATGTGATGCAACTTTGTGATCAGCATCAAACGGATCGTCAAACTGTCCAACGTGAATTTGTACGGCTGAACTTCCAGATATGAATTGACTCAGCACTTTAGAACTCGGCGCTTCGCCCAATCGCAAGAAAACTTGTGGCCGATGACTCTCACTAAAGGCCTGATGACGCAAGATCGAATCGAAATAGACAACTGCTTCAGGTATGCCCTGACAACCCGAACGCGAATCAGCCAGCACTGGCCATCCCAAACGCTTGGCCAACTGAGAAACCTTCGCCGAGTCGCCACATCCCTTGCCCGCCACGATGACTCCGGATTCGCGGCTCAACTGCGTCACGACGATTTCATATTCGCCTTTGGTAAGAAGCGGGCGACCTACAAATTGGGAAAGGTTCGCAGGATCTCCTGGCACTTCGACCGACGCACCAACCAAAGGCTCACGAAATGGCAGATTGATATGCGTCGGGCCAGGGCGCAAACCAACCGTTGAGGCAAAACTCTGACGAGCCAACGCTCGCCAAGAATTGCACGCTGCAACATCGGCAACCCCTGGATCATGAAACCAGCGAACTGTGTCGCCATACATTTTGGTTTGATCAATTGTTTGAGGCGCTCCAACGTCTTTCAGTTCAGGTGGACGATCAGCAGTCACGACGAGCAATGGCACGTGCGACAAATCGGCTTCAATCACAGCGGCATAGAAATGCGCAGCCGCCGTACCAGAGGTACATAACAAAACAGCCGGTACTCCCGAGGCGAGCCCAACTCCGAGAGCAGCAAAGGCAGCCGAGCGCTCATCATGGAAAACTTCAATCCTGATGCCGTCACGCTCCGCCAACGCCAATGCCAGTGGAGTTGATCGAGAACCCGGAGCGACCATCGCCACTTGAATCCCCTGCCGGATCCACTCGTCAACGAGAACGGCGCAAAAGGTCGCTTGAACATCTTCAAAAGGACGACCAGTAAGCCTTTCAAGTAAAAGATTGCTCTCCACAACTCCTTACGCTACGAGCAAATACCTCAGACGTCCATCTAAGGTATGAACATGCAGATTGAAATCTGGTCCGACGTTGTATGTCCGTGGTGCTTTATTGGCAAGAGGAGATTCGAAGCCGCCCTCGAGAAAGTCACTTCCGGTCCAGATGCAATAAACCAGCCCATCGAAATTGTGTATCGGGCTTATCAATTAGATCCGACCGCCCCGGTCAGTTCATCGGCGCCCGTTCGTGAGGTGTACGCGAAGAAATTCGGTGGCGCAGATCGAGCAGACAAGATTATTGCTCAACTCACCGAAACAGCCGCCCTAGACGGAATCGAGTTTCGGATGGATATCGGACAACGATCCAACACGATTCTTGCGCATCGGTTGATGTGGTGGACCGGCGTCAATCACGACTACGAAGTTCAATCACGGCTCAAGGAGAACCTATTGAATGCCTACTTCACCAACGGGATCAACGTCGGTGATTCGGAAGAACTGATTTCTATCGGAGTTCATACCATCCCTCACGATTCTGACGATCTGGAGTTCGCCGAATTTTTGCGTGCTTTCTTCGCAAGTGACGCCGGTAAGGGCGAAGTCGCCGAAGAATTGGCAACGGCGGTTTCGCACGGAATCACTGGTGTTCCTACCTACGTGATCAACGGACAATGGTCGATACCTGGTGCACAAGATTCTGAAACATTCGAGCGTGTCCTGCGCCGTACTGCCGAGCGAATGGGTACATGAATAGTTCAGAAAAACGAGCGTGGATCAGCATTCCTGGTTCGCTATTCGTTGAACATTCGGGTGATCAATCAACGAGCAGTCAGGTACTGCTTCATGGCTTTACTCAAACTTCGCGCTCTTGGGATCGATATATCGATCTATTACGGCCTGAACAATCAATCATTCGTGTCGACGCTCCGGGTCACGCACATTCCACATCAGTGAGAGCCGACTTACCGACGACCGCGTCGATGGTCGTTGAACAAAGTGGCTTCGCTGATTACATCGGTTATTCAATGGGGGCCCGTCTCGCTCTCCATATTGCTTTGCTGCATCCCGAAAATGTTCGACGCCTCATTCTTGTCAGTGGCTCCCCCGGTTTACGCTCACCCGACGACAGGTCAGCACGAGTTCAGTCTGATGAAAAACTCGCTCTCGAAATCACTGAAATCGGCGTGGATAAATTCGTGGAGAAATGGTTGAGTGCTCCCATGTTTAGGGGTCTGATTTCAACACCTGCCGATATTCAGGATCGCCTGCGCAACACTTCAGAGGGTCTTGCTTCAAGCCTGCGTTTATGTGGAACAGGAACCCAAGAATCGTTATGGGACCGGCTTCATGAACTCAATATGCCAGTACTACTTGTCGTTGGCAGCGACGATGACAAATTCCGTCACATTGGCGACGAAATGAAAAGCACTATTGGTGCAAACGCCGAATTAACCGTGATCAACAACGCTAGCCATTCCGTACATCTCGAACAAACGCCTAGCTTTCAATCAGTTGTCAGCGAATTCTTGAATTAATCAGCCTTGAGTGATCAAAAGAAGAAAAAGCGCCACATCAAGAATTCCGATGATCACTGCCGCCTTGCTGAGGCCTTCACCAGTCAACATGCCTTGAGATAATTGGATCTTTTTGCGTGCCTGAACCCCAAGAACAATGGCAGTTCCGCCGAAAACGATCGGCAGCAAAAGTAGTCCAAGTAGCGCACACACCAACGCCACCAGTGCCCTGCTTTCGCGTTTTGGCGACAACTCATTGAACCCATTGCCCGAGTATTTGGGCATTTCCGGAGGAGGTAGAGAACTCATAGTCAGAAACTACCTTCCCACAAGGAAGGCGATCAGAGTTGAAAGACCAAAAACAATCTGAACTCTTCCTGTTAATCCAAGCACTGCAATCAATTCGCGTTCGATTGCCCCACTGCGCACCATTTTCAAAGGCGCGATTGCTGGAATGACGCACATCAATACGAGCAACGACCATGGATTTGAGACCGCCGCAAATACTCCGCACGCCACCCCACCCCAAACCATGAATTGATAAAGAACTCGAGTTCGCTCATCGCCAAGTCGAACTGCCAACGTGCGCTTACCCACCAAACGATCAGTCGGGATATCGCGCAGATTGTTAATCACTAGTAAGGCACAAGCAAGCAACCCGACCCCAACACCTTGTAGCCAGGCCATCGAGGGAATTCTTTCCAAAATCACAAACGTCGTTCCGACTGTTGCCACAAGTCCAAAAAAGACAAAAACGAAAACCTCCCCGAGACCGATATAGCCATAAGGGTTCTTGCCACCGGTGTAAAACCATCCCGCCAATAATGCCGCGACACCAACTGGGAGCACAAACAACGAAGTCATGAACGCCAAAACCAACCCGATAGCTGCCGCCAAACCAAAGGTGAGAAAAGCTGCACGCTTCACCGAACGTGGTGTAGCCATTCCAGATGCAACCAATCGTGCTGGGCCAACTCGAACTTCATCAGTTCCTCGAACACCATCGCTGTAATCGTTGGCGAAATTCACGCCGATCTGCAAAAGCAAGCTCACTACTAGGGCCAATCCGGCGCGTGACCACTGAGCGCCACCTTCACCGATACAAATCACCGCGCCGACGACGACAGGTACAACTGCTGCAGGCAACGTTCGCGGCCGAGCCCCAAGAATCCACTTGTTCACCTGTTGAACGCTACTCGCTTGCACTAAGTTCAACGATATGCAGTCGCTCATTGCTCTTGATCTTGCACCGGGTCAGAAGTTCGTTGACGAATTATCTCGGGCGTGGGATGCAGGCGATGCAATTCTTCCGATCGATCAACGATTGCCTGATGAAGCGAAAAGACGCCTGATCGAACAGTTCAAACCAACTCACATCATCACTAACGATGATCAACACGAGTTGCCAGGCGGCATCAATGTCGAGCCCGGAGATGCACTTGTCATTGCGACCAGCGGGTCAACCGGAGTACCCAAAGGAGTCATTCTCACTCATGACTCGGTGCTTGCTTCCGCACAGGCGAGTTCTCACGCTCTGGATGTTCAGTTCGATGATCACTGGTATTCATGCCTTCCACTTGCTCATATAGGGGGACTCAGTGTGGTGACCCGTTCACTACTGATGGGCACCCAACTCACGGTCGCTCCCAAGTTTGACGCGGAGGAAATTCGAAAAGCATCGCACCACTGCACATTGGTTTCTCTGGTTCCAACCGCATTACTCAGAATTGATCCTCGTATCTTCAGGGCGATCCTTCTCGGTGGAAGCAAACCTCCGACCAATCGACCACGCAATGTCATCGCCACATACGGCATGACTGAGACGGGTTCGGGAGTGGTCTATGAAGGGCGCCCCCTATCTGGAGTTGAAATCAAAATAGATGACGACGAAATCTTGGTTCGTTCACCGATGAATATGCGTTGCTACCGCGACGGATCAAGTTCCATTGACAATGACGGCTGGCTACACACTGGAGACATCGGCTCATTCGACAACAACGGGTTACTGCATGTCCAAGGTCGGCGGGGAGACGTTATTGTTACTGGCTCCGAAAAGGTCTGGCCCGACAGTGTTGAAAATGCCCTCAATTCGATGTTTGAGATTGGCCAATATGCAGTGATCGGGCTCTCCGATCCTGAATGGGGCGAGCGAGTTGTCTTAGTAACAACCCAGCTCGATTGTTCACTCGAAAATGTACGAGATCTCATACTTCAAACCTTGCCAAATTATTGCGTACCTAAAGAGATCTACGTCGTTGACTCCATCCCTCAAACAGCACTAGGCAAAGTACGCCGCTCGGAAATACGCGCCCTGTTATCCGCTGATAACTAAAAACTTAAGACACAGTACATTTCGTGTATGGGAAATCTCACAGGAAAAGTTGCCTTAGTTACTGGTGCGGCCTCTGGTATTGGTCGGGCGATTACTGAACGCTATATTGCCGACGGGGCACAAGTTGTTGCGGGCGACATTAGTCAAGAAGGTTTAGATCTACTGCGTGCAGAATTTGGTGATGCAGTCAGCACTTGCTTATGCGATGTCACCCAGGAAGAAGATGTAGCCAACCTCGCCGCTTTCGGAATATCGTCTTTTGACCACATCGATACTGTCGTTGCCAACGCCGGAGCCGGAACGTACGGACTGATTACGGAACTTCCTCTTTCAGAATGGAAACGAATCATTGATCTGTGTTTGACCGGAGTGTTCCTCACTCTGAAACACGGCGGCGC
>CALEHE010000112.1 GCA_937876415.1 uncultured Actinomycetes bacterium
CCAAGTGTTGCCACACCGCTTCCGCCGGCGGCTAACAAAGCATCAGTTGCGCCGTGAAAGTTGCCGTCAAAGATGATCACTTTTGATCGGCCAGTCAGCCCGCGCGCCAATCGCACCACCGTTGAAGTTGCCTCCGTGCCAGAGTTCATGAAACGCACGCGTTCACACGAAGGCACGCGCTCACTGATTGCTTCAGCCAATTTCATTTCACGCGGTGTCGGAGCGCCAAATGAAGTTCCGTCTGGAGCAGCATCACGAAGTGCCGACGTAATCGCCGGATGAGCATGACCCAAAATGACGGCACCATAACTCTGCACTAAGTCGATGTACTGCTTACCTTCGACATCGTAAACATGTGCGCCATCGCCACGTGCAACCACATACGGCGAACCGCCGACGGCCTTAAACGCACGAATTGACGAGTTCACTCCACCAGGGATCACGCGAGTTGAGCGTTCAAAGACTTGTTTGTTTGAAGGTGTTCCGGCTCCGGTACACACAATCGGATTGCAACCGGCAGCAACGCATGCCGTGGCATCACAATACGGAATTGATGACTGCTGTTGAGTTGTCATTGGTTTCAGCCGTTCGCTAGCTCGGCGTACCAACGCGCGAGGTACGTCAAAATAATGTCTGCGCCAGCGCGCTTAATTGCGGTGAGATGTTCAGTCGCCACCACATCGTGATCAATCCAGCCATTTGCACTTGCTGCTTTAATCATCGAGTATTCGCCACTCACGTGATACGCCGCAACGGGAACATTCACGATTGAGCGCACAGCAGCGATGACATCTAGATATGCCAATGCGGGCTTGACCATCACCATGTCGGCACCTTGTTCAATATCTGCTTCAACCTCGGTGAGGGCCTCGCGCGCGTTACGCCAGTCTTGTTGGTAACCCTTGCGATCGCCACCACCAACGATTTGCACATCCACAGCCTCACGGAACGGCCCGTATAAACCAGACGCATATTTTGCCGAATAAGCAAGGATCGATGTTTCAACATGACCTGCTTGATCAAGAGCGCTACGAATCACACCGACTTGACCATCCATCATGCCGCTCGGAGCAACGATGTGAGCGCCAGCGTTGGCTTGAGCGATAGCTGCCTTGGCATAAATCTCGAGAGTCTTATCGTTGTCGACCGAACCGTGACCATCAAGAATTCCGCAGTGACCATGGCTGGTGTATTCATCAACGCACAAATCAGACATCAACACCATGCGGTCACCAAGATCTGAACGCAAATCATTCAGCGCAACCTGCACGATTCCGGCTGGATCAAATGCTCCCGAGCCAATTTCGTCTTTCTTGGCTGGGACACCAAACAGAATGACTGACTTAATACCAAGGTCGGCAAGTTGACGAACTTCCTCACGCAGGCTGGCTCGTGAATGTTGCACAACGCCTGGCAGTGACGTGATCGGAATCGGAGCGTCAATACCTTCGCGAACAAACAAAGGCGCAACAAGATCATTGACATTCAGACGAGTCTCAGCAACGAGATCGCGCAAAGCCTGGGTGCGGCGCAAACGACGCGGACGTGACACGGGGAAGCGTGCGGACATGGCCCCAGCCTACGGTCGGTCAGTGCTTAACGACTCGCCAGTGCCCGCGAGGTTGCTTCCACAAGACCGGTCAATGACTGTTCTGTGGCAACAACAACATCAGAGATGCCAATCTCAGTGAGTGCTGTTGCGGTCATCGGACCCATCGCCACCACCACCTTGGGCATCGTGGTTCCGAAGACATCATGCCAAGCCCGCACCGATGACGCTGAGGCAAAAGTGATGGCATCGGCGACAACGATCTCGGTTTTCCGGTCTCGGTCGGGTGTGATGGGAATCGTGCGATAGGTCGTCACTCGATGAACAGTCCAACCTTTGTGGCGAGCCGCCTCTTCAAAATCAGTTCCTGCCGATTCGGCGACAGCTAGGAGAATTCGCCCCGAGCCAGATGGAAAACTTTCACCCAGTGATCGACCCGTCTGCACATTCGGAACCAAGTCAGCGCGGCCAAGTGCAGCTGCAGTTGCTGTTCCGACTGCTCCCACCTTGAAGTGTTGCCGCACCGACGTGATTGAAGAAATTGCTTCACGAAATCGATGCGCGCCCTCGGGCGATGTCACGACTACCCAGTCGTAACTCTCAATGTTGTTGATTGCCGTGCGTAAATCGCGACCGCCATCAACGGCATCAACAGTCGTCGTCACCGGAATTTCAAGAACCTGCGCTCCTTGATCGTGCAACAAAGTTGTCAAACCGCCCGCCCGCTCAGTCGCACGAGTCACGATGATCGTTCGACCAGCAAGCGTGAGCGAGTTGGGTGTCATATTTCAGCCAGCGACAGCATCTCGGGCGACTTGCGCCGCACGTCGCGCCGCCACGAGCAATTCCTCATGTGATGCAGTACGTCCAGTGGGCACGGTCGCAAAGTGGTGCTTCTGTCCATCGTCAGATGCCAAGTACACCAGCATTTTTTCGCCGTCGTCGTAGGCCCCAACAGGTAACGAACAGCCACTACCTAATTCAGCGAGGAATGCGCGTTCATGTTCTACCGCGCGACGTGAAGGCGCATCATCAATGGTCGTCAAAATGGTGCGTGTCTGCTCATCATCAATGCGACATTCAATTGCAACACAACCTTGACCAACTGCTGGCACCATGACATCAACGGTCATGTACTCATTAATGCGTTCAGTCCAGCCCAAAATTTGAAGAGCAGCCGCCGCCATCACGATTGATCCATCCGTCGGAATTTTCTCAAGCCGGGTCGGGATGTTGCCACGTAGTTCAACGAATTGAAGATCGGGTCGTATCACCGACAATTGCGAGCGACGACGGACAGATCCCGTGGCGATAGTTGCACCTTGGGCTAAATCACCGAGTGCACGACCTACCAACACATCACGGGGATCTCGACGTTGGCCAAAAGC
The DNA here is from genome assembly GCA_937876415.1 of uncultured Actinomycetes bacterium. Lineage (GTDB taxonomy): Bacteria > Actinomycetota > Acidimicrobiia > Acidimicrobiales > Ilumatobacteraceae > Casp-actino8. The sequence continues at coordinate 2,938 of CALEHE010000112.1, forward strand.
ACCAATACACAAGCCGTCGGCCGGAGTTGACGGCAGATCTTTTGCGCTATGCACTGCAATGTCAGCACGACCAGCCAAAACGGCAGCCTGAACCTCTTTCACAAACACGCCTTGACCACCGATGGTGTGCAGGGGGACATCTTGTTTTTGATCGCCAGTGGTATCAACAAAAACAAGTTCAACTGTTAAGCCATCATGGGTTGCTTCAAGTAATTGACCAATCGTAGTTGCTTGCGTGCGAGCTTGAGCCGAACTACGAGTCGCAATTCGAAGCACGCTCATCGTGTCACTGCGATCATTACGAAAGATCAAAAAGATCGCGAACAGCCGCAGAGTTGCGTTCACCACGCGGCGTACCCGCATCATCTTTCAGACGTACCGACATATCGTGCAACAACTTGGCCACGATTCCTTTGGTGACCGCGTCAACTGCATCTTGTTGTTCGGGTGTCAGTGATGACAATTTTTTAAATTGACGATCAATTTCGGCGGCTCGCACTGCCTCGGCTCGCTCGTGCAACTGCGCAACCAGTGGTGCAGCCTGGCGAGCGGTCGTCTCCATATTAAAACGTTCAATTTCTTGCACGATGATGTCGCGAACAGCGAATGCTTCAGTTGCCCGTTGCGCTTGACCACGAGCAGCCCAGTCGCGCAAATTGTCAAGATCAAGCAAAGTCACGCCATTGATATGGGCCACTTCAGAATCAACATCGCGAGGAACAGCAATATCAACAATGAACAAAGGACGGTCCGCTCGCAGCGCCATCGCATTCTTGACCATGTTCGCGTCGATGACGGTAGAACCTGCACCGGTACATGTGACGACAACATCGGCCTCATTGAGTGTTTCAGCCAGGCGATAGAACTCAGTGACCGAGCCATTGACACGGTCGGCCAACGCCTGCGCCTTGGCGATCGTGCGATTCGTCACAAACACTTTGCCAACACCTGAATCGGACAATGCGACAGTGACGCCTTCACCCATATCGCCGGCACCAACAACAAGAACAGTCAAGCCGTCAATTGCGCCAAGGCTTTCACGCGCCATGTCAACCGCAGCATGACTCACACTTGACGTATGACGACCGATTGAAGTTTCGGTCCGAGCACGCTTACCAGTTTCGATTGCGTGGCGGAACAAGAGATTTAAAGTTGAGAGCGCTCCACCTTCACGCTGAGAGCGTTCCCATGCCGTGCGCACCTGTCCGAGAATTTCGCTCTCACCAAGCACCGCCGAATCGAGACCCGAAGCGACTTCGAACAGGTGGCTGATCGCGGCATCATCGTGCTGGCTATAAACATGCGGAATGAGTTCGTCGGCTGAGAATCCACCGAGGTCGCAGAAGAAATCGCGCAAGTCACCATAGGCACCATGAAACTTCTCAGCGACGGCGTACACCTCGGTGCGGTTACACGTCGACAACACAACGACTTCACGAAGATTGGGTCGTTCCATCAAACCGTGCACCGTCTTAGCAATTGCGTCGTCGGCAATAGTGACCCGCTCCAACAGGGAAAGGGGCCCAGTCCGGTGATTCACCCCGAAGACGACGATCGACACGGCTATTACCTTATTCCCTGTGACCTTTTGAGGTACCTATGCGCATGGGATTTCAACCGACTTCTGATTTAGGCGCTGGCGCTCTTTGATGAGGCGATGGCGGTTTGGCGGGTTTGGCGTTGCTGCTCGTGATAGCTCAAAATCTGCAATTCAAGGGCTAAATCGACCGTTCGGACCGTAATTCCGAAGGGAAGTGTCAACACGGCAGGTGAAAAGTTCAAAATACTGGTGATTCCGGCCTTGACTAGGCGTTCGGCCACATCTTGGGCCGCATCGGCTGGAACCGCAATGACTCCGATGGACACTTGGCGAGAAGCCACGACCTGGGGTAGTTCATCGATGTGGCGCACCCGCACTCCGCCGACCACTCCACCGATTTTGACGGGATCAATGTCAACGACTCCGGCGACGGGAAAACCCTTTTGTCCAAACCCGCCATAACCCGACAGTGCTTGACCCAAATTGCCCGCACCAACGATGATCACGGGCCATTCATGATTGAGTCCAAGTTCTCGTTCGATCTGAAAAACCAAGTAGCGAACCTCGTATCCGATGCCACGGGTTCCGTAGCTTCCGAGATAACTCAAATCTTTACGAACTTTGGCGGCATTGACTGCAGCAAGTTCAGCAAGTTGTTCAGAGGAGATTCCGGTTGTTTCATTTTCGGCGAGATCGTGAAGAATCCGAAGATAAATCGGCAATCTGGCAACTGTCGCATCAGGGATTCGGCGTCGGGGGCGTTCGGCCATAGTGAAAACGCTACGCGTCACCACGAGAAGTGGCGAGTTCTCACCACTCAAACTTGTTGATAAACGATGGTCATCGGTCACCGCTGTCACCACAGATCACGGGACGCCCACTCCCTTGCCATCCACTCTGCTCTAATCTCACAGTGTGACACTGAATGCCGCTCTCGGCGCCGCTGCAACCTTGGTCGCCCTCGCTTTCAGCATTTCAACTTTTGATCGTTGGTTACGACGCCGGCGCCCACACGATGGTGCCTGGAGTTTTTCGCTTCTGTTGTTTGCAGTTGGTTCGTTTGCTCTTTGGTGGGCCGAGGCTCGCGGCTGGAGTCTTGGTTCATTCCGCGTTTTCTTTTTGGCTGGTGCAGTGCTGAATGTTCCGTGGCTCGCACTCGGCACTGTCTATTTGTTGTTCGGTCCACGCATTGGTTACATCACTAAACAATGGCTGATCACATTGTCAGGGGTCGCCGTTGGTGTCGTGCTAATCGCTCCAACTAAATCGAGCGACCTCGGGGGGCAAACCATGCCGAAAGGTAGTGAACTGTTTGGAGTCGCACCACGTGTTTTCGCAGCAGTTGGTTCGGGTGTCGCAGCACTGGTGATCATTGTTGGCGCCATTTGGTCAATCATTCGCGTGACACGTGGTCGTATGCCGGCAATCAGCGAAGCAAACCGACACATCACCAGCACTCGTCGCCATGCCACCAGTAATTCATTGATCGCCCTCGGCACTTTGGTGTTATCAGGAAGTGGAACCTTGGCCGGTCGAATGGGCGAAGATCGCGCTTTTGCCATCACATTACTGGTCGGAATTGTCGTACTGTTTAGTGGTTTCTTGGTGGCTTCAAATCAGCCCAAAAAGTCACAACGAGCGACGCAACAACTTACCGAAGGTATTGCGCGGTAGTTCGTCCACGATCAACACTTTGTTCGGACACTTATAGCGCGCCACATGGTCATGGCAATGATCAATCAGTACATCTTCATCAACATTTGCACCCTTGTGTAACACCACAAACGCTTTCACTGCCTCGCCAGTTGTTGGGTGAGGAACGCCAATCACACCTGCCTCAAGTACCGCCGAGTGACGCTTCAATACTTCTTCAACTTCGGCGGGATACACATTAAATCCTGACACGATAATCAAGTCTTTCGCGCGGTCAACGAGATACAGATAGCCGTCATCATCAACCATCGCGATGTCACCAGTGTGAAGCCAACCATCTTTATCAATCACTCGTGCCGTGGTCACTGGGTCGTTCCAGTAGCCCACAAACACATTCGGGCCTTTGACAAGAACCTCACCACTGTCACCAACTGGGACATCATTGCCCTCAGTGTCAATAACTCGCACTTCAAGGCCTTCTACTGCCCGACCGACCGACCCACGTCGAGGTTCAATACCGACAGAACTTGTCACAACTGGTGCGGCTTCAGTGAGTCCGTATCCCTCACGCAAATCGATATCAAATTTGCGCTTCAAACGCTCGGCTGCATCTTCAGGCATCCGAGCCGCGCCGGTGAGTGCCATACGAACCGTCGCAAATGCCGAGGCACTCACATCTTCCATCAATGAGATCGCAATCCACACCGGAGGTGCACCAGGAACAATGGTGATTTTACGATCAATGATGGTTTCAACTGCAGTAACTGGATCGAATCGTTGAATAAGCACAACGCACGCACCAGCCATCAGTGACATTCCCAAGACAACGTTGAGTCCAAAGATGTGAAACATCGGCAACACACCAAAAACTACGTCACCCTCTTTGATGTGATCACTTGTCGAATTGTTCTGACAGATATTTTCGAGCAGGTTGCCATGCGACAAAGTTGCAGCTCGGGGCGAACCAGCGGTTCCACTCGTAAAGATCAGAACCGCCGGAGATGGTGCGGGAAGACTGACCCATTTTGTGGCTGGACCATCTAAAAGATCATCAAACACATGAAGCGCAATATCGCCACTCAACAATGTTGCACTAATTTGATCGCTCGCGATGATGTGGCGCAGCGAAGTCAGTTGTGATCGATCAACTCCTTGAAAAGACGCAACACCTGATGGTTCAACGATGACCGCGATTGGATCAACACTGATCAATTCAGATTCAATTTCGGGGCTCGGGCTCAGCGGGTTAAGTGGCACCGCAATCGCGCCGGCACCGATTGTTGCTAAGTAGGCAATGACGAAACCTCGCCCATTACCGCAGACCATCGCAACGCGATCACCGGCCTTCACGCCAAGGTTCATTAATGAGCCGCGAAAACCTTCAACCTGCTCGCGAAGTTCTCCGTACGTGGTGGTGCGACCCTGACTGAGGAATGCGGGAAGGTGAGCAGCGTGTGAATCAATGATCGATGCCAAGTTCATTGCGGCCTCCTGATCTACAAACGCATCAGCGAAATGATTCCGGCAACAAAGATCGCACCTAACAAAATGGCCGTCGTCAATGTGGTTGCTGGACGCATGACCTAACCATAGTGATTCTGGTGCAGGATCGTTGCGTATTACGCAACGATCCTGCACCAGAATCACAAAGAAATTTACGTTTTAGAGGGATGGGCGAAGGGTAACTGGGGTTGAAACGACCGGTTCAAGACCGCCCGGTTGCAACGTGACTTGCTGACTCTCACCTAATCCCAATTGATCAGTCGCTGATCCACTATCAACAGCAACACACAACAGTCCAGAAGAATCAACGACTAACCCGGCAGCACCTTGACCCAGTTCGGCGTACGACCGCGCCACAACAAAGTTGCGGATGGTCTCACCAAATGAAACTCGGACGCGCTCAACAGGATTCACCCATGAACTTTCAAGATCATCAAGGCTCACATTGAGTTGACAATTTCCGAAGCGATCAACCCACAGCACTTCACATTCAAAGCCGCCGTTCTCTTCGCGCGGGATCGGAACAATGCCCGGCAACAACAGCGACGAATCAATTTCGGTGCCGACATCAAAGAGACCTTCACCATTCGCCAATAGGGCAGCAATTGGCGCAAACACATCACGTGCCACAAATGTTGCACCGGGTGAAGCAAGATGCAACTCATCACGATCTAAAACCACAGCCCGTTCGGCACCACCAGCAAGTGCAACTCCTGGCGCTAACACTCCGTTATCAGGACCAATAAAGATTCCTGCTCCACCAGCGACTTCAACAGCAACAAGCCGACGATCAAACGCTGCACCCGGATCAACTGCCGCAATCACAATTCCTTCAGTGAGATACGGAACCGCGCGAGCCAACGACAACGACGCACCACGCGTATCAAACGGAGCAATGCCATGAGTGAGGTCAATCACCACAACATGCGGTGCTGATTCGCGCAACACCGCCTTCACGACACCAACGTGTTCTGACTCATAGCCAAGATCAGATAAGAACGAAACGGTGTCATAAGTACGACTCACGAACGACAGTGTGTCAGTGGATCACCAAAAATTGCGAGCCGTGAAAACTTCCGAGAATGCGACAGGGCCGGTGTCAACCCCCCGATGACACCGGCCCAGTCGGCGCTGCTCTTTCGAGCGCGTCTTCCAGCTTTTCAGCTAGCGGTCTTGTGACCTGCGACATACCCTAGACCCGCTTTGCCCCAAATGCGAAAATTTGCGCAGAGATTTTTTCCTGCACAATTTTTTGAGCCCAAAGCGAATATTTCACTCAAAAACTACCGATTTCCCAGCTCACGACTGCGGTCGGTCGCGGCCTTGACGGCCTGAATGAAAGCAGCCCGCACGGCCTCGGTTTCGAGCACCGAAACCCCAGCAGCAGTGGTTCCGCCAGGCGAAGTGACGCTGGCGCGCAAGTCGGCTGGGGCTTCACCTTGAGCCAACAACTTGGCCGAACCAGCAAACAACTGACGCACCAAAGTCTCGGCCGTCGCCCGCGGCAAACCGGAGGCCACTCCAGCGTCCATCAGGGCTTCAGCCACCAAGAACAAGTACGCCGGACCACTACCAGCCAAACCAGTCACCGCATCAAGTTGCGATTCGGGCACCCGCACCACGAGACCAACTGAACCAAGCACTGCCTCGGCCCACTCAATATCGCTTTCAGTGGCATGAGCGCCCCCCGCAATTGCCGAGGCCCCTTCGCCCACTAACGACGGCGTATTGGGCATGGCGCGAATGACTGCGACTCCAGTTCCACAGGCCGCCTCAAGAGTTTTGATCGTGACACCCGCAGCGATCGACAACACTCGAACTGCTCCAGCCGCAACGGCCGATTGCGATGCCGCTGGCACATCGGGCGGCTTCACGGCGACAACCGCCGAACCACACGGAGTGATGAGCGGAGAAATGGTGACACCAGGGAACATTGCGGCCAACTGTTCGCGACGAGCCGCAATGACTTCAACGATCACCAAATTGGCGGGCGATACAAAACCCGAAGCCAACAGGCCTCCGGCTAAAGCTGCGCCCATATTGCCGCCACCAATGATGGCCAAAGTTGAAGAACCCGAGGAGTTGCTCATACCTTCACGCTAACGCCTCAGCGCATTCTGTTCGTGCGGTCTCGCTGGCACGGACTTCCCAATCAACACCAGCGAGACCGATGCAGTGTGGGCGAGTCCCCAGTCGTACTGGCGACAACGACTATTGATTCATGAAACGCGATGCGTAGCCAATAGCCAGCAACGGGCGGAAACACTGTTCAACTTGGGCATATAGCGAGCCCACAATGCGATCCAATTCTGATTCGGCGAGACCACTGAGTGGCAACTCACCGCGCAAGTACACGGCGTCTTCAAGACCCAAAGAGAAATGTGCACCGATCAACTTGTCGTTGCGTCGCAGCAAGTTCTCGTTGAACTCCGCGATATTTTCCTCGGGTGCGGGCATCACATAGGTCTCGTAACGCAATGTGCGCTGGCCAAGTGTGAGCCACACCGTAATGAAATCTTTGGTGTCACCCCTCATGCGCACGTACCAGCGCGCTCGATACGCCGGATCAGGGTCACCGTGATCAATCGCCAAAATCACTTCGTCTTCGCTCTTCATTTTGGCGAGCCACTCGTCAACTTGACGTTCGATAATCGCCAGCGATGCATCGCTGAACAAATCGCTCACGAGCAGTTCACCAACGTACGTGAGGTGATGTCCGAGTAGACACGGCGCAAACGCGCCGCCGCAAAGCTCCAGGTGTAACGACGACCTCGTTCGGCAGCCGCAGCACTCATCGATGCCGCGAGTGTCGGATTGTTCAATAATTCAGCGGTGTATTTGGCAAACATTTCAGGATCACGATCGGCAACTAGGTAGCCCGTCATTCCGTGATCAACCAGCGACAACAAACCACCAACTGCATTCGCAATCACTGGAATTCCGCAAGCCGCTGCTTCGAGTGCAACCAGTCCAAAACTCTCCGATCGGCTCGGCACCCAGACTGCGTCGGCCGCACGGTAATACGTTGACAACATGTGATGAGCCTGTGGCTCAATGAAATGCACTTGTTGGGTCAAACCAAGTTCATCAATCAGCGCATTCACCCGCGCAACTTCAGAGTCGCCTTGCATTCCACTCGCACCACCAACGACATACAACGAAGCATCGCGGCGATTCAAAGCAGCCAACGCACGAACTGCAACATCAACACCCTTCAGTGGCTGAATGCGGCCGACGAATAACAACACCGGACCATCGCCCATCCCTAAAGCAAAACGTGCGCCACGCTTATCGCCAGGCGTAAAGAAAGCATGTTCAACACCAGGCGCAACGATTTCAACAAGTCCTGGTGGATTGCCATACAAACGGCGGAACTGATCTTCTTCTTGATCACAGCTCACACAAATGGCATCGGCACAACCAATGATCTGTGCTTCAGAGCGTTCACGACGTTCGGGTTCGGGGTCTCCGCCTTCAGCCTTCACGCGCGCCAACGTGTGAAAGGTCGTTACTAAAGGAATTCCGAGTTCGTGCTTGAGCGAATGTCCGGCAACGCCTGACAACCAATAGTTGGCGTGCACAACATCGGCTGCGTGGGCATGACGAATGTCGTCCAACACGAAATCGGTGAAGGTCGGAATCATTCCCTCAAGTTCTTCTTTGGGCAAATCAATTCGACCGGCCGGCACATGAACCACGCGGTGATTTGGTTCGACTAAAACTTCTCGCGGCAATCCACTGCGCCACTCACGGGTATATGTAGTGACTTCAACGCCAGCGTGAGCGAGACCCGCAACGAGTTCGCGCACGTACACGTTCATACCGCCCGAATCACCAACGCCTGGCTGAGCCAGCGGCGAGGTGTGGAAAGAGAGCATGGCTACACGCGTCACAGACAATGAAAACTATCGGTGGTCGGCCAACTTTGCCTGAACGTGCCCCAAGATGGGCCCTCTGTGCAGGACTTTAGTTTTGCAACAAGGTGTCAACCGAGGCGTCACCATCGCGATAGCGACGCACCAACTCGGCGGTTAAGGCATCAATACGATCAAACAGCTGTCGACGAATCTCAGACTGCGTTGACTCAAAGGCCTTCAAACCACTCTCCAGAGCCTCGAGGCCCGCATCATCAAGATCGGCCATATTGTCAAAGCCCAACTGATCGCACAACGCATCAAACTCGGTGAGCAACGGATGATCGGCGCTCACTTCGGTGTCACGGGGCGGTCGAGCCGAACCCGTGCTGGGGGCAGGTCCAACACCTGAACGCACGATTTCAGCCACCGAAACAGTGCCCGTGCCATCGGCTTTGTGTTGACGAACTGCTGTCACCAAATCAACACGACCCTGTGCCAAACGACGAACGAACGACACCGCGTCTTCTTGTTTGCGCAACGCATCGCGTTCGGCACGTAAATCGGGCAACGATAACGAACCTGGGTTTCCGAGGGGCTTGGCAGTCATATTCATTCGAATCCTCCAGAGACGGGGGGCAACACCGCAACTTCATCTTTATCGCCCACGGCGGTCGAAGTGGGTACTGCTTCACCATTGAGCCAAATTCGACAGGTCGGCAGCAGGTCAGCAAAGTTTTGCCCATATCGAGCGATCGCATTGGCGATCACCGCATCAACCGTGGCGCCGTCGACCGTATCGTTTGAAGTACCAGCCACTTCTCGGGCTTGAGCAAAGAGACGCAGAGTTGCCACCTCGCCGAGCGTACCCGCACTACCCTCGTGGGTTGTGCCAGTTGAACCCTCGAACCAACTTCAAACCCGAATCTTGGTTCTGAGGCATGGCCAAAGTGAATGGAATGCGACTGGTCGCTGGCAAGGCCAGGCCGATCCACCCCTCACCGCCCTCGGTCGTGAACAAGCCCGACTCGCCGGCGGACTGATTGCCACCGAATGCCCGACTTTTGACGTCGTCGTCACGAGCGATCTTGAACGAGCTCGATTCACCGGAGAAGCCATTGCCTCCGCCATCGGCTGCTCAACCCACCGCCTTGACCCGCGGTGGCGAGAAAATCACGCCGGCGAATGGCAAGGCCTGACTCAGGCCGAGATCCGTTCACAATGGCCGGGTTATCTCGAGGCCGATCGCCGCCCACCCAATTTTGAAAGTGTCGAGTCAACGACATCGCGCGCCCTTGAAGCACTCAACGACATCGTGGCGCACAACACGGGTGGTTGTGTTTTGGTGATTTCACATGGCGGCGTTCTGCGTCTGATGCGCGAACACCTCGGGGGTGGACAACAACGCTTTCCAAACTTGGCTGGATCGTGGTTTGAACACACACCCAACGAGGGTTGGGAATACGGGTCGTTGTTGTTTCCGTTGCAACTCATTGCCGATGAACTTCGCAACACCGGTGCAGTCGAATGAGCGACATGACAAGTGACACCGACTCAGATAATTCTGAGCTCAAACTTTTTGATGACTCCACCGTTCAAGCCGAACCATTTCAAATTGAAGTCATTCGGTCAAAAAAGCGTCGTCGAACCGTGAGTGCACAGATGCATGGCGATGTGTTGCGCGTTTCGATTCCGAGTTGGATGAGCAAGAGCGAAGAGGCCACCAATGTTGCCGAAATGGTGCGTCGGTTCAAACGAAAAATTGCCACGCAAGAAGTTGACCTCACCGATCGGGCACGCATTTTGGCAAAGCGCTATTCATTACGTATACCCGACAGCATTGAATGGGCAGAAAATCTCACATCGGTCTGGGGACTTTGTACACCGTCAACAAAAACCATTCGTATGTCCACTCGCCTCATCGGCTTTCCGTCATGGGTGCTCGACTACGTGATCGTTCACGAATTAGCGCACTTGCATGTGTCAGGACACGGTCCTGATTTTTGGGAAATCACTCGCCGCTACGACAAGACCGAACGCGCCATCGGATATCTCATTGCCAAATCTGGTGATACTGATGACAACACCGACAAAACAGATACAGATACGGCTCACGAAACGGAACTTAGTTGAACGTTCGCAACAAAAGTTATTTCGCTGATCGGTTTCTAGATGATTCATATTCAGAAGAAACTCGACGTCATGTCATTTCGCTCACGGTTGCCCGCCTGACGTCAAATGCTTGCTTCCGTTTTGCGCCACCATTTCTTGCAAGCATCTCTGACGATTTCAATATCAGCTTGTCCCGACTTGGACTCGCACTCATGATCACCGAACTTGCGATGGGTATTTCGCCAATTCTTGGTCGTTGGGTCGACCTTTTACATCGTCGCACTGCCATGGCCGGAGGGTTACTTGCGATCTCGGGTGCCGCCACTATCGCCGCGGCAAGCCCGTCGGTCTGGGTCTTTGTTCTCGGCATTTTGCTCATCGCTGTTGCCAAGTTCATTTTCGATATTGGTCTCGCGTCATGGGTCAACGACCATGTTGAATACGAAAAGCGTGGCCGAGTCATTGGTATCACCGAAACATCGTGGGCTCTCGGCTTACTGATTGGTGTGACTGCAATGGGCCTCGTTGCCTCTGCCAGTTCTTGGCGTTGGGGTTATGCTGTGGGTGCCTTCAGTGTGGCCATCTTGGGTCTCGTTGTTGCGACACGACTTGATGCACATGATGTTGCTGGTTCGCAACGCTCGCGCAACACCATCAAACACAAGATGCCATTAAATGGCTACTGGATTTTCGGTGCCATGTTTTTCTTAATGGCGGCCAGCCAAACTTTGTTTGTCACTTTTGGTTCGTGGCTGGAAGATGAATTTGGTTTTACCGAAGCCGGCATTTCGGCGGTTGTCTTTGGGCTAGGTGCCTTTGAACTATTGGCTTCGGTCACCAGTGCGCGGCGTACTGACACCTGGGGTAAAGAACGCAGCACCATATTTGGCGCAGCTCTCATTTTGCCCGCTGGGTTGTTGCTCACATTCGGTCACAACAACGCAGTCTTAGGCTTGATTTTGTTGGGCATTTACTTGCTCGGCTTTGAGTTTTCCATCGTGAGTATTCTGCCGCTGGCCGCCAATCTCATTCCAGAGTCACCTGGTCGCGGGCTTGGCATTGTGCTAGCCGGCGGAACCTTAGGCCGAGCCGCCATGTCCTTTGGCGGCACCGCGGCCTACGACAAATTCGGCATCAATGTTCCATCGTTCATCGGCGCAGTTTGTGCCGCTGGAATGATCGCTTGCATCGTTGCGTACGGACGCACCGCTCACGGCATGTCTTAACAAGGACAGCAACGTCTAACTACACACAACTCCGTCTAGTTAACCGCGGTAGCCGTTTGTGATTGGTAGGCGACGATCTTTGCCAAACGCTTTTTCAGAAACCCGCACACCTGGCGGGCATTGACGGCGTTTGTATTCATTAATGTCAACGAGTCGCGCAATACGCCGCACGATGTCTTCGGGGTGGCCGAGTTCAATGATTTCCGCAGCGGTGCGATCTTGCTCGACATACAAAGCCAAGATCGGATCAAGCACGTCGTACGGCGGCAAACTCTGATCGTCGCGTTGATCGGGACGAAGTTCGGCCGACGGTGGCTTGGTGAGCACCGATTCGGGAATGATTTCGCGACCAGCACGTTGATTGACATAACGGCTCAAACCAAACACGTCGGTCTTCAACAAATCTCTAATGACTGCGTAGCCACCAACCGAGTCGCCATAAATCGTGAAGTACCCAACCGCAAGTTCGCTCTTGTTTCCGGTCGTCAAAACCATCCAACCAAACTTGTTTGACAACGCCATCAAGATCTGTCCACGACAGCGGCTCTGCAAGTTTTCTTCAGTGAGGTCGGCTGGCTTGCCCGCAAAACTTGGTGCAAGCATCGACAAGTACGCCTCAAAAACTGGCTCGATCGAAATGGTTCGACAATCAATACCTAACGCTTCGGCCAAAGCATACGCGTCGGTCTTTGAACCATCCGATGAATAACGCGACGGCATTGCCACACCATGAACATGCTCGGCACCTAATGCATCAACGGCAACAGCGGCAACAATTGATGAGTCAATTCCGCCCGACAAACCAATCACGACGTCGGTGAACTTGTTCTTACGCACATAATCACGCGTACCCAACACGAGCGCTCCGTACATTTCCGCGTAGCGATCACTGATTGGTGCAACCATTGCGACTCGTGGTTCATCAATGTTGATCTCAACAACTGTCAATCCACTTTCAAATTGCGCAGAACGACTCAACAATGTTCCGTCGGCTGCAAATACCATTGATGAACCATCAAAAACTAATTCGTCTTGTCCACCAACTTGATTCACATACACAATTGCGCATTTGTTTTCAGTGGCACGTGTGCGCAACATTTCTTCACGTTCAAGCAACTTGCCACTATGAAATGGCGAACCGTTGATGTTGATGTTGATTTGTGCACCAACACGAGCTTGCTCACTCACCGGACCATCGGCCCGCCAAATATCTTCACAAATCGACACTGCACACTTCACACCAGCGACATCAAAGACACGATGTTCGCCGGCACCTGGTTCAAAGGTGCGCTCTTCGTCGAACACGTCGTAGTTCGGCAATAAACGTTTGTGATACACGTGCTGAATCGTGCCGTTCGCGCACACTGCAGCTGCGTTGTAAATCACTGGTCGACCAGAGTCCACCTGATTGCCGACGCCCGAATCAACGAAACCAATCACCGCCACACACGAACCAGTCATCTTGGCGAGGTCTTCAACCACAATGCGATTGTCGCGAACAAAGCCCGGTCTCAAGACAAGGTCTTCGGGTGGGTAACCCGTCACTGACAGTTCGCTAAACGCAACAATGTCGCACTTCGCAGCAACGGCTTGCGCATAGAGGTCGGCGATCAACGTTCGATTACCCGCCAAGTCGCCCACGGTGGGGTTCATCTGAGCCAAGCCGACGCGCAAAGTTGCCACGCTTGCGAGGCTAACCGCACAGTCAGTGTGGGCGTTCGGACAGTTTGCGGTTACCGTTATGACTGCGGTTTTCGTTCGTTGGTTTCTCTGAGCGGGTCGGTCGTTTTTCGACATGGTTCACACAGCGTTCACAATTGGGCAACGACCGAGAAATGCCCCCCTGCGAACCTTTCGCTGCCCCATACAACTATCCCGGCATCGCCGGACCAAATCCCTGGAGGACCAAGTGGCCTATCAAGCCGAATACATCTGGATCGACGGCACTGAGCCGACACCGTTGCTCCGTTCAAAGACCAAGATCTTGGCTGACGACGTCACGACCCCTCCGAACTGGGGTTTTGATGGTTCGTCAACCAATCAGGCATCAGGCGACAAGTCTGACTGCGCCCTGATTCCCGTGTTCACTTGTCCCGACCCCATTCGTGGCGGCGACAACATCCTCGTTTTGTGCGAAGTCACATCGGCAACCACCGGCAAGCCCCACGCCACCAACACCCGTGCTGCGTGTGCCAAGGCTGCCAAGAAGTACGCCTCTGACGAAATGATCTTCGGTATTGAGCAGGAATACACCATGCTTCGTCCCGATGGTCGCCCCCTCGGCTTCCCCGTCGGCGGCGGATTCCCCGAACCGCAAGGTCCGTACTACTGCGGCGTCGGCACCGGCCGCGTCATTGGTCGCGAGATCATTGAAGAGCACACGCAGGCTTGTCTTGATGCTGGCCTCATGATCGAAGGCACCAATGCCGAAGTGATGCCTGGTCAGTGGGAATTCCAGATTGGTGCTGCTGACGCCCTCACCGTGGGAGACCACATGCACGTCGCTCGCTGGTTGTTGCACCGCATCGCCGAAGATTACGACGTAGTGATCTCATTGGCCGCTAAGCCGCAAAAGGGTGACTGGAACGGAGCTGGTGCTCACACCAACTTCTCGACCAAGGCCATGCGCAACGACAAGGACATGAAGGCCATCACCGCCGCCTGTAACGCCATTGGCAAGAAGGTCATGGAGCACGTCACCAATTACGGTCACGACATCGAAAGTCGCCTCACCGGTAAGCACGAGACCGCTCCGTGGAACAAGTTCAGCTACGGCGTCTCCGACCGTGGTGCTTCACTCCGTATTCCGTTCCAGGTTGAAAAAACTGGTCGTGGCTACGCCGAAGACCGTCGTCCCAACGCCAACATGGATCCGTACACCGTGTGCCGTCTCCTTCTTGAGACAGTTTGCGGCTGAGGCCACCGACCTTGCCTCGTCTGATCGAGGTGCAAGCAATGTGAACTGGGGGCTGGGGAAACTCAGCCCCCGGTTTCATTTTTGAGTCATTTATCAAAACAGTAAAGGCAGACTAGAAGTATGAACATGTTGAATCAACAGCGTGACTATGTACTTCGCACCGTCGAAGAACGCGGCGTGCGGCTCATTCGTTTGTGGTTCACCGATGTCTTGGGCAACCTCAAGAGCTTCGCCATTAGTCCGGCCGAACTGGAAAATGCTCTTGAAGATGGCATGACCTTTGACGGTTCATCAATTGATGGTTTCTCACGCGTGCAAGAAAGCGACGTGCTCGCAATTCCCGACCCCAACACATTTGTGATGTTGCCGTGGGCCGACAACAAGGCGCCCGAAGCGCGTGTGTTCTGCGATATCTACAACCTTGATGGTTCACCATTTGGTGGTGACCCGCGGCAGGTGTTGCGTCGCAACTTGCAGCGCGCTCAAGCCATGGGACTCGATTTCTTAATCGCTCCCGATATGGAGTTCTTTTATTTCGCTCCACCCGAAAATGGTCAGCCACCCAAGCCGCTTGACGAAGCATCATTCTTTGATCTCACAACGACCGACGTCACGGGTACGTTGCGCAAAGAAACCATTCGCACACTCGAGACCATGAGCATTCCGGTCGAGTATTCATTCCACGAAGATGCTCCGTCGCAACACGAAATCGATTTGCGCCATACCGATGCACTCACCATGGCCGACAGTGTGATGACTTTCCGTTTGGTCGTCAAAGAAGTTGCTGCAGCGCAAGGTGTGCATGCAACTTTCATGCCGAAGCCACTTGAAGGTGTACAAGGCAGCGGAATGCACTTGCACTTGTCGCTGTTCAACAACAACGGCACCGACGACAGCGACAGCAACGCTTTCTATTCACCTGACGACGCATACAACTTGTCCGACACCGCCAAGAAGTTCATGGCTGGCTTGTTGCACCACGCCAGTGAAATCACTGCTGTAACAAACCAAACAGTCAATAGTTACAAGCGTTTAGTGCCCGGTTTTGAAGCACCCGTTCATGTGTCATGGGCGCGCAACAACCGCAGTGGACTCATCCGTGTGCCCGTACCCAAAAAGGCCAATCCTTCGGCGACACGTATTGAATATCGTTCACCCGATCCAGCCTGTAACCCATACTTGGCGTTCTCGGTGATCTTGGCCGCCGGTTTGCGCGGAATCGAACAGAACTACGAACTTCCCGCTGAAGCCGATGCCAACTTGTTTGAAATGCATGATGGTGATCTCGATAAGTTGGGTATCGCACAATTGCCGCAGTCGTTATCTGAAGCCCTCAATGTGATGGAATCATCAACATTGGTGCGTGAAGCCCTCGGTGAACACATCTTCGAATGGTTCTTGCGTAATAAACGTTCTGAATGGCGCGGTTACAAAACTCAAGTGACCCCATTTGAACTTCAGCGATACTTGAAGAGCATCTGAGCACGAGCATGGTCATGGATCTCATCGCAGTCTTTCCCGAGTCACCGTCGCCCGAACTGGCGCGCACGCTTGACATGGCCGGCTTTCGTTGGAAGTCGTTTGCGTCTGCTGATGCCGTGATCAAAGCCGAACCAACTGAAGGTTGGTTGGGCGCCATCGTGATGGCTGACGACGATATGGAAGGCGC
>CALEHE010000113.1 GCA_937876415.1 uncultured Actinomycetes bacterium
CGGCTGGTGCGTAATTCCAAAGCCCAGTATTGATGGGGTAGTGGTTGGGGTTTCAGTAAAGGTTTGGAACGCGAAACGCCATTTTTTGGAACGCGCGATCTCTATTTTGAGTGCAACCGCACATGTCTGTGGGTTGTCAATCTGGAGCTATTTGGAGTCGTCGTGCTGGTGCCCCGTCAAATGCTCGGTGATTCCTTGCAGTTCGCCCAGGTAATTCTCAAAGATTCCACGCGGCGACGTTTCATATTTCTTACAGAGTGCTGCTGCCACCCCGACTGCGGTTCCGTGTTGCACCCCGTTTCCAATGAACTTGACACTGGTACCTGCAACATGAGTGACGCTGATGTGTTTTCCAGCCATCATCAAGTTGTCAACATTGACTGAATATAAACAGCGGAATGGAATGGCATAGGGCAGGTTGTCGCGCACATCCCAGATCCAGTCTTTGAGCCGGAAGTCGTACTCACCTTCGCCAGGTTTTTGTGCGCAGTGAAAACAGAATGCTCCGTCATTGTTGACAACTGCATCTTCAAATTCGCGGTGTTCACGGATATCGGTTTCAGTTAAGACGTAGTCTCCTTTGTATCGCTTGAATTCACCTTGTGCAGCGACATGAGCCATCCAATCAAATTCAAGATTCGCATAATTTGCGGGGTCAATCTGTTTGACATTCCACATTGTTCCGTAGAGAGCACGCATGAGGTAATCACGAATATGTTCACCCTGTGTGTAGGGGTTCAACCATTGGCCGTATTCCCAGAAATGGGTGGCGGGGAATTTCATCAGGGGGTTTTCGCCTGGCTTGGCTTCAGCAAATGCTTTAACGAAATCAAACTCGGGTCTATCAGGGTTCTCACCGGCGATGGGGCCTTCGCCGTTGTCTTTTCCTGGTCGCTTCAATTGGCCGCTTAGATTTGCGTAGTCCTTGGCAACTTCAATTGCCCATGGCACCTCAGGAAAATCAACTGGGTGTGCAGCCATTTGTGTGCGAAAAAACAAAGTGTTTCCGTGATGCTCATCACTGCGCTCTTCGGGAGCAGACTGCTCGCCATATTCGGATTTTGATTCTTGTCCCGTCATGGTTTCAGCGCCGGAAAGTATGCCGAGAATTGCAATACCAGTGCAGTCAATGAACATAGGTGCAGAAAGTCGTGACTCAATTCCACTTCGAGCAGCGCGAACATCAATCGAGACTATTCGGGTGCCATCGGTGACTGCTTCGAACACTCGATGCTCAAGCATCACGTCAACACCAGCGTCATGAAGAATTTGCAGAGCAGCAATGTCGCCATCGGGGCCGCGTTGCGTGAGTTCTTGCACGAGCCCTCCAATGTCACCACGTGGCATGAGGCCAATTTCTTTGCTTGCATTGCCACCAAGAACCGGTCGATCTTGCACGAGTGCGACCCTGCATCCATGACGAGCTGCTGTGAGAGCTGCTGCACAACCTCCAACACCTCCACCGACAACGACAACGTCATATGAATCGAAAGCAGGCGGTTGTTCGGGGATTCCGCGCATCTTCTTGCGCCAGGATCGAGCATCAGGGCCAGCGCCTTCAACTGGTGGATTTCCATTTCGACTTAAATAGATCGCATCGCAACGACCTTCGAATCCGGTGAGGTCGAGCAATTCGATGGTGACTTCGCCCTCGGGGAGTGCAACCTCGTCGGATTTTTCCCACGCCCAATCACGACCGTTCGCTCCGAATTCCGTCGATAACACTGCGCCAGCAATCGAGACATGGAATCGACCAGGGTGGTGTGCTGGGACCCAATCTTTGGCTCGCACCCACACTGTGTAGACACCAGCTTCTGGAATCGTGACAACAGTTCGTGCGTTAGACACTGGTCGACCAAGGCCGTGCGCGAGCAGATAGGGCGAACCCATCTGCATTTCGAATTGAGAGTCAAGAACCCATCCGCCGTAATCAGTGAAGTCTTCGGCCTCGATGAGAATGTCTGTTGAGGTAAGAGCCATGGCAAAATTCTAGTTCCGCGGGATCTTCCCCCTCTGAGCGCACTCCAGTGACCCCCACATAGATGACGTGAGGTGTGTCGGCGA
>CALEHE010000114.1 GCA_937876415.1 uncultured Actinomycetes bacterium
CAGATGTCTGAGCCTCAAGTCCAGAGACGATTCGTAGCAACGTACTCTTGCCACAACCGGATGGTCCTACGATGGTGACAAATTCACCAGGTTCAATGTGAAGATCAATTCCACGGAGCGCTTGGGTCCCGTCGGGAAACGTCATGGTGACGTTGCGAATATCCAGCCCACTCATTTTTGGACCCAGAGATTGTTGCTCGTAAGGACCTTTTTCAAAATCGTTGACTGATCAGTCATGAGTCCATTGACCCCAAGGTCAATGAGTTGCTGCATGTGGTGGGCTTTGTTAATTGTCCACACATGTACAGGTCTTCCAGCACTACGTGCTGCAGCAAGAGTTCGCTGAGTGACAACTCGAATTGGTCCTTGCCTTATGGGAACTTGAAAACAAGATGGTGCAGTGGGCATGAGTCCGGCGATCCATTGTGTGACTTCGATCGGACTGGCGCTGGTACAAACCTCCGCACCGAGAGCATTGCGAAATCGTGAGATACGACGATGACTAAATGCACCAATACAGACTCGGGGAAGTGCGTTGAACTTCTTCAGAATGGTGATGAGTGGTTCAACTGTGGGGTCACTTTTGGAATCAATATTGATGAAGGATTCTGGAAATTCTTCAAGTAACTCGGTGAGTAGGGGAATTGGCTCTTTGTCATCAACGCGAGCTTGTGACACTTCTTTCCAGGTCATCTCATTGATGAGACCCTTAATCCCGCACGTTCGAAACAAGTCGTTGTCATGAAATGCGACCAAAACCCCATCGTTGGTTAATTGCACATCAGTTTCAAGGTATTGATAACCGAGGTCAACGGCATGACGAAATGCGGGAACTGTGTTTTCAGGAAGATCTTTGGTGCCGCCACGATGGGCGAAGGCGATGAACTGGCCATCGTGGTGCGGGGCTAGATATGGATGGACGTGAGATGGCCGAAGTGTCACCCTCTAAGTATTCCTTGTCAGGACTACTGTTGACGGTATGGACAATATGGAGATTACTCGTATTCCTCTATGTGGTGAACGCTGGAATTCTTCGGGGAGTTGGATCGATGTGGTAGATCCCTTTCAGCGCAAGGTCATCGGTCGAATTCCAGCCTGCACTTCGGTTGAAGTTGATCGGGCGGTCGCTCAGGCTCAAGGTGCTTTAAAGCGTGGTTTGCCGCAATGGCAACGAGCGAAAATTCTTGATGTTGCGGCGGTGCGACTGGCGGCACGTCGTGAGGAATTTGCGCAGTTGATTGCTCGTGAATCGGCGAAACCCATTCGAACTGCCCGTATCGAGGTTGATCGAGCGGTGGGCACTTTTGAGTTCTCGGCAGCAGAAGCCCGAAAATTGGCGGGCGAAATGATTCCGATGGAGGCCCTGGCTGCTGGTGCGGGAAAGATCGGTTTCACATTGAGTGTTCCGGTTGGGGTCATAGGAGCGATCGCTCCATTCAACTTTCCTCTCAATTTGGTGGTGCACAAAGTTGGTCCAGCGATTGCCGCGGGTTGTCCAATAATTTTGAAACCAGCCTCGCAAACACCCTTCACATCAATCGCGCTAGCGGAAATGTTGATTGATGAATGTGGTCTTCCCTCTGACTGGTTGCATGTCGTGACTGGCGGTGGATCCACAGTCGGTAATGCCCTCGTTGATCATCCTGATATCGCCCTCATTACTTTTACGGGTTCTCCCGAGGTCGGTTGGAGCATTCGTTCACGGGCTCCGCGTAAAAAAGTTGGTCTTGAACTTGGTAATAACGCGCCGATTGTTATTGAGGCTGATGGCGATTGGGAAACTGCGGCTGCGAAGATTCGGCTTGCTGGTTTTTCTCATGCGGGTCAATCTTGTATTTCCACTCAGCGAATTTTCGTTCACTCGTCAATTGCAGCAGACTTCACGCGCGAACTCATTTCCCAAGTTTCAACATTGGTTGTCGGTGATCCATTGGATGAAGCAACTGAGGTGTCAGCATTGATTTCTTTGGCTGAAAGAGATCGAGTGGCATCGTGGATTCATGAAGCAACAACACAAGGAGCAACGATTGCTTGTGGCGGAGCGCTTGATGAGAACGGCGTATTGTTGCCGACGATCATTCTGAACGCCCGACCTGAAATGAAAGTTTGTTCGCGTGAAGTTTTTGGACCGGTAGTTACTGTCACGACTTATGACGAAGTAGGTAAAGCGCTAGAAATGGCCAACGACAGCGATTTTGGTTTGCAAGCGGCAATCTTTACATCCCGAATTGATACGGCACTTCAAGCAATCAGAACCCTTGATTTCGGCGGCGTTGTTGTGAATGACGTTCCGACATTTCGTGCTGATCAACAGCCATATGGAGGTTTGCGCGATAGCGGGAATACACGTGAGGGTCCGGCTTACTCGGTGAAGGAAATGACCGAGATACGCATGGTGATGTTGGGCGCTTAAATGGTGCGCCCCGCATCCTTCCAGTATTCATCTTTCAACAGGCGCTTGTACAACTTGC
>CALEHE010000115.1 GCA_937876415.1 uncultured Actinomycetes bacterium
AACTCCACGACGGCTCGCCATGCATACACAAGAAAGTCTCGGCAGCATCTTTGGGTCCGATGTCAACGTGAGCAACGCGAATAACTGTTCCGTCGTCAGCCGTGATGTTCGTGTAGACGGGTTCAAACGCCCAGTCAGTGATATTGGCGAATGCAGAATCGGGAGTACGAAGCAGTTCCATAAAGTGACATTATATATGACACTACTTAGACTCGGCGATCTGGTCGGAAATAACTGAGGTTTCCTACTACTTCGCCAGACCAGATCGGTCTTCACCCAAGGGATTTAGGGGATGTCGTAGGTACTCGAGAGCCGAGCGGGACCACCACCACGCACCAGCAGTCGTCCATCTTGGACTAATTGCGTGAGATGTGACAGCACACTGCGAGCCGCCGGGATATACAACTCGGGCGCCACCGCCGCGTACATCTGACGCACCATCGGAGCAACCGTGTTGACGCCCGCAGCGATTGACGCAATCACTTGCGCCTCACGGCTTAATCGATGTTCGTAATACGCGTTCAGAAATGGTTGCGGATCGGTGACTGGCGAACCATGAGTTGGCCACAAAATTTTGTCGTCACGCTGCTGCAGTTTTTTCACTGACGACAAGTAGTCACGCATATCACCATCTGGAGGTGACACCACAGTGGTGCTCCAACCCATGATGTGATCGCCCGTAAACAAAGCCTTCTCTTCGACTAGGGCAACACACATGTGATTTGACGTGTGTCCTGGTGTGTGCACTGCGATCAAGGTCCACCCATCGCCGTGCGCCGCAACCTCACCATCTCCGACGCGTACATCAGGATCAAATTCAAGATCAACTGATTCGCGCATTTCCATGTCATCAGGATCAAGCCCGGCCGCACGAGCGACCTCGCGTTCCTTTTCTTTTTCTTCTTCGGTCTTTGGTGGCGGGGCCAACGACTCCATCACTTTGATGTCATCTTCATTGTCAAGAAGCCCCACATCACCATGCGGCTTCCAGGCAACGGTCGGCGCACCGGTTTCTTCACGCAACCATGCAGCTAAACCAACGTGGTCGCTATGACAGTGCGTAATCACAATGGCTCGAACTTTTTGACCCTCGATGGCGCGCAACAAGGCAGCCTTGTGTTCGGGCAAATCGGGGCCGGGGTCAATGACTGCAACTTCAGATTCATTACCGACGATATACGTGCCGGTACCAGTGAACGTGAACTTTGATGGATTACGCGCGATCACTCGCCGTACTAGTGGACTGACAACTTCGGCCTCGGCATAACGCAGAGGATCAATCATTCCCGTGAAAGGAATACCAGCCATGTTGTCGCCCCCATTCGTCTTTAGATCGCGCCACCAATTTGCGCTAGTTCTCCGACAATACGCACTTCACCGACCCGATTGCCGTGTCCAAGGATCGTTGAATCAAAGGCATCGGGTCGAACTTGCGAAATATCTACGCCTAAAGCCCGCAATGCGGCACGCATCAAAGGCGGACGCGGTCGGTTAGCACCATCGGCGACCTTCAATGCCACAGCCCGACCATCTGGTAGAGCCGCAACAAAAACGCCTTCGGCTCCGTCTTTGGCCATCAATCCAGGAATCCCTTTCATCAACAAACTGACATCGCGATCGGGACCACCAACCATGTCAGGAAACGTGGACATGGCGCGATGAATACGCAAGCCCGCTTCGCCAGCGTCTCCGATGGCCATGTTGCGAAACGAACGAGCCAAGCCAATCAACGAGACCACATGGGCTGGCGCTCCGCAACCGTCAATGCCGATACCTAAAACTGGATCTTGCGCGAGAGCCGGAATACTGTCGGTGATTGCTTGTTGTAATGGATGGTAAACATGTAAGTACCCATCGGTTGACCAACCAGCAGCTTTGCATGTCGCGAGCATTCCCGAGTGCTTACCCGAACAATTTTGCAAAATTGATGAACGTCGCACACCTTGACGCATCGCTTGCTCAGCTTCGCTTTCGTCCAGTGGCAAGTCAGGTGTATTCGCTAAAAAACTTTCATCAAGACCGACCGATTGCAAGATGCGCCGCGCACCATCAAGATGCATTGAACGTCCGTCATGGCTTGCGCACACCAAGGCCAACAACTCGTCAGGAAGGTCAAGCCCAGATTGCAACATTGCATAAGCCTGCAACGGTTTGGTACTTGATCGCGGGAAGATACCCACATTTGCGTCACCCATCGCAAACGCCACTGTGCCATCTTCATTTAATGCCACTAATGCGACGTGATGCACTGACTCCAAAACATCACTGCGATAAGTGACTGCAAGCGGTACGTAGGAATTAAATGGATTTCTAGCCGATTTCATCACTTTGTTCCGCGTCGACGCAATCGATTACGCCTTACTGGTGAAGTTTTTTGTTCTAACTTTTCATGCACTTCAACTAAAGCATTGTCAATGAGTTCATGACGTTGACCAGACGCGCTGACTAAGGCCACCGCCATTGCAGCAACTGGCAACCCAAGTATCGCTCCGACGGGTCCCAGCAACGCACCACCAGCAATAGCTGCTCCAAACGAAATAGCCGGATGTATTTCCATAGTGCGAGCAGTGATTCGTGGCGAAATCAAGAAGTTTTCGAGTTGTTGATACAAGATAATAACGATAATGACTGCAAGGGCTTTCAAAGGCGAGTCAATAAACGTAATCAATACCGGCAAGACACCCGCGACGTATGTGCCGACCACCGGGATGAACTGCGAGATTAATCCGACCCAAAGTGCAAGTGCGACAGGCGCTGCCGTCCCCAATGATTGGAAAGCAATCCAGTGGACAAATGCTGAAGCCACTGCCAATAAGGCGCGGCTGTATATATATCCACCCGTCTTTTCGATGGCTAGATCCCAAGTATCAAGAACTCGTTTTTGTCGCTCTACATCTAAACGACTACAAATTGAGCGACGTAGGCGCGGACCGTCAGCCACTAAGTAGAAAGTAAAGAGCATCACTGAGAAAGTTTGTAGCAAAAACCCCAAAGCAGTGACTGACAGTTGTATTGCTTCGCCTTGCTGACCCCTGATGAACTCTTGCACCGGTCCATCAGGATCTTGGATGCTGTCATTCACTTTTTGCGGATTGATATTGGTTGAAAAATTGTCATTAAGGAAATTCACGGTACGGCTGACATATCGCTCGGAGTTCTGCAACAGATCTGCAACTTGTGTGCCGACCAAGGTTCCGATTGCCGCCACAAAAATCAGCACTCCAACCAGTAAGCCCAGAAGGATCACGATCGTTGCTTGACCACGTCGCCAACCCCGCTTTGCTAACTTTGTCGTTCCCGGCTCAATTGCCAGAGATAAAAAGAGCGACACCAAAAGCAGGATTAAAAACGAGAAGAGCCGGTCGTAGGCGTAACGAATCAAAATCGTGCCGAGAAACCCCAGCCAGAAGACAACGATCGCTTTCCAAACCCAGCGCGGCAACTTGCTGGAATTGGGATCAATCGGAGGGGTGATCGGCAATTCATCGGACATGTGACGAGCGTACTCAGCCTGTATAGGCAGAGGGGCACAAATCGTGGCACGATCTATCCATGTCCGAAATCCTTGAACCAGTTCGACGCATCGTTGCTGACGCGGTTCGCTCACGTGTCGTTGGTCCAAACGCCGATAACCGCGCCCAAGAGTTGTTTGAGGCTCCTGGCGAGAGATGGTTTGCTGAAGACCGTCCGATCCGAATCATCCATGCCGACTCGTGCATGTTCATCGGCGGCCTACGTGCTCTCTTGTTTCAGTCCCTACATCCGTTGGCAATGGCTGGTGTGGCAACGCACAGTGACTACAAGGCCGATCCCTGGGGACGACTGCAACGCACCGCCGACTTCTTGGCCGCAACAACATTTGGACCGGCGAGCGAATCACAACGGGCCGTCGACATGGTCAAGCGGGTGCACACCCGCGTCGTGGGCACCGCCGATGACGGTCGCCCCTACAGCGCCAACGATCCACATTTGTTGAAGTGGGTTCACATTGCCGAAATTGATTCTTTCTTGGCGGCTCATGCCAAGTTCGGCGAGATTGAACTGTCCCCCGAACAACGCGACGGATACGTACTCGACATGTCGCGTATTGCGTCAGCGCTCGGCGTGATTGATCCGCCGACTTCTGTCGCCGAACTTGAGGAGCAGATCGCGGCGTATCGACCCGAACTTCGCACTTCTGCACCGGCTCGCGACGCGGCGCGCTATTTGCTGCTCACTCCTCCGCTACCGATTTATCAACGACCCATTTACGGACTACTTGGTGCTGCTGCGGTTTCACTCATGCCGTTGTGGACACGTTTCCCTCTACGTCTTCCGTGGTTGCCCGTCAGCGAACGAGCGGTAGTACGACCAGCCGCCCAAGCATTGACCAAAACTCTGCGCTGGGCTTTGCAGCCCATTCCCTTTACTCCGTCTGAGCAATAAGCGCGTTATAAAGCGCTTGTTGATGCAGATCAGTTGTCGCTGTGTCTTCGGGATGCCATTGAACTCCGATCAACCACTGCCCCGAGCCGCTGTGTTCGAGAGCTTCAACGAGTCCGTCTGGTGAACGAGCCACAACTTTTAGACCCTTGCCAATTTCATCAATACCTTGATGATGAAATGACGCAACTCGCGCTGTGGTTGTTCCTAACGCTTTTGACAATTTGGTGCGTGGAGTTATTTCAACATCATGCAATGCATAATCTTGGCCGGCTGGAAATTTCCCAGGCGCATGTTCAACAACCACATTCAATTCACTTGTGTCAATGTCGCCGATGTGTTGAATCAATGTTCCACCAAGTGCAACGTTGACAAGTTGAATTCCGCGACATACCGCCAACGTTGGCAGCTTTAACTCAATTGCCGCGTGTACCAAGGCAATTTCAAATTTGTCTTGTTCGTGATTCACGCCATAGACATGAGGTTGACGATGTTGTCCATAAAGATGCGGGTCAACATCGGCGCCGCCCATCAACACCAATGCTCCGAAGCCCGACAACAGTTCAACTGCTTGTTCATGGCTTATCTCGCGAGGCGTCAACGTCAGTGGCTCGCCTCCGGCCCGCAAAACGGCGTCTAGATACACGCGGCCCGCAAAAGAAATCTCGCTGCGAGATACACGACCAGCAGCGGCAATACGACCGGCGACTGCAATCAGTGGACGACTCATACTTTCAGACTAACGAGATAGCGCGCTCAGCGACTTACGAACCGCACTCGCAAGGTCACCCTTATTGCCAACTTTGATTGTTCCAAGTTGTAGCCATTGGGCCATCAAACGCAATTCGTCCGCGAGGGCCTCTGCCACTTGCTTCTTGTGGGCGTGTGTTTCAGAGAAAATCCCCGGAACCAACAATGTGTTGTTGTGACGATCCGCTTTGAGATCAACGCGCGCCACGAGACGATCGCCGTACAAGAACGGCAAAACGTAGTAACCATATTTGCGTTTCGCAGCAGGGGTGTAGATCTCAATTCGGTAACGAAAATCAAAGAGATTTTCGGCACGTGGCCGGTTCCATACCACCGGATCAAACATTGATAAAAGTGCTTGAGCATTTACAGATCGGGGCGAGCGCGCATCTCGATGAAGAAACCACTTCTCCTTGGAGTCCTCAATAGTTGCTGGCACCAACTGACCAC
This sequence comes from uncultured Actinomycetes bacterium, assembly GCA_937876415.1. Lineage (GTDB taxonomy): Bacteria > Actinomycetota > Acidimicrobiia > Acidimicrobiales > Ilumatobacteraceae > Casp-actino8. The sequence continues at coordinate 5,623 of CALEHE010000115.1, forward strand.
CTTCAATGAGTTCGTTGATTCGTGGTCGCGCTACTGCCGGCTTCAAACGAAAATAGTCCGCAATATCCTTGGCAGTCGCAATGCCTAACGAGCGAGCGCCCATTTCAAGAAGTTCACGCTGCGCATCATGAACGCTTGGTGTTGGTG
>CALEHE010000116.1 GCA_937876415.1 uncultured Actinomycetes bacterium
TGCGAGGTAGTACGCAGCAACCAGTTCCTATGTCATTACGAGGATTTCGCGATCTGGAAAACACAACTGCTTGAGCGACGTAAGACATTCAAGATGGAAGACTTCTATCGTTGGCAACGTCAGCGTTTGAACTACCTGATGACCGATGACGGTGAACCAGAAACCGGAACTTGGAACTACGACTCGGAGAATCGGTTACCACCTCCCAAAGATGGAAAGAATCAGTGGCCTACTCCACTTGCAAGTGAACTTGATGACATTGACCGTCAAGTCATCGGCGAACTTCGCGATCACTGTGTCGGTCAATCACCAACAGGACTTTGGGCAACCAGTCGTCTTGACGCACTGAAGCGACTCAATCACTTCATCAACGATGTTTTGCCTACCTTTGGTCCACACGAAGACGCCATGGTCTCAAGTAGTTGGCATGTTGCTCACTCGTTGTTGTCTCCATATCTCAACATCGGCTTGCTCAGACCAGCCGAAGTATGTGATGCAGTGCAAAATGCCTATCGCCAAGGACGGGTTGATATCGCGTCGGCAGAAGGTTTCATTCGCCAAGTCATTGGATGGCGCGAATACGTGTGGGGCCTGTACTGGTCATGGATGCCCGAGTACGCGGAACTCAACAAACTTGGTGCGACTCGCGATCTGCCTCCTCTTTTCACCGGTGCTGCGTCAACGAAAATGAACTGTGTCTCTCAAGTTTTGAGTGAAGTTGATTCACACGCTTACGCGCATCACATTCAGCGCCTCATGGTGATCGGCAACTTGTGTCTGATCGCAGGTATCAATCCGCAACAACTCACCAACTGGATGTGGGCAAACTTCGTTGATGGTGCCGAATGGGTCATGGTCCCCAATGTTGTCGGCATGTCGCAGTTTGCTGATGGTGGACAAATGGCCACGAAACCGTATGCATCTGGTGGCGCATACATTGACAAGATGAGCAACTACTGCAAGGGTTGCCATTTCGACCGCACCAAGCGCGTTGGTGATAACGCTTGCCCATTCACGACTTTGTATTGGGACTTTATGGCACGCCACGAAGTTGTTCTCGGCAAAAACCCGCGAGTCGCACAACAAGTTCGCGCCGCGTTCAAACTCAGCGATCTACCAGCAGTTCAAGATCGCGCAAAAGTTGTACTCGAACAACTGAGTGCCGGCGAGTTATAAACTTTCGTTGCCATCAGGGTTTGCGTTTGCGAAAACCGCGACGATCTTCAACTTTGAGACGCGCCTTTTGTTCTTCTTCGAGTGCTGCTTCTTCGGCAACAAGTCGCTTCATACTGTCGAGTCGACGAGGATCTAGTTTTCCGGCAATGACCGCAGTATTAACTGCACAGCCGGGTTCTTCGCGATGTTTGCAATCACGAAAACGACATTTTTC
>CALEHE010000117.1 GCA_937876415.1 uncultured Actinomycetes bacterium
AACACATTGAAAGTGTTGAATCTAAAGCAGCTCGAATGGCTGATATCACGATTGCAGTTTCTCAGAGTGATGAGCAGTACATCCAAAAACTGTGTGGCAAAAGTCTAAAAACCGCAATCATTCCGACCATCCACCCAGTTGTTGACGGTCTTGAGAAATATGAGAACCGAGAAGGAATCTTGTTCGTCGGCGGATTTCAACACGATCCCAATGTTGATGCAGTGAAGTTTTTGACAATGGAAGTACTTCCACGAGTGCAACAAAAACTGGGTCCTATTGAACTAACAATTATTGGAAGCAACGCGACTTCTGAGATTTTTGAGTTACAAGGTGAGTCGGTGAATGTTCTGGGATGGGTCGAAGATCTCTTGCCGCATTACAACTCGCACAAGATGGTCGTTGCGCCATTGCGTTATGGGGCAGGGGTTAAAGGCAAGATTGGTGAAGCCCTGAGCCATGGGATACCCACAGTTACTACTTCGGTTGGCGTTGAAGGCATGCCATTAGTTAACGGCCAGGACATTTTGTTTGCTGATACTGCGGATGAAATTGCTGATGCTGTCGTCAAGGTTTACAACGATGAAAAATTGTGGACCTCGTTGTCGCTAAATGGCCAGCGAAAGATCGACTCTCTTGTTGGTAGTGAAGCCCTACGAAAGATGGTTGATGATCTCTTAGATCAAGTAAGCGGTCTGAAGGCTTAGTGGCGAATACTTAGTGATCGTTTGCAGGTAGTCCTGATGCATTCAACGTATTCATGATTGTTTCTTCGTCGCACACCACATTGCGAGGCTGACTCACAACCGGTGCAGTATCGGGAACAAAGTTTGAAGAGTTGCTTGTCGATTGAAGCATGTGCTTTTCGAAAATACGCATCACATGGTCGACGCCAACCTGACGTACTTGGCGTAGGTCGGGCTCAAAATACGGAGCACCAATAGCCGAACCAGAAATGATTTCGTACGACGGGAAATACTCAACAAATGGATACAACTTTGTGATTTCGTCGGCTGCCACGCGCAAAGTTGCTTTACTGATCGTGGTTGAAACCAAAACGTGCCTAGGTTCGAAAGTGGCGATGAGCGGAACTGGAGAGACAGTCAAAATGATTCGAAGATTCGGGTTGAGTTTTCGTGCCTTGGCAATAAAAATTTGCAAGTCAGCAATGACTTCACTCACTCCAAAATTGATGAAGGCATACTGATCGTCCGAATATGAGCCTCCACTTACCCCTGGGGCAACAGGGAAAACCGACCCATCGGTCTTTGAAATGAATGTCTCGGTGAGTCCGAGAGTGAATACCAAGACATCACTCTCAAGGAAGATTCGCCTGACGGCTTCAAGGTGTTCGTCACGCGATTGAACAACTTGCTCAGGGGAGTCCCAAGGTTTTGGTTCAATCTGTGGGCGGTAGGGGTCGACATATCCATTGACTGTTTCCCATACTTGTTCGCTCGGACTGAATTCTCCGAATGCTCGATCAATCAGTTGAATGCCTTGCCGGACTGTGTAGACATTTCCGTACCGAGCTGAGAAGACTCCGTAGTTACGAGCCGAGTTTGTTTCGTCTGAATCGTTCGGGTTGCCTTGCTCGGCAATGAAATATGAAAGTCCTCGCTTGACGAGATGGCGAGAAATATGTTGGGCGAAGCAACTGCCCATCGTTGCGACTTGGTCGCCTGGTTGAATCTGAAACTTCGCCGAGGTCATCGGGTCGAGGGCGCCTGGAGGTGCTTGTGTTACCCCAGTGTTCCAGAATTGGTGAGAAGGAAGTCCGCGATATGGATGACTCACTATTTTCCTCCGTTAGCGATTGGCAACAAGACTTCGTCATAAATTGGCCACAACAGTTCGTGGCAATCAACATCGTGTGGTTGTTGCACATCGTATTTGGCAAATGATCGTTGAAGAAATTCTTCAAGACCAATCACCGAATGATCTTCAAGCTTCCACATGAATGCCCCTTTGATACCGAGAGCATTGGCAACTGACGGGTAGACCGACCACGAAACGCTGGCCATAAATAGTCCATCGACCATCATGTTTTCAACGGGGATGCTTTCGGTATCAACAGTGGGATCGATCTGCTTTGCAAGTAGTCGCGCCATTTGAGCCATCGCTGCCACTTTGGGATGGTTGACCGTGTGCATGAAATTGCCGGCACGTTGCAGCGGGATGATGAAGTCGCGGTAGTCCAAGTGTGGAAATGGAACGAAGTCGTGACGCAAGCGATCAATTGATACTTGCCAACGATCGTGGTAGCCAAGAGCGCCAAATACTTCGGGTGTGAATAGCGAGATGGTTTGTTGGGCGTTCAGGCCATGTTGCCAAGCCCACAATGCGATTGCAGAGTTATACGGGCCAGTGGCGCAGTCAACGGTTGAGCCATCACGCATCCATGCATAGACCTGATCGGGATGGAAAGCATTGAAATAGAGGTCTGGGAAACGGATCACCCTTAAATTAGGTTTATTGACTCGCCCTAATGTCGCCGATTGCAGGCCTTCAGGACCCGAAAGTAGCCATGCTTCGGATACTGCCAGTTGTTCGTCAAGGACAGTTTCATTCACCCCTACATAAGGAATGGGATCAAATTTGGCTGCAGGCAAAAGCAACGATAAAGCCGAGGTCAAGCCCCCGGTCATGCAATTGCTAGAAATAACTACTCGCATTTCGCTGCTTTCCTCGAAAATTAAAGGCGCTCTCAACTTGTTAAACCAATATCAGTAACCTACTACTAGTGAAAAAGTGGGCTTGCGTCATATGTGGCTTTGAGAATAAAAAGTCTGAACCGTCTAGAGAAGGCATGTTGTGCGCCAAATGCGACTCATCATGGCGAGTTCGTGCAACTGCGCTGGGTGTCTTGGTGGGAACTGGTGTGCCCCAAGCGCCTTTTCCGGAAGTTAACCCCAATTGGTTTTTGCGGGGGGTCGGTACTAGCGATCACAGGGCTTTAGCCGCAGCACTTTCCTCAAAGTTTGACTACACCAATTCTTATTATCATCGGTTTCCCCGCCTTGATTTGCTGAACGTTTCCGAAGAGCAACGACGCCAATTCGGGTTTGTCATTTGTTCTGATGTTTTAGAACATGTGCCACCGCCGGCCGACCGAGCTCTAACCGGAATTGCTGATCTACTGGATGATCACGGTTTTGCAATTCTGTCAGTGCCGTGTGGTGGACGGACAGTTCCAACAGACGAGTTTTACCCAGGTTTAGCGTCTTCGACCGAATTTGAAGATCGTGTTGAATGGGTCGACACCAACGGAAATCAGCACACGGATTTTGAACCAGAATTCCACGGGGGCGGAGGTCAAACATTGGCATTCCGACTTTGGGGGATGGGCGACTTTTGTGCTCGGGTGATTGCTTCGGGATTTAAGGCAATTGGCGAGATACCCGCCAATCCTGATTTAGGGGTACCTGAGATCGAAGACTCTGGAATATTCATCGCTCACATCGCTCACATCGCTCACATCGCTCATATCGATCGCTAGATTCGCAAATCATGGCTACATCGAGGCGGCTTACCAATGTAATCGTTGCCCACGAAGTCGCTCTTCTTGGCGAAATCGAAACCAATTGCCCGTATCAGGTTTGTGAAGTTAAAGCGGTTGATCTATCAAGTGCTGATTTACAGCCACCATGGGATTCAAATCAAATCGCTGAGGCCCGCCAATATTTTGTCGTTGATCCAAAGGAATTAACGACTCCTTTTGTTTCATTCTCTTCGTACCGACTACCTGAAAAAACTCTCGGTCAAGTCAGCCACCACGACATGTGCCGCCTG
>CALEHE010000118.1 GCA_937876415.1 uncultured Actinomycetes bacterium
CAGAGAGATCCGCATCGTTGTGCACCATGCGTGACAAATTCCAGAGCGCGTAGTTGGCATCGGCCGAATCGACATCGCCAATGCTCGACAGCAACGCCATCGGCAAACTTGGTTCGCCAATTGCTTCAGCCACAACTCCCAGTAATCCGGGAGCAACGGCTGCGCTACTACCCGACACAACGTGTTGTGCAAACAAGTGCGGTAACTGTGATTGCACGAGTCGTGCCCGCTCAACTAATTGAGCATCGGTATACGACGACAAGTCACCACGTGATGCGCGAAGTGCTGCGGCCTTGGCTTTGTCGGCATCAAGTTCGGGCCACGCAACTCCGCTCATCACCCATGCAGTGTGGGCATCAATGCCGGCGGTGAGATGGGGCTTTTCGTCGTCGGGATGTGCGACATAAGCGGGTACGTCGGGATGGTCACCGAAGAAGGCTTGGTCAAGCGCGGCAACGGTGGCGGCGGGGTTGCGCACACCTTGCATCCGAATCGCCGAAAGGTTGATATAGAAGTAGCCACCAAAGCAGGCGACCGATTCGGGATATTGCGGGTTGAAGTCGGAGTCTTCGTAGGCGCCGATGCGAATGAGGCCAGCCTTGTAACCTGCAACGATTCCGCCGTCCCAGCCGAACGACCAGCCAAGTGGGCTGACTGGGTCGGCAAGAACTTCACCGGCGTTGGCCCGGGTGTAATGCGGAAATCTCTGGCTTGTTGGCCAGTCGGTAATCCATCGATCTTGCATATCCGCCCTTCCTACTCGTAGTAAGTATTCAGACTACGGGCATTCTGGTTCGCTTCTCGGACGGTGGTTTCAAGTTGGGAGTCCGAAAACTGACCGAACTTCCAGAAGTTCACTGGAGCCCGAGAGGAGAATCGAACTCCTGACCTACGCATTACGAGTGCAAGAAAATGGAATGTCGTGCAACCTGTAGAAACGCTGAGCAGGGCTTTCTCAATCTGATGAACCTGGTGGAATGGCCTGAAATGAACGGCACTGCGGGATAAATGCGGGATGAAAATTCAACCGGCGGTCTGCCGAGGTAAGCACCGACCTATATAGAAATTAGCTGTGATTCTGATGTGTGGTTTTTGATTGTCGTCAGTGAAGAAAGTTTTTAAGAGTGTCGTTGTCCCGTGTCGGGACAGTCGGGCCTTGTTGGGAAGTGTGAAGTGTCGAGGTCGGCTGTTATCTCGTAAGCAAGTGCGTCTTAGGATGGGGGCGTGTCGTGGTCAACTAAGGACAAGCCGAACGTATTGTTCATCATCACTGATCAACACCGCGCCGATCATGTGGGCTTTGGTGGCAATTCTGTTGTCTCCACAGTGCATCTTGATGCGCTGGCGTCACGTAGCACTGTTTTCGATAGGGCATATGTAGCGAACCCGGTGTGTATGCCTAATCGCTCGAGCATCATGACGGGTCGTATGCCATCAGCACACGGTGTCATATTCAATGACCGATCATTGTCGCCTGATGCCAATACTTTTGTTGGTCAATTACGCAAAGTCGGCTATCAGACAGCGTTGATTGGAAAATCACATCTGCAGCACGGAATGAGCCGCGAGGCCATTGCCGATCTTCCTGGTGATTCATCACGTGACTCGCTGTGGGTGAAGGGCTGGGACACGGTCGAGCATCAAGAGCGATATGAAAATGGTGATACTCCGAAGCCAGATGATTTCTATGGGTTTGCACATATTGAATTGACACTCGGTCATGGTGCATGGACAGGCGGACATCATTACCAATGGGCGCGTGAACGCGGAGCAACTCATGAACAATTAGTGGCCGGCTATACCCACAACAGTGATGTACAGCGTCGGTCGCCATCGTGGTGGCAAATTCATGATGCACCATTTCCTGAAGAGTTGTATTCAACCTCTTTTGTTACAGAACGCACAATCTCATTCATTGAATCGGCGTCACGACAGAAAGAACCATGGATGGTGTGGTGCTCATTTCCAGACCCGCATCATCCGCTGTCTCCTCCTGCACGTTGGCTTGACCGCCATGATCCTGACGACATTGTGTTGCCAGAGTCGTTCACAGACCCAGGCGAAGATTGGCCTCGCCATGTGGCAGGCATTCGCAGACTTGACCCCGATGATCATAATTTTGTCCGACCATTTGGACCGACCCCAGAATTAGCTCGTGCAGCTATTGCTGCTACGTACGGAATGATTGAGTATGTCGATGAGGGAGTCGGCAAGATTTTGGCAACTCTGGCCCGTCTCGGAATTGAAGAGGACACGATTGTTATCTTCACAAGTGATCACGGCGACATGATGGGGGACCATGGTCTCATGTTGAAAGGCGGCATGCACTTTCAAGGTTGCCTTCGTGTTCCCTTAACAATCCACGTGCCTGGCAATGATGCTGCGCGCACAAGTTCGTTTGCATCAAGTCTTGACTTGGCACAAACCATTCTTGAATTGTGTGATGTCACGGCACTGCAGGGAATGCAAGGAAAAAGTTTGATGCCGATTTTGTCTGACCCACATGCATCGGTTCGTACCCACGTATTAGTTGAAGACGATTTTCCACCAAGTGAAGGTCGCGGGGTAATGCCTCTTAAGATTCGCACTGTGCTGAGTGATCTTGGTCGGTATACCCGCGATACAAATAGTCACGAGCAACTGTTTCAACTAGATAATGACCCACATGAAATGATCAACCTGGCCGTTCAGGGCCGCGACCCCGGTCGCAGAAGCGAGATGGTGTCTCAGTTAGTCGACGCCATGATGGCAGCCGATGACATTGCACGCGTAGAGCCCGTCTCGCAATAACTGTCTCTATTGCAATTGGAGCCCGAGAGGAGAATCGAACTCCTGACCTACGCATTACGAGTGCGTTGCTCTACCGACTGAGCTACCCGGGCAATGGGTGGAAATCCTATCGGCTACGAGCGGTCTGACCATTTGGTGCCAGGCAAGAAATAGCGCTTGGCCCATACTCCACGGGGGTCTTCGCCGGCCACGGGCATACGCCAGGTCACGATCTTGGTCGTTGGGGCTTTGAGCGACACCGCGCACAAAGCACGCGGTTGGTCGTCGGTTCCGTCGACATAGCCATCGGCGGCTGCGTCGGGGACATAACGCTTGGCGATGTCGCGATAGATCTCGCGCCACGCATCGTCGTTGCCGGGCTGATACTTCACGACGACATGCCCTTGAACTGAAACCTTGCGCCACGGGTCGGCCTCTTCGTCAATCGAAATCCCGACGCGAGGATCGCGCTCGATGTTCTTCCAGATGATCGCTGGTGATCGTGGAGTAAACAAAAGTTCGTCATCACGAATGATGAACCACAACGGAAGCACTCGTGGCATGCCATCGGCGTCAACTGTTCCGATACGCGCAAGGTGACCTCGTTCACTGAGAAATTCTGCTACTTCATCGTTCGTCAACTTCGGCATGATGCTTCTCTCTTTATATTCCGTAAAAGGTTGTCGTTTTTGCTTGTAGCAGTTGAGCGATTCATCACACAAAAACTAATTTGATTTTATGAATTGTGAGGTGTGGTGATTCCCCAGTCATCGTTGCACTTTTTAACGTTACGCGCACGAGCGGAAGATCCTCGCCAAAAATCACTTGTACAAAATGTTCACGCACTCGGCATCTCGAGCGTGGCTGCAATCAAGGTTGCCGACCTTCTTTTCTTGCGAGATATAGACGCTGATCAATTCTCCATGATTGAGTCAATAGTTGCTGAGCCACTGTTACAGACGGTGGGCTGGAACGAAGTGCCCCATGCCGGGATCGTGGTTGAGACATCGCTGATTGCTGGAGTGACCGATCCGGTCGCTAACGAATTCCTCCGGATTGCTCGCAAAATGGGCGTTGGCGTGAATGATGCGTTGTCGGGTCGCCGTTACGAGATTGAAGGCGACCCCAGTCCGGCCGAGATCGATTTGATTGTGCGCAAGTTGTTGGCCAACCCAGTCATTGAGCATTGGGCGATCAATGAACCCGTTCAGCCGACGTTTGCGAGCGACTCAGCCGCATCGGTTTCAACTGTGGGAGAGTACTTACTCACTCACGACACCACCGATGCCGAACTGCAGGCACTCGGAAAAGAGCGGGCACTTGCCTTAGATATTGAAGAGCTGCGAGTTGTTCGAGATCATTATGCCAACGAGGGTCGGCCAGCTCGTGACGTTGAACTCGAGATGATCGCCCAAACCTGGAGCGAACATTGCTCGCACAAAACCTTCCGTGCTTGTATCACCACCGATGATGGTTCGGTTGTTGAGCCACTGATTGCACAACTGCGCCGAACAACTGACGAGATTGATGCTCCCTTCGTGGTGAGTTCATTTGTGGGCAACGCCGGCATTGTTTCGTACGAAGACAACGTCACGTTTGCCGTAAAAGCCGAAACTCATAATCATCCGAGTGCCATCGAACCTTTTGGTGGCGCAAATACCGGAGTGGGCGGAGTGATACGCGATGTCATTGGTGCATCGCATCAACCCATTGCTTGCACGAACATCTTGTGTTTTGGTCCGAGTGATTTTCCAGTGAGCGAATTACCAGAGGGTGTCTTTCATCCGCAAAAGATTCGTGCTGGTGTCGTTGCTGGTATCGCGGACTATGGCAACAAGATTGGTTTGCCCACCATTGCTGGAGCAGTTCTGTACGACA
>CALEHE010000119.1 GCA_937876415.1 uncultured Actinomycetes bacterium
CCGCGACTCGATGGTCCGGGGTTGCGACCTTTGGCAACAGGGCCACCCGAAGGTGCGGGCTTTCCTTTGCCAGCCGACACTTTGCGCGACGCTGGACGCTCGCGGCCAGCCGGCTTTGGTGCAGGTTTTCCTTTGCCACCTGACACGGGGCGCGGACTCGAATTTTTACGTGCAGCCATCAGACTTCACTCCTATTTTCAACTTGAAAAATCACGGCGACTGCCCAACAGGCAATACCTTCTTGACGGCCGAGCGCACCAAGACCTTCTGCACGACGACCCTTCACCGAGACTGGTGCACCAGTTACCGTCGACAACTTTTGCTGCATTTCATCGCGGCGTGGTGCCAACTTTGGTTGCTCGCATACGACACTGCAATCGATGTTGCCAATGACCCAACCTTGAGCCCGTACCAACATGGCCACGTGATCAAGAAGCCTGAGCGAATCAACGCCTTTCCATTGCGGATCGGTATCGGGAAAATGCTGACCAATGTCGCCAAGTCCAGCAGCACCTAACAATGCATCGGCACATGCGTGCGCAATTGCATCAGCGTCACTATGACCTTCAAGTCCGCGTTCGCCCTCAAATGTGACTCCACCTAAAACCAACGGTCGATTCGGATCATCGCTGAAACGATGAATATCAAAACCTTGGCCAACGCGTACTCCGGTAATACTCATGAACTGGCCTGCTTACTTGCAATGAATTCACGAGCCCACACCAAATCTTCGGGATGCGTAATTTTGCGATTGTTTACTTCACCAGGCACAACTATGACGGTACCGCCAATTGCCTCAACCAATGATGAATCGTCGGTGCCATCAATCTCGGGGATATACGCCCGACGCAAAATCTCCGCACGAAATGCTTGCGGGGTTTGCACAGCAACCAAAGTGGCGCGATCGGGTGTACTCACAACATGAGGAACGACTGCGTCAACTACCGACGAGTGTGCCACTTCAATCACCTTCACCGTGTCCACAACGGGCAAACCTGGAACCGAGCCATCGACACCGGAAATAACTGCGGCGATCACTGAGCGATACAACTGTTCAGTTGCAAATGGTCGCGCCGCATCATGCACCAAAATCAATGTTGCATCAGCGGGTACGGCAGTCAGGCCATTGCGCACACTTGCAGTTCGAGTTGGGCCACCCGACACCACCCGCACCTGCGGATAAGGCTCCTGGACGGTCGTTTCATCGGCAACATCATCGACCGGAACGACAACCACAACCCCGTCGCTACTGGATAGTGCGACCCCGATGGCGTGATCGAGCACCCGGCGGTCGCCAATCATCTCGTACTGCTTCATTGTCCCAAAACGACGCCCTGAACCACCTGCGACCACAATTGTCCAAATCTGTGGCGAGGCTCCATTCGGCGGAGTTGTCGCTGGTGTTGTCACCTGAACATCAGACATACGGGTTGAGGGTAGTACCATCAGGTTCTGATGGCTTACGAAGACGTCCTCCTCCGCACCGATTTTTTTGGCGATGCTCCGACCGAACAGGTCTCTGCGATCGCCGCCACTGGCCGAAAGCGCATACTTTCGCGTGGCGATCACTTGTTTGAGGCAGGTGAGGAAGCTGAGTCGATGTACATCGTCATCAGCGGTCGCGTCGCAATTGCGATTGCCAGCGAACTCGACAAGCGCGAGAGCATGGTGGCTCTCATGGAAGCCGGAGACCTCTTCGGCGAAATGGGATTACTTGATGGCGGTCCACGTTCGGCCATGGCTCGCGCCATTGAACCGAGCGAAGTTCTTGAAATTCCCTACGACCCCGTCGGCGATTTACTTGACAACAACCCGAAGGTTCTTCGAGGCGTTGTACGCATGTTGGCCGAGCGCCTTCGTGTCATGGACGGTGCTCTCGCCGACTCCGTTTTCCTCGACGTCACTGGTCGTACCGCCAAACGTCTTCTTGAACTTGCTGCTGGAGCCGACGAATTTGTTCTGCCCGTCACTCAAGAAGAACTTGCTGGCATGGTTGGTGCTTCACGTGAACGTGTCAACAAAGCAATCAGTAGCTTCATCCGCTTGGGCTGGATCGAGCAACACGAGCGCCGCTACAAAATCTTGTTACGCGACCGCCTCGAACTTCGCGCTCGCTGATTGCGCGATGCCGATGGGGCATCCGTCAATAACCCACAATCCACGACCTTTTGCTTCTCCGTAAACATGTGGTTGCGATGTGTACAGGCCAAGAAGATCCGCTTCATCAACAGCCGCACGTCCGAGCAACATTCCAGTACGTGATCGTCGCAAAGTATTGAACCAATGTTCAGGGTGAGCGCGCACGAAGTTCGGTGATCCACTTGCTATCAACGTGACGTTCCCCGAACTTGTTGCAGTCTGATTCAGATAATCAGCAATGCTTGGATTCATCGTCGATTCATCAGCGAGTACCAGCGTCGACTCTTTTTCAAACTCGCTGTACACATCAACGATTTCTGTGTGCTGTCGAAGGTCAATGACCCGACCTCGTGGATGAACCTGTCCCCAAGCATGTTGCATTGCCCCCATCACCATCGTTCGACCCGAATGGCGCGCGCCCAAGATTGCAATCCCTCTACCGAGTGGCAGACACACCTCAGTGAGGTCATCGGCCAGCACTGCCCATGATTCGGCCTGTTGCAATGAATCACTCGTAATCACCCGTGGCAGATGACGCAACTTTGGCTGCGATGCAAGTACAGATTCAGATGCACTAACGCCACTTTCTGGTGCCAACAATTGTGCAGATAATTCTCGGCCATTGCAATCGACCACGCAACGACCGGGAGGTGATGTCAATGCCCACTTCTGCTTCACACGGCTACTCAACATCGCCGGAATCGCCGTTGCCTGAATTCCAGAAATCACGCACGCAATCCGATGGCTCGGTCCCTCTAAGAAAATTCTTTCAAACATCGTCCAGATTTCAAGACCGATGCGATCGTCAATGAAATGATTACGCCAAATATCAATGTCATCAATGAACAAAACCCACTGCTCCTCTTCATCCAAAACTGGTGGTCCATCAATTCTTTTGATCATCATCAGCAACAGTCGCCGCAACAATTCGCGATCACTGACATCAATATGC
>CALEHE010000120.1 GCA_937876415.1 uncultured Actinomycetes bacterium
CGTCTGAACTCGACGGTGTGACGGTCTGAGCGAATGTGCACCTGCCCGCGATCAAGTGGAACGCTCTTGTCGGCAAGAAATTCAATGACCTTCAAGTCTTCAACGAAGATGCGATTCTCATAATCAATGGCGGCTTGAAAATCTTCGGGTGTGTGGCAATCATTGCGAATCATCACAATGTGCGCCCGGGTGGTGTCGGCATTGACTGGCTGACACCAAAAGACAATGGCGTTGATCATTCCCGTTGTCGGAATCTCTAGTCGCAAGTTGGCAGTGAATGGAACGCGATAGTCATAGCGCATGAAACGCTCTTGCACCAACGGGTGTTCGCCAGTCGCAACTAACGGGTCTTCGTGATTCTCAATGAGGTGTGGGTACTTGACAACAAATCCCCAACCGTCCTCGCCGCGCTCGGTGGTGTAATCGGTGACGAGCAAATCTTTATCTGAACCGAATGTTCCGGCATGAACAAATGGAAAGTGTGAGAAGTCGAGGAAGTTATCAACGGCTTGGGCCGCACCAGCTTTGAAATCAACCGGTGGCATCCAGACATGCGCAAGCGACTCATCGTCCCATTCAGGAATTTCCAAAATGTCGGTGAGAGGTTCAAGTGGTGAAACCCAAATGAGGTCGTACTTTTCTTGCACGAACGGTGCGGTGAGTTGAGCAGGCGGCAACGTTGCATCTGCGCCAAGGGCGGGTACATGGGCACATTTGCCGTTAGGTCCGAATTGCCAGCCGTGATACGGACACTGAATATTTGAGCCAACAACGATTCCGTCAGAGAGTCGCGCGTAACGATGGGGACAGACATCAGCAAAGACTTTGACCTGTCCCTCAAGTCGAACAACGACGTAAGGGTCGCCGACCAATTCAATACGAGTCGGAGTTTCTGTAAACGAATCAATTCGCCCGATCGGGTGCCAAACATTTTTGAGTTCGGGGGAGATGTTTGAAATTGATGTCATAGAACTAGATGTCATCGCTCTTCTCGTTCGTAGGGCACACCAAGTGCTGCTGGCGCTCCTAGTTTGCGATGTGCAAAACGACTTGAGACGAGAACAAGGACCATAATGGTCATGACAAAGGGCAGGGCATCAAGAATGTCGCCACTGATATTGACGCCGCGAGCCTTCAATGTGCTGCCGAGAGACTGCAATGCACCAAAGAGGTATGCACCAAGCAGCGTCAAACTTGGTCGCCAGAAGCCGAAGATAACAAGTGCGATGGCAATCCAACCAGCGCCTTTGGTCATGCCATCAACCCAAGTCGGAACAATGGCGAGGCTGTAGAACACTCCACCAATGCCGGCAAGTGCTCCACCAAATATCGTGTGCAGATAGCGGTACTTCACAACACTGATTCCCATGGCATCAGCTGTCTGTGGAGATTCGCCAACGGCTCGCAGTTGTAAACCGATACGAGTGTGGAACAGATAAATCGTCGCCAAGATCGCGAGAACCCACGAGGTGTAGGTGAGCACAGTCTGGTTGAAAATGATTGGTCCAAGAATCGGAGTGTCGGCAAGACCAAAAGCGTCGAGTCGACGAATTTGCCGTGGAACTGGATTCTTGGAAACCCCCCAAATATTGGCGAAGTAACTCGACAATCCGACTGTGCCAGCAAAAATGGTGATGGCCAATCCGGCGACTGTTTGATTTGTCTTCAGCGTCACGCATAAGAATGCGAGTAACGCTGATGCGAAGCCACCCGCAATCATGCCAATGATGATTGCCATCAGAATTGTGAACCAAGCGCTACCACCAACATGCTGCGAAGCCCAAGCACCGCTCACGCCACCGAGCAACATCGTGCCCTCAACGCCAAGGTTGAGTACACCACTGCGCTCGGTAAAGATTCCACCAAGTGCCGCGAAGAAAAGCGGTGTCCCATAAAAAATTGCCGAAGAGATAATGATGATAAAGAGGTTGCTGTTCATGCTGTCACCGCCGTTGTGACTCGACGATTGGCCTTAATGCGATACTTGATCAAGATTTCTCCAGCCACAGCGGTGAAGAGAATCAGCCCCTGCAATGTTCCGACAAGTCCGCTCGGGAAGTCGGGACCTTGTAACGCGTATCCAGCATTGGTGAGGCCACCAATCAGGACCGCAACAACGACAGTGGTAATGGGGTTCAGTCGGGCAAGGGCTGCAACAACGATGCCGGTGTAGCCATAACCCGACATCTGCAAACCCTTGCCATCAAGAACTTGACGGAAGTTGCCGACATCGGCGGCGCCTCCGAGTCCGGCGAGTGCTCCAGAAAGTGCAAGCACAAGAATGATGGTGGTTGATGTACGAATACCTGCATAGCGGGCAGCCTTTGGTGAATCAGCAATGACTCCGACTTCGAAACCAAAGCGAGTTCGTTTGTAGAGAACCCACACTGCAATTGCCGCGATAATCGCTATGAAGAATGCCAAAGGAATTTTGATGCCGGCGAATTCGAAGAAGTTCCATTCAGCGCGTTCGGCAATTGGCTTACCAGCCGGGAAATTTTTAGAGACCGGATCGCGCCAGTACGACGTTGAGTTGTAAATCAAATAACTCAAGAAGATGCCAGCGATGTAGTTGAGCATCAACGAGGTAATGATTTCGTTGGTATTGAATTTGGCGCGTAACACTCCGACGATTGCTGCGTAGAGCCCACCACAGAACATGCCAGCAAGACACATCGCGACAACGACAACGCCGGTTGGTTGGCCATCGAGTGCGATACCGACTCCTGCAGCACCAACCGCGCCCATGTACAACTGACCTTCGCCACCGATATTGATGAGACCCATGCGGAAGGCAACGGCAGCGCACAGACCAGTAAATGCGAGTGGCGTCGCCGTCTTGAGCGATCCCGAAAGCGCACGAGTACCTGCGAAGCCACGCTCAAATATGCGGAAGTAAACATCCCAGGGGTTCTTGCCAGTTGCGAAGAGAACAATTGCGCCAAGGATGAGTGCCGCGACTAATGAGATCAACGGAATAGCCCAATTCAGCCATTTAGGTTGTTCAAGCCGCCGCTCGAGCCGGACTGGAGATTTCATTCGGTGATTCCTCCCATAGTGAGTCCGATGCGGGCGCGGTCTGCACCATCGGCTGGGACATTGTCAA
>CALEHE010000121.1 GCA_937876415.1 uncultured Actinomycetes bacterium
AGAATCGCACCACTTTCAACAGCAGCGTCGGTTGCTGCATTCCATTTCGCAATGAAATCGTCCGCTGTTGGATACAAAGCCGAGAGTTCATCTGCGGTGAAACTGCGCGTCGTTCCGAATAGTCCGCAGAAACTTCCACCTTCTTGTCCGAGCCCACTGAGAACAGCCAACGGAACGTCGACATATGGTGTTCGAATTCCACCCAAGACAATTCCATGTGCGTCCATTAGGTAAGCGGAAAGATCAGCATTGGTTTCCAACTTAGGCATTGAGGTCGGAGGTTCTCCAGAACGTACCCAATGATCAAGCCCGTGCAACGCCGAACGCAAAATGTAGGTGTGCGGACCAACATTGAGCGGCAATCCACACGTGATGATGCCGTAATAAACCGACGAGGGTGGTGCCGATTGAGCCTCAAAGAGAGCAATGTCGCCGTCACCAGTAGCAGTATCAGCATCTCCGATACCCAAGGTGTAGGCATCGGAGTGCGCAGTTCCCGCAGACTCCCAAATTCGTAAAACATCGGTGTCGTCTTGTGTGGCCGGGCGATAGCGCAGCACATCAGTTTCAGCTTCGGCAATGAGAACTGGTCGAGTGAGATCAGCGCGAATTTGTGCGCTGGCGGGTCCTGGGACTGCCTCTGGCACGGTGGAATCAGAACAGCTCCGTGGATTCTCTAAGAGAACAGCATTTGGGCAAAAGAGCGTTGAAGCACTTTGTCCACGGCTAATCAGCAAGTAGCCGTTGTACACATCGTCAGCCAAACCGAAAGCATTGGCATAAGTCGTCAAGCGACTCGCACTCTGAGACTGCCCAGTTGCCAACACGATCTCGGGTGTCAAACCTCCCAAAATAGTTTCTGGTTGGCGCCATACAGCAGCCCCAGCCTGACTAAAAATGTCGTAACTGTAGTTATCCCCCGGATGATTGAGTACGCCGTAACGATCCGGATCAGCGTTCTTTAACACTAAGAAAGGAGCCGTTGATCCTGCTCCACCCTCGATGCCCACGCGCTGCGCTGAGACACCGACCCAAGCGCCACCCTCTCTGACAATCTCCGGCCACAATGCGCTCCATGCGGGAGTCGAATCGATTCCCGCTGTCACGTTGAACCACTCGGTGATCACCGAGCCGCTGAATTTTGCGGGATCACTTGGGCGACGCACGACTATTCGTGTTTTATATTCAGCCGTATCAATTTTTGTGACGTTCCAGACACCATCGGCGGACAATGCACCGGCTGAACCATAAGACTTGGCGGTTCCCGAAATAAAGAACTCTTCTTCTATGTATCCAAATTTTTCTGCTTCAAATGGCACTCCGGCCAACACCACGGGGGAAGTGGGAACCCCGGCTAAGAAATCAGGAAGTGGCACACGATTACTCACGGTAATTGGCCCCTCAACGGTGACCTCACCGACATCGCCAGTCGTCGGCGTCACCGCAGTAAAAGCAGGTTCGATAGGCGCCTCAGTAACAGTGGGCGTGGTATCTGGCGTGGAAGTAACCACAGAATCATCTGTCGAAGAATCACTCTTTGAGTCGCTGCTGGAACAACTCACCAACCCCACGGTCAGAATTGGAACAAGAAATAAGGCACGAATCTTCACGATGATCCCCTAATCAACAAAGAAAGTTCACAAATGTATCCCAAACACCCCAGGA
>CALEHE010000122.1 GCA_937876415.1 uncultured Actinomycetes bacterium
TGTTCAACAGTGGTATACGGAGTTTTACGCGGACGCTGTTTGGCGAACTCGTCAGTGCGCGAACGCCACGATTCGAACAAACCTGTACGCAGCATGTTTGGGCCAGGAAACAAAACCGAAACTCCAATTGCCGATTGGACTTCTTGTAACTGCGCGTACAGACATTCGGACGCTGTAACCACAGCGGCTTTCGTCGCGGCATATTGTGGTGTACCCGACAAAGGCGAAACTCCTCCGTTGCCCGACGAGGTGTTCACAATGTGTGCCTCTTCGCCGTGAGCCAACATCGCAGGAACAAACGAGTTGATTCCATGAATCACACCCATCACATTGACGGCAATCGCCCATTTCCAATCATTTAATTCGTGCTCCCACATTCGACCTTCGGCACCAGCACCAATACCTGCGTTGTTACACAAGACATGCACCGATCCATACGTCGACAAAGTGAAATCGCGCAGTGCATCTACTGACGACTGATGAGTCACGTCGGTGACATGACCACTAATTTCTAAACCCTTGGCGCGACATTCTTCAACGGTTGCTTCTAAGAGCGGCCCTTGAACATCGGCAAGTACAACCTTCATACCCTCGGCGGCGAAACGTTCTCCCATGGCACGACCGAGTCCGCCACCACCGCCAGTAACGACCGCAACTTTTCCTACCAATGTTTTCAAGGTAAACCCCTTCGACTACTGACGTTCACTCATCGGCCGTCAGACCGACAAAGGCCGGGCAACGTTGAGCTTCTTTAGGCACTCCACCCTTTGGTAACACCGTGGCAACTTCAGAAACTTTGGGTCCGATGCGGGCGGCAATCGGCTGAAGTTTTTGAAGGTCAAAGCCGTACACGCCAGCAGCATTGAGGCTCAGCATCTGTTCAATTTCTGAACGCTCGCACTCTGCAAAAGCCGCGCGCAACGCTTCGGTGGTGTACGGGAAACTACTTTCTTTATGCGGGTAATCACTGCCCCACATGATGCTGTCGACTCCAACTTTGTGTCGTGAAGGCACTTCGTGGGGGCGGATAAAACTAGAGCCCGTATAGCACTGGCGTGCCCAATATTCGCTCGGCTGAAGTGGCAATTTAGACATCACGGGTTCGCCCCAAATGTGTTCTTGCGATCCCACTGCATGACGCATGCGATCAAAGAAATAATCAAGCCTCATCAACTCGCCCGGCACCCATTCGGTGCCTTGTTCGGTGAACACACATTTCAATTCGGGGTGCTTTTCTAAAGCTCCTGAGACAATCAGGTGCGTCAACGCTCGGTGTGACCACCAAGTAATTTCCAACAAAAAAATTACTGGCGACTCAACTGCTTCGGTCATGGCCGGGCTTGCACTTCCACCATGGTGATTCACCGGCATTCCTAATTCTTCACAAACCGTCCACAATGGGTCGTAGTAATCGATGTCGTATAACTCTGGTAATCCGACTCCTGGTGGCACGCCGGGCAACAAAATTCCGCCCGTTAATCCCGCCGACTTTGCCCATCGAATCTCGCGCACCGAGGCTTCGATGTCATACAAATTGATTTGACAAATACCAGCACGACGATTGGGGGTGCGGCCACAAAAATCAGCAAGCCAACGATTATGTGCCTGAAGGCCCGCCCATCGACGTTCGGCGTCTCCGATATTGGCAGCCGGTGGTTGATAGGTCAGCGAACTCTTTGGATAAAACGGCGGAACAGTGTTGGGAAAAATCACTTCGGCGACAATTCCGTCGGCTTCCATGTCGGCAAGTCGACGATCAGAATCCCAGTTGCGCGGACCATCGGGGCCCTTGAGGTCTTCGTAGGGAACCTCGTACGTGTCAACCCAGCCGTCAAACTCGGAGTGATACTTCGGATCAAGAAATGGTCGATAATCGACCAGATCGGCCCCGGCATGACAGTCGGCAGAGATCACCACATAACGGTCTTCGTCTATTGTCCCCACGATGCTGACAATAGTCTGAAAATTCACCAAAACTGAATTGGCGGAGAGGGTGGGATTTGAACCCACGGACCCCGTTTCGGGGGTCAACGTCTTAGCAGGACGTCCCATTCAACCGTGCTCTGGCACCTCTCCAAGGTGTAGCGGGAGAAGCCTACAGGTAGGTCCCTGACAACATGTTTGTGACTCCACAGGATTTCAATGACATGTCTCTCGCAACACTTTGAGCGGAACGGGAGGGATTCGAACCCCCGGGCCTTGTGAGCCTTC
>CALEHE010000123.1 GCA_937876415.1 uncultured Actinomycetes bacterium
AAGAAGGCAGCAGCTAAGAAGGCTCCCGCCCGCAAGAAGGCAGCCGCTAAGAAAAAGTGATTTCATCCCGATCTCATCGGGACTGGAACTGATTGAGCGGGGGGCAACCCCCGCTCAATTCTATTTTCTGGATCGAGTGCGGTTCACAGTGATCTGAATCGCTCGTGAATCAGTTTGATCTGTCACCATGACAGCATGACGTTGAACGCGATGATCGCCGATCTTGAGTCCGAACACGAGTCGTTAGACCAGATCGTCGCCGATATTGATACTCAAAAATGGTTCGCACCCACCGAATCGCCAGGTTGGATAATCGCTGATCAATTCAGTCACTTGCAATTCTTCGATGAGCGAGCCGCTTTGGCGATGAATAGCCCCGAAGAATTCGGCGAAGACCGTCAGCGTCTTATTTCGGCGGCACCCCAAGATCTGTCCATCGAGTTAGGTCGCTCAGTTTCACCAGCCGAATTACTTGATTCGTGGCGCCGGTCGCGGCGCGAACTCATCCGCGCCGCACATCTAGTCGATCCAACAGTCAGGGTGCCGTGGTACGGGCCATCAATGGCTGTGAAATCATTTTTGACCGCTCGACTCATGGAGTGTTGGGCCCATGGCGAAGATATTGCACAGGCTCTACGGGTGCACAGAGATCCGACGGCGCGTCTGAAGCATGTGGCTCATATCGGAGTCGGAGCGCGGGCATTCAGTCTGATGATTAATCGACTACCCGAAGATCCATCGTCGATCCGAGTTGAACTGGTGTCGCCTGGGGGTGAACTGTGGGCTTGGGGTGACGAATCATCTGATCAACGAGTGACGGGGGACGCCCTTGACTTCTGTCTCGTTGTGACTCAACGTCGAGCGCTCTCGCAGTCGCAACTCTTAGTGGTAGGCGAATCTGCAACGACGTGGATGGGCGTGGCTCAGGCTTTTGCCGGAGCCCCAACGAAAAAGAAATAAACGGGGGTTTGTCAGATATCGGAGATCTTCTTAAAGATCTCCGCGGCTGGGCGATCAATACGTTGCCCAAGGACAATCATTCGTTGACGCATCCGTTCGGAAAAATTGTCGAGGGCGGTCTGATCAATCGCCTTCATTGTGCTTTCAAACTGTGATTCGTGGGCCAAGAGAGCGGTGATTTTTTGCTCAACAAAACCACCGATGTCTTCTCCGTGGTCGGGCTCGTCGGCTTCCCAGAGCAACAAGTGTTGCGGCCGGTGGTGGGCTATTGCGTGTTCCTTAAAGAAATGCGGATCTCGCGAAGCAACCACGGCATCGCAGGTGAGGAATCCGGCGTGGCGGTGATCGGGATGTAAGCGATATCGCTTCCACGGGTCATGGCC
The DNA here is from genome assembly GCA_937876415.1 of uncultured Actinomycetes bacterium. GTDB lineage: Bacteria > Actinomycetota > Acidimicrobiia > Acidimicrobiales > Ilumatobacteraceae > Casp-actino8. Next base: position 1,344 of record CALEHE010000123.1, read on the forward strand.
GAGCACGACTTGAGGTTTGAGACGCCGGATATGTCGAGCTATCTCGCTACGGAGTTCCCGAGTATCGGCAAGGTCTCCGTCAACTTGCTGAAGAAAAATCACTTCGCCTTGTGAGCCCAAACGACGAGCGGCTTCGCGTTGTTCGACCTCGCGCTGAGCAATCAGTTTTGGGATGTCGGCATTGACGTTCCAGGTGCCTTTTGAACCATCGGTGAGTACGAGGTGATTGATGGAACAGCCAGCTTTGGCCCACTTGGCCAAGGTTCCGCCACAACCGAACTCAATATCGTCAGGATGTGCGCCGATTGCTAAGGCCACCAGCGGAACTTCTAGATCAACACTTGCCATCTTCGTCAACGCTGTAGGTACAGGTTGGCCAGGTTCGTTGTTCTGAGTCATGTTCGGATCCAATCGGGGAGAAGCGTAGGCAAGATATCGGCGATCACAGGATGTTGGAGATCTTCGGATGTATCAATGTCGAAACCCAGATACATACTTTCAAAGATGTCAACCTGACAGTTCAAGCGGTGAGCTTCATGTTGATGATGTGTAAATGAGTTTTCTCCATAAGCGAACTGCCATTTCCCAATCAGCGACTTAGAGAGGGCGAGCACGTTGGTGCCGTCGCGGTGCCGATCGGGATTGATGAGTACTCGGCCACTGCCGTTGAAGTCGTTGTTGAAATCGCTATCAAGAGCAGATTGCAGCACTGCGATGACCCGGTCTAGTTCGTGGGGAAGCGGAAGGTCAGCGTGCACAATCATGAGCATGTCGGCGGGATACTTCTCAACAATAAGGGGAGTTGCCTCGTGCAGAGAACCGTTGAGGCCTTGAGACTCAACCCGAATCGGAATGGCATCGCAATTCCGTGCCCAGGTTTCAACTTCATCATCGTCGCAAACGACAAATTTGAGGCATGGAACATCACGGCGCAATACACCGGTCGCACAGTTTTGTGCCAAAGTGCGGCGTTGAACCGGCGACAGACTGGCACTGAGGCGACTTTTGGCATCGTCAAATCCGCGAACTGGAACCACAAGTGCGACATGCCGTGATACATCAGAATGGGCCGACGAATGAGACACGACGTGAGCCTACGACTTTGGGTGAACGCTGAGACGACTCGCTTGAGTTCTGCGCCGTATACGCTCGGCTTATGGTCCTTGAGGTGAACCACCTGTCAATACGGGTTGCTGTTATTGGGGCGGGTTCATGGGGGACGACCGTTGCAAGTTTGGCGGCAGAGAATACTTCAACTGTTTTGTGGGCGAGAAGAACTGAACTTGCCGATGTGATGACGCGCACCCGAATCAACCCGGATTATCTCGGAGAATTTTCATTGCCCGAATCATTGCAATTCACAGCCGATATGTCGCTCGCGGTCGGAGGCGCCGATGTTGTCGTGATGGCGGTCCCATCGCATGGGTTTCGTGAAGTCGTCGCCGAGGTGGCGCGTTTCATTCGACCGTCGATTCCTGTTGTGAGTTTGTCAAAAGGTCTCGAGCGCAGTTCGTTAAAGCGCATGAGTGAAGTTGTCGCCGACGAGATTCCAGGGCATCCCGTTGCCGTGCTGACCGGGCCGAACTTGGCGAAAGAGATCATGCAGGGCCAACCAGCGGCCGCTGTTGTCTCGATCAACGACAAAGTGATTGCTGATGAACTTCAGAAGATTTTTTCCCGTCCAACACTTCGGGTGTACACCAACCCCGACATAGTCGGTTGTGAAGTGGCGGGAGTCGTGAAAAATGTGATCGCCATTGCTTCAGGAATGGCGGCAGGAATGGGCTTTGGTGACAACACCCGGGCGACGCTCATAACTCGAGGCCTCGCTGAAATGACGCGTCTTGGCATGGCGATGGGTAGCGATGGCTACACATTCGCGGGACTTGCCGGAATGGGCGACCTCATCGCCACCTGTGCATCCACTCAAAGTCGAAACAATACGGTGGGCCGACGCCTCGGCGAAGGTGAATCAATTACCGATATTTTGCAATCAATGACGATGGTCGCTGAAGGTGTCAAGAGTTCGCCGGCTGTGCTTGACTTGGCACGGCGTTATTCCGTCGAAATGCCAATCACCGAACAGGTGGTGGCGGTGTGCCACGAAGGACGAAGTGCAGCTGATGCAGTTGCTCAACTCATGCAACGACGACGGAGAAGCGAAATTGGCTAACACATTTTCACAAGAAGTATCCGTGAGCGGTCGAACTGTCGGAATACTCGGACAACCGTGGCGCGCCACAGTGACGACTGCAGGTGATGTTTATCCGTGGGATGAGGTCGAAGCGATTCGCTGGTATGTCGCGGCCGATGATCGTTGGCATATTCCAACTGACGAAGTGGCAGTTCGGCAAAGGTCTATCGAAGGCGCTCCAGTTTTAGAAACTCGGTTACGCATCCCGGGCGGAGATGTCATCCAACGAATTTGGGTTGCGTCGGGGCGTCAAGGTAGTTCGGCATTGATGATGGAATTCGAAAATGATTCTCCGATGGCAATCGCGATTGCCATTGATCGGCAGAATCTCTTGGTCTCGCGGCCAGTAGCAGTTCGATCGGTGTCGGGAGAATGGCCCGCTCCAGGTCTTGACATTCCTCGTGAGCCGACGGTCATTCCTGTCGGTCACCGCACCTCAGCGCGGGCTGCACTGATAACTGCTGGAACCGCGACGGAGCTACAGGTTGCCGACTTTGCCGACTGGTCGGCGGTAGTCCGTGGTTGGGTTGCGTTGAGCGAGCAAGCATCAAATTTTAAGATCGCTGATCTTCGTGACAGTTTGCGTGTCGACGAATTGATTGTTGCCGAACGTACTGAAATTGCTTTGAATCCGACCGAGTGCAGTGATGAGCCTCAAGAGGCAGTCCGTTGGTTGGAGGAACAGCGTGAACTGAAGCGCATGAAATTGAATGAAGAATTCGATGAAAGCGATTTAGTTGAATTGGCTGGGGCGATTGAAGCGATCTCTCGGGCCGTTAAACGCGGTCGGTTGTCAACCGCTCTCGCGCTTAAAGGCATGAATTCGGCAAGGTATTTGTTGGGAACTGAGCAAGAGCGAGCAGTGGAAGACTTGCGCAAACTGGTTGCCAAGATGGTCGGAACAAAGAAGGCCACCTTGATGAGCATGCTGTCTCGCGCAGCGACTGACTCTTCATCCGCTTCTGCAGAACCCATGGTCATTAGCGAATTGGAAAGTGAGTTTGCGATCATGACAGATGACGATTGCATCACTTTGTTGCCGAACGGGATGAAGCCGGAACGGCTTGGAGTCCAATTCGAAGCTCACGGTCTTGCCCTCGGGGCCGAGTTTCGCGTGTCGTTTGCGGTTCGTTGGCATGGGCCGAACGCTGCAGTGATTTGGGAAATTGAAGGTCCACGGGATATCACGTTGCGATCGGGTGTCGACCACTCGTGGGTATCTTCTCACCTCACGGGTGAGGCACTTTGGCGAGTAGACAATGTCCCAGAAACTGCCTTGGCAACATCAGACGGTGTGTCGTTCTCGTAGAGAGTTTTGAACCACTG
>CALEHE010000124.1 GCA_937876415.1 uncultured Actinomycetes bacterium
TCACGGGCAAGATCGGATGCAAAAACAGGCATAAGACGAAACTACGAGATCTCAGACGTCAGCAACAATGCCACGAGCGATCAATTGCTCTTTATCGTTCGTGAAGTTCGCCGAAAGATCGGCAGGGCCACCGTAATGAACCTGCAAGAAGCGACGCGTGAACAACCATTGACCATTCACTTTGGCGTAGGCGTCGTCGTAGTGAGCGAGCAGAATTCCCGAATCTCCGTTCGCCCGACGCATTCGTTCGCTGATTGCCCAGCGACCCGTGGCCTCATTGGCCGAAGCTCCAACCCAAGCATCGCCGTTGTGAACAGTTTGCACGACCGATGAAATACCACCCATGGCGGCGTACCACAGTTGAAGAATCGCCTCTTTACCTTCGACCAATCGGCCTCCACCCAAGTCCCAGACCGCATCATCGGTCCAGCAACTGCCCCACTGCACGCCATTGCGATGAATCACCGCATCGGCATACCGGTTAATAAGACGCTGGATGTTGACATAGTCTTCGACACTGACTGGTTCGAGATTGACGGGAGTGAGTTCGCTCATAGGCATTATTTCTAGCCGAGCCAGAAGCCCTGACACGATGCCAGATAGCGCGATGCCAAATAGATCGAACCCAAAAAGATCAAACGAAGGCTTCCACTGAATTATGCGCCGCGAATATGCGACAAGATGAGGTGTATGAGTACCGATCTTGACCTCACGAAGATGACCTTGCTTGACTCAGATATTTCTGATTGCCCATACGACGCCTACGGAAAACTTCGCGATGAGGCTCCTGTTTGGCGCGACAACGCCACCGGTATGTACGTCATCACCCGCTACGACGATGTCCGAATGGTTCTGAGCGATACCGAGCGGTTTACCAGTGCCCGTCACCGTGGTCGCGTGGACCCCCGGTCAGCCAAGATCAAAGCAATGTACGAAAAAGGCGGCTGGGTTCCGGGCGCAACTCTGGCTGGTCGAGACGATCCTGAGCATCGTGAGATGCGCGGTCTCTTCAACCATGCCTTCAGGCCATCGCGTATCAAAGAGATGGATCCGTTCATCGAGGAACTCGCACATCAACTCATTGACAAATTCATAGATGACGGTCGCTGCGATTGGGTCCGATCTTTTGCAATCCCATTACCCCTCATAGTCATTGGTCGACAAATGGGCGCCCGTGATGAAGACATGTGGCAGATCAAGGCTTGGACCGACGCCTGGGTGCAACGCCTCGGGATGATGCAGACCGATGAAGAAGCCTTCTGGTCAACAGAACAAGAAATTGAAGCCCAACACTATTTCCAACCAATCTTTGAACGTCTGCGTCAGCAACCTGACAACACACTTCTCAGTGATTTAGTCAACACTGTCGTTCCCGAATGGGGACGAACCCTCACCGACAATGAACTTCATGCCGAGATGATGGCCGATACCTTTGTGGGCGGATCTGAAACCACAACCAACGCTCTGTCTGAAGGCGTTCGTCTGTTGATTGCCAATCCCGACCAATGGAGTCTGCTGAAGTCTGATCCTGACAAATACGTACCGCTTCTTGTTGAAGAAGTGCTTCGCTTAGAAGGCCCCGTGCAAGGTCTCTTTCGTTCAACAACCCAAGAAATCGTTCTTCACGGTGTCACGATTCCAGCGGGGGCAGTCATCAACGTGCGCTACGCCGCGGCAAATCGCGACGACAATCAATTTGAGTGTCCGGCCGATATGGATCTCAACCGCGACAATGTACGCAGCCACTTATCGTTCGGTTTCGGAACGCATTTTTGTCTGGGAGCACCACTCGCCCGCCGTGAACTCATCATTGGGTTCCGCGCTCTCGTTGATCGCATTGATGAGATGTGGTTCATTGACGGCGAAAACGACTTCCGACATCATCCAAACTTCTGCTTGAGGTCACTGAAGCATTTGAATATCGGATTTACGAAAGCGACTTCATAACTGCTTGCCTCGTAGAACTATTTCACGGTCGGGCGAGGTACGCATCGATCGTTTGATGCAGATGCCTCGCGCGAATCTCTTGATAATTGCCCGAGACCTGCGATGTTCTTATGCTGCCCTTGAAACCACGGGTTTGGGCGGCCATATTGTCCGTGTCTTGGTCGTAGACATAGCCCAGCCCTTGGTCAATACCGGGCGCTGACATGTAGCTCTCATGAATGTCAATGTCGTAGGGCTGTGCGGGAGGTGGTGGGGCTTGGCCGTCAGCAGGGAACCGTAAGAACAATAAGTCGAATGTGCACTCGTCTGGATTAGTTGGGTGCGGAAGGAATCGATACACCATCGGCTTGTGTGCACCAGGGAAAAAGAAACCGTTAGGAAAAACGAAGTACTCGATTGAGTCGATTGTCTCACTCACTTTAAAGTCTGAAAAATCATGGCCATATTTTTCTTTCAACTGCTGCTGCACAAATGCCGCATACACGTCGCGCGCAGTGTGCCCCTCTGGCACCTGGGGGATACTGACTCCGCCAGCAAACTTGCGACCAATCATAAAGTTGATAATTTCTTGCTCTGTTTGTTGTACTGCAATGTGGGGACTCTGTGAGCCCGATGTGTGCATAAACCGCGACACATGCTCGCCAAATACGTCATACTGCGCGTTTGCGTCACCAGCCGCACGAAGTGCTTCTGGGTGGGTCTTAAACACGTGATATGCCTCGAGAAAAGCCTCCATCGCGGCTTTCCAGTTTGCTGGCAATCGCTTGCGCACATGGATTTCGATGTATCGCTGTGAGAGATCCCACGTGCCAGTGAAATGCCTTGTCATGACCCCGAGATATTCATGCAATGACTGAGCGTGCGGATCAAAATTCACAAAAACAAAGCCGCCCCAAGTGTCGACTTGGATTTCAGGTAGCTCAAAGTCTTCGTCTTTGACGTGCGGGAAATCCCAGCGACACGGAATCGTCGCCAATTTGCCAGAGGTGGACCACGCCCATCCATGAAATGGACAGGTAAATCGGTTGGCGTTCCCCGTTGTGTTTGAAGGTTTGAGTTGAGTTCCTCGGTGTAAACAAAAGTTATTGAAGGCACGAATTTTCATGTCCGCTGAACGAACAATCAGAATTGACCGATCCCCGATGTCGTAGACATGAAAGTCGCCCTCGTTTGGAATGTGCTCTTCGCGACACGCCCACTGCCATGTTCGTGACCACACTCGCTCAAACTCCGACTTTAAGAACTCCGCAGACGTGTACCGATCAAAACCAATTGGCTCATCACCACGAAACTGGTACTCGTTCTCAAGCATTTGCGGCGGAACCCCGCCGATATCACGCAAAACAATGTCGCGATAGCTCGGCCCCGGACAACGCTCTTGACCCGCTTCCACTGCTACTCGATCCCCACCGCTGCCACAGCGCAAGGGTATCACGCTACGCAGTAGGATTTTACTATCTATTTGCTGGGGGAAACGTGGCACATCATGCATACGGGGTTGGATCAGGTGGCATCGCTGGCGTTGGCTCGCGCCAAACAATATTGGCGTACTACAGCATGCGCGGCGTCGAATTTGACCAACGCGTAGCAGCCGCATCGGCTGCTGGCTTTGATGGCATCGGATTTGGAGTGAGCGAATACTTACAACTACGTGCGAACGGAACGAGTGACGACGACTTCAAGCAAGTGCTCTCTCAACACAATATTCGCATTCTTGAACTTGAAGCACTTCGGCTCGTTGACGACAAGTCGGCACATGACTTTGAACATGTGGCCAGAACTTTCGGAGTAGAGCGCGTACAAGTCATCGCCCCATTTGGTGCGAACAAAGACATTGACTTTGATGTTGCAGCGCAATGGCTCGGTGCCTTAGCAGAACGCACTGCCGACGCAGATGTGCATTATGCCCTCGAGTTTTTGCCGCCAACAAAGATTCCAGACATTGCAACTGCCCAGAATTTTGTGCGCCGAAGTGGGCATCCTAATGTCGGTCTCTGCGTTGATACCTGGCATGTTTTTCGTGGTGCTGGCGTGTCGTCGCTTGCAGATCTTGATTACTCGCTGGTCAAGAATATTCAAGTTGATGATGGCACTATGACTCCAAGTATGGACGACTACATTCAGGATTGCATCCACAATCGCGAACTTCTCGGTGCAGGCGAGTTTGATCTCAAGCAATTCTTTGAACATACGCCGCCCAACGCTCCTATCAGTGTCGAAATCATCGACGACGATCTTGATCTGATTCCGGCTTTCGAGCGGGCTCAACTTCAGGCGTCATCTCTACAACGCTTAATGGCGCATCGCTATCGGCAAGACTGACAGGCAGTAGTTTTTCTCAGCGTACGGAGGCACCATGATCCCTGACTATTCATCACGAACCTTGGACGATCTCACCTCGCTTGTTGGCAAACGAGCCGTTGTCACTGGCGGAGCTCAGGGAATCGGCGCAGCAACCGTTGCGCGACTCGCCGAAGCCGGAGCCGACGTACTAGTCACTGATATTGATGAAGTTGGCGCGGCAGCGATGGCAGCAACAGTTGCCCAACAAACTGGGCGAAAGGTAATCAGCACCCGTATTGACATCGGCGATACATCAACCATTGTCGCAGCGGCAGATCTGTGCGTTGAAAAACTCGGTGGTATCGAAATCTGGGTGAATAATGCGGGCGTCTACCCCACCACCGGACCAGCAATTGATGCCGCTGATGATTTCGTCGATCGATTAATGCAGATCAACGTACGCGGCAATTTTGCCTGTGCCCGTGAAGCGGCTCGTCGCATGAATGGTGGCGTCATCGTGAACCTTGCATCGACCACTGGCTTTCGGGCGGCACCCGGTATCAGCGCTTACGTGATGTCGAAACATGCAGTTGTTGGCATGACCAAAAGTTTGGCTCTTGAATTCGGCCCAAAGAATATTCGGGTGGTCGGAGTTGCCCCGGGACCAATTGACACTCCAGGAGTACAGGACCAACTAGCACCTTTAAAGGCGGCCGGACTTGATGTCGGCGCGCGGATGAGCCAAACCCTTTTAGGTCGCGCAGGACAGGCTGATGACGTGGCGCGGGTGATCTTGTTCTTGGCAACAGATATGGCTGCCTGGATCACCGGAGAAGTTGTTGCCGTAGACGCCGGGTCGCTTGCGGGCTAAACGAAAGACTTGCTTCGCCTGCTAGACAAACACTGGGGGTAATGACATGAGTCAACCAAAAATTCCAACTACTGCTGACCATATTGACGCCGATTGGCTCAATCAGGCGTTTGATGGTTCAGTAGCAACGATTACCAATGTTCAAGCGCAACGATTGGGTGAAGGAGTCGGTCTACTCGGCGAAGTAACTCGATTGCACCTGACCTACGCTCCGGGTTCAAGCGGGCCACAACCTGAAACGATGATTGCCAAGTGTCAGGCCGCCGCGCCAGGCAATGTTTTCATGTCTCAGGCTATGGGTTTTTACGAACGTGAATCTGCTTTCTACAAAGAGTTCTCCCGCTCCATCAACTTGCGAGTTCCTTTTTGTTATTACACCGATGTCGATCCTGCTGGCGCTCCGTACATCGTTCTCTTAGAAGAAATCACCAATCCCCGAATGGTTGACCAAGTCGTCGGCGCCAATTTCGAGGACAGTGCCGCAATTCTTGATCAGGCCGTCAAATTACATAGTCACTTTTGGGATAACGAATTGTTGTGGTCACTTGAGTGGTTGCCACCGATGAATAATCCGTTGTATCGCGCCGCTCGCGAAATGGCCGAACCAAAACTTGAATCGTTTATTGCGACATGGTCGCCCCATGTTGAAGCCGACACGATGCAATGGATTCGCGAACTGACACCGAAATACCCCGACATGGTCGACTGGTGGGTCGAACAAGGCAATGCGACGTTCTCGCATACCGACTTTCGCGCTGACAACTTTTTGTTTGGAGGATCAGCGGGCGAAGGAGTCGTGACAGTTCTCGACTTCCAACTCAGTGCTCGCCATGTGGGCATGTGGGACGTGGCAAACTTTCTCGGTCAATCTGTCACTGTTGAAAATCGACGCGAGTGGGAGCAAACATTGGTGCGCCGATATTACGACGGGTTGATTGCTGCTGGAGTCTCCAATTACTCATGGGACCGCTGCTGGCGCGACTATCGATACTGCTTATTGCATCAGGCTTGGTCGCAGGTTGCTGTGAGCGATATCGACCCAGGCAACGATCGCGGTCGGGCCTTGTTGCATGCCATGATTACCCGTGTTTTTACTGCTGCCCACGACCTGCAATCTGGCGACCTGCTCAGCGAATTCTGACAAGGCCCCTATACCGCTATGACTCCCGAACTTGTCGCACGCCTCACTGCAGAAATGCAATATGAGTTCGACCGAACTGCTCCACCCGATGGATTCCCTAAATTCCATGACATTCCAATTGAACGATTTACATCGGATGAGTTTTGGGATCTTGAACAAAAATACTTATGGCCGCGATCGTGGGTCTTGGCAGGTCGGGCCGAAGATATTCCCAATGTCGGCGACTTCTTCACCTTTGATGACTTAGGCGTGCCAATACTTTTGATTCGGGGAAAGGATTCACAAGTTCGCGCTTTCTACAACACCTGCCAGCATCGTGGCGCTCCGGTTGTGCGTGAAGCGTCGGGAACATCAAAGCTTTTGCGCTGCCAATATCACTCGTGGTCATACGATATTGACAGCGGAAAGTTAGTTTCCGTAACCGACGAGAGAGATTTTGTAGATCTCGACAAGACCGAACGTTGTCTGCCATCGATCTCTTGTGAAATCTGGGACAACTGGATTTTCGTCAACCAAGACCCTGAGGCAATGGCATTCGCTGACCACATCGGCAAGATCGCCGATGAAATGTCCGAATTTCAAGGTGCCACGTTACGTACGGTCGCCAAGCAAAGCGAGATCGTTCTGTGCAACTGGAAAGTCACTGCCGAAGCATTCTTAGAGGTGTACCACTTCCGGCATATTCATAGTCGCAACGGCGAAAGTCTCCTTGATAACCGTGGCGCAACTATGGGACTGCTCCCCAACGGATGTTCACGTATGGTGACTCCATTTTCTAAGACGTCTTATACGGCTCTCGGAATGAAGAACTGGGATGACTACAAGCATGTCGTATTACCAGGCTTCACCGATTTAGAAACAGTGAACGACATGGTTCGTTGTACGAGTTCTGCATACGGCATCTTCCCCAACCTCATCACGCCAATCGCCGCTTACGGATTTCCATTTATCACCTTCTGGCCCATTGATAAGCAGACCACGCGAATCGACTGGACTCATTACGCCCCCATTGATTTCGATCCGAAAGAGGGTTTGCCAACCAACTGGCAGATGAGACTCGACAACTTCAAACTCATCATGGAAGAAGATTTCTGGAATATGGCACCTATGCAGAGATCACTTGAATCTCCAGCGATGCGTGGCATGCCCACCAATTATCAAGAACGACGTATATGGAATTTTCACGAGCAACTTGATCGAGTCATTGGCATTGATCAAATTCCTGCATCAATGCGCGTTGAGCAACTTCTTGCGCCGTATATCGAGGGTTAAAAAGTTGTAATTCGAATTAATTACGACCGACCGCGGGGTTACCTTCGGTCCACATCACGACTAGACGCCTAAACACGATTCGCCAACCTTCAGACGTGCGCTGCAATTGATCTTCGTAACGACCGGCGATGATGAAATTTGGGCCACCATGGGCGGCCTTACGAACATGCTGTGCCTGCAAATAGCAGCGACACGTGGCCGAATCTCCATTGAGCACAATCTGATGATTTGAAACCATATGTTGCGTGTCATCCATTGGCGTCAATGCATTCTTGATTCGCTGCAAGATCTGCTCGCGCCCCACGAGGTCGACGGTCAGATCGGCACTGGCATCAACTGTAAAAATCGTGTCAAGAACTGGCCAATCTTTTGTATCTAGCGCCCAGCAATAGCGATGCGTAATATCAACAATCGCCGCTCGATCAACCAGCATTTGCATGGTCTTTTCTGGAGAATGTCCTTCAATTACCTGCGGTCCAAACATCTCGTCCCCCTCTATCTCGTCTTAACCGTAGTCGGATATGACACGCTAGGGACATGTCCATCCTCGGTCGACCGGTACAAATCGCTTACAGCGCCCGTGGAACAGACACGCTCGAAGAGGCTGCCTCCGAATTTCGCCTACGCACCAGCTGCGGTCCGTTCGTTTTTGCTCATCACATAGAGATCGCGTCGTGCACCATGAACGGCGTGACGAGCACATTCGACCATTCGTCGGCTTATGGATGGTGGGGCGAGGTGATGGTTGAGCTCGTACGCGAACACTCTGAACCACTCGGACCAAGTCCAACAGGATTGCACCACTTGGCTTTTATGGTTGATTCTCTGTCGGATGGCATTGACTGGTGCGCACATCAAGGTTGGCCACTCACCCTTCATGCCCAAACCAATGGTGGCCAAGAATTTGTCTTTTGCGATGCACAACACGATCTTGGACATTTCATTGAGATGTACGAACCGTCCGAACGTTTACTCAACTTCTACGACTACGTTCGCCAACTTTCCCAAACTCCATCGTGATTCTGGTGTGGATTAATTGCGTATAGCGCAACAAATCCACACCAGAATCACAAA
>CALEHE010000125.1 GCA_937876415.1 uncultured Actinomycetes bacterium
CCACGGCTACTGGTTTGGAAGTCGATGACCCACACATCGTCGCCGTCGCCGAAGAACAAGTTGTCAAGGCGATAGTCGAAGTGCACAATCGTGTTCGGCATTGCGGCAAAGCGATCAAGTAGTTGATGAACATTGCTACCGAACTTTTCCATCAACGGAACCATGTCTTCATCAATGGCATGAGCGAAAACCTGGAGGAAGCCGGGAAGCGACTGGTCGTAGATTCCGGCACCAATCTTCATTCCTTCGCTATTGATTGCCGGGACCCACTCGTATGAGTTAAGACGTGGCGATTCCCAAAACTCGGCGTGCAATCGAGCAACAGTCTTCAACGCGTTCATTGCGTCCTTGGCATTGACACCAACCGACTGATCGCCTTCACGCAAATGTCCCAAATCTTGCATCAGCAACACATAGTCATCGGTTTCGTATTCGGCCATGACTGCATACGCCTGCGGTACAACGCTTAACTGCGGAGCGACTTCAGAATAAAAGCGGGCCTCACGTTCAAAGACTCGAGCGGGTCCGAGCATCCCTCGAATCATGGGGTCTTGAGTGGGGATTTTGCAGATGACGTCACGAGGCCCGGGTCCACCGGTATACGTGACAACTAGTCGACCAACTTCGCCCATGAAACCGATGCCGGCACCCATGTTCTGAGCCTCAACTGTGGCGACAGATGTTGCCTCGTTGATTGTTCCGCCTGATCGCAAAGCACTGGTGAGCCACTCGGCAGTGACTGCAGCGGTTGTTGTCGGTAGTGATGTCATGATTACTTCCTTTTGAATCAATGGTTTAACAGTGCAGTTAAATGCTCAAATCATTGTCGTGGCGATGGAGTGAAGCGTCCTGGTGTGAAAGCCGCATCCACAAATTCCTTATGGTCCCAGTCGTGAGTTAGCGCACGGTGGGCAATCCGCCAATCGCCATCACGACATTCAAAGCGGTCAAAGTATCGCCCACAAAATTCTTCGAGAAATTCTCTGCCTTGAGAAGAGTCGGAGACGCGGTGCCAAGCTAACACTTGAGTTTCGACATGGGCAACTGTCGGTGACTCAAAGCGAATACTTGGGGATCCACAAAAGTGAGTCGTTGCGATGGCGTACTCGCGGAGCTTCTTGGTGGCGTGAATAGCGAACTCGGTACCGAGACCGACAAAACTTCCGTGGTCGTCCGTGGCATCAGGGTGGTACACCGAAGCCACCAATTCGGCATCACATCGATCAATGCCGTGGCAGTAGTCAATCAGGCACTGGTGAATCGTCGCAATTGCCGTCAAGGCTTCGACGGGGGACAGTGGGCCAAAGACCTGCTCAGGAGTCGTCATAATGATTTAGGGTAGTGCCTCGCGAGATAATTAATCGTCGGGTAAGTTTTCTCACGGCGGTCAGAACTAAGATTTAATCACGTCACGGAAGTGGTTGCTTGTTTGTTGCAAAAGGGGAAATCATGGCTCAAGTTCCGGTAACTGAAGGTGTCTTCACATGGCCCTCAGAAGCACCTCAACTCATTGGTAGTCGTTGTGTCGCTTGCGGAAACCACATGTTTCCCGTGCAATCAGGTTGTCCGAAGTGCACAGGTGACAAGACTGAGCAAGTTTTTCTCGGTCGTCGCGGCACTTTGTGGACCTGGACTGTTCAAGGTTTTCCGCCCAAAGCACCCCCATATGCGGGCGATGTCGATCCAAAGACCTTCAAGGCCTTTGGTGTCGGCTATGTCGAATTGCCAGGTCAGATCAAAGTTGAAGCTCGTTTGACCGAGGCCGATCCTGAGAAGCTAAAGATTGGTATGGAAATGGAAATGGTCATCGTTCCGCTATCGACTGATGCCTCCGGAAATGAAGTTGTCACATTCGCATTCGCGCCGGTGGCGTGAAAAGTTTTATCGGATACTGAGCCAGGGAGAAAACAATGAGTACTGAAGTCGCCATCGTCGGAATTGGAATGCACGAATTCGGTCGCACCGAAGGCGTGACGGGCATGGAACAAGGCGTCATCGCCGTTCGTCGAGCATGTGCTGACGCCGGAGTGAAGTGGGAAGATGTCCAATTCGCTTTTGGTGGATCGGCCGCGGCTGGGGCTGCTGACACCATGGTGTCGCAACTTGGTTTGACTGGTCTGCAGTTCATCAACGTCGCCAATGGTTGTGCAACGGGTGGCTCGGCTTTGTTCTCGGCTTACAACACCATTCGTTCAGGTGTTTTTGATCTTGGTATCGCGATCGGCTTCGACAAGCATGAGCGAGGAGCTTTCCGAGTTGACACTCGCGGTGCGGGTCTGGGCAACTGGTATGGCGCATCTGGTTTGGCGCTCACCACGCAGTTCTTTGGTATGAAGATCAACCGTTACATGCACGAGTACGGCATCTCGCACAGCACCTTGGGCAAGGTTTCCGAAAAAGCATTCCGTAATGGTTCGATGAACCCCATGGCCTGGCGTCGTAAGCCCATCTCTGAACAAGAAGCACTTGATTCGCTGATGCTGTCATACCCATTGACCCAATACATGTTCTGTTCGCCCGGTGAAGGTGGCGTTGCGCTCATCTTGGCTCGCGCCGATAAGGCTCACCTGTACACCGACAAGCCCATCTTCTTGGATGCTGCAGTTGTTCGTAGTCGTCGCTTCGGAAGTTTTGAAGTATTGGCACCGTCCATTGCTCTCGAGCACAACGCTGGTCCGACCGTTGACTCATCAAAGGCCGCATTCGAAATGGCTGGCATCGGACCAGAAGACATCGACATTGCTCAGTTGCAAGACACCGAAGCTGGTGCCGAAGTGATGCATATGGCCGAAAACGGATTCTGCGAACACGGAGAGCAAGAGTTCATGATTCAGGCTGGCGAAACCGAAATCGGTGGCAAGTTCCCGGTGAATACCGATGGTGGTTGCTTGGCGAACGGCGAGCCGATTGGTGCATCTGGCTTGCGTCAGGTGTATGAAAACGTTCTGCAACTTCGTGGTCAGGCTGGTGCTCGTCAGGTGCCTAATGATCCCAAGGTTGCGTACACGCATGTGTATGGAGCTCCCGGCATTTCGGGCGTCACCATTCTGTCACGCTGATCACATCTTTATTCATTCACTGAGTCCACATGTCGCTTGACCCGATACAACAACTTGTTGAACGGCAAGCGATTGTTGATGTCATTTATGCCTATTGTCGCAATGTTGATTTAGTGAACGAGGCAGCGGTTGCCGATTGCTTTACTGAAGATTGCACCGTGGATTACGGTCCAGGAATGGGTGCTATCACGCGTGGAAAAGAAAATATCCGCGAGAGACTCGGCCTCGGGCTTCATCGGTTCGCCGCGACAAGTCACCATGTTTCAAATATTGAAGTTGTGTTTGATTCCGATGATTCCGCGCGCGCGATTACTTACTTATATGCCTGGCATCGTTTTCCTGGAGATCAACCCAACGCTCATTTATGGGCCCAGTATCACGATCGAATGAGCAAAGTGCAGGGTCGCTGGTTGATCGCTGATCGAGTACTGAAGGTCGCAGGACAAGAAGCGTTTGATATTCCGTGGTATCCCATAGGACGACAGGAGAAATAGACATGGCCATTTTGACGCAAACACACGTCGCCGACCGCGGGAGCGAAATTGCTCTCGTTGATGAAACACACAGTGTTACGTGGGCTGAACTTGATGAGCGAGTGAACCGTTTAGTGAATGGTCTTCGCTCGCACGGACTCATAACCGGTGACACGATCGCAGTGGTGGCAGGAAACCAGTGTGAATGGTTCGAAATTGCTATGGCGTGTGCTCACGGCGGTTGGACCTATGTGCCTGTCAACTGGCACTGGGTGGCGGACGAACTAGCGTATGTGTACGCCGATGCTGACACGAAGGCAGTGATCGTTGATCAACGATTTGATGCTGCCGTGTCGGCCTCATTGAAAGATGACCGGGCGAATGTAGTTTCAGTTGTCGTTGGTATCGGCACGACCGACGATGCTGCAGTTCGTCGTGATTCACGTTTTATTGATTTTGAAACGGTTCTCGCTTCTGCAAGTGCTGATGACCCTACTGATCAAATGCTTGGTGGCCCGATGTTCTATACGTCTGGTACCACTGGTCGGCCGAAGGGTGTACGTGGTGCGTTATCGGGTGGTATGGCCATGACTCCCGACATTATGAAGTTCATTGCCGCCGGCTTTTCAAACTTCTTGCCGATTCCTGGGCGAACCATGTTGTGTGGACCGTTTTATCACTCGGCTCAATGGGCCTTCTCGTTCTTCCCGATGATCGGCGGATCGACAACAGTCATGCAACACAAGTACGACTCGGCAGCAATGTTGCAGATGATTGATCGCTACTCGTGCACCAATGTGCATCTTGTTCCGACGCAGATGAAACGACTGCTTGATTTGCCAGCGGAAGTGAAAAATGAATTCTCAGGAGCATCATTAACGACCGTGTGGCATGGCGCCGCACCGTGTCCTCCAGCAGTAAAGCGCGGACTCATCGACTGGTGGGGTCCGAAGATCACCGAGTATTACGGCAGTACCGAAGGTTCCATTATCTCGACAGTTTCTTCAACCGAGTGGTTAGCAAAAGGCGGAAGCGTCGGTAAACCGCTCGACTCTGTTGAAGTCATCGTGGTGAACGATGAGAGTCAGCCAGTTGCCCAAGGTCAAGAAGGCACGCTCTATTTCAAAAACAAAATGGGCACCGACTTCTCGTACCACAACGATGAAGCAAAGACTCGTGATTCTCATCTTGAGCCAGGAGTCTTTACGACAGGTGATGTTGGATACATCGACTCTGATGGTTATCTCTGGCTATCAGATCGCAAGATTGACATGATCATCTCTGGTGGAGTGAATATCTATCCCGCCGAGATTGAAGGCGTGATTTCGGCGCACCCCGCAGTTGAAGATGTGGCAGTGATCGGAGTTCCCGATGAAGATTTTGGCGAAAGCGTGAAGGCGCTCGTTCAGGTGGCCGAAGGAATCTCGGCGTCACCAGAAACTGCTCAAGCGATCATTGCGCATTGTCGTGAATTTTTGGCTGGTTACAAAGCCCCTCGTTCGGTTGACTTTGTTCAACATATTCCGCGTACCGGAACGGGCAAGATTCAAAAGCAACCATTACGGGCTCCGTATTGGGAAGGCCACCAACGTCGCATCTAAGCGGCACTAATCAAGTTACTTTTTAGCCGAATTGCCCAACGAAAGAAGTCATCATGGGAACAGTTAGTTACACCCGTTGCTATCACCAAGGAATTCGTGTGCCAAATCTTGAACTAGCAATGAAAGAACTTGGTAACTCGCTGAGCGTGACTTGGTGTGAGCCCCAAGAGCGTGAACAGCATGTGTGGACTCCGTCAGGTGGAGAACAGACGATTCCTTTGAAGTTCACGTATTCTGCTGAAGGTCCGCAGCACATTGAATTGCTTGAGGGTGCTCCTGGCTCAATTTGGGATGGTCGTACAAATCCAGGTATTCATCACGTCGGTGTGTGGAGCGATGATGTCAAAGGCGAAACCGAGGCGCTTATTGCGCAAGGCTGGACTTTGGCAATGGCACAGGCGTCACCAGATAAGGGCTATGGGGCGTTCACCTATGTGCAGCCCCCGAGTGGATTGATTGTTGAACTGGTGTGGAGCGCCATTAAGCCGATGTTTGATCGTTGGTTCGCCGGAGGACCGCTCGGCTAATCGTTGAGTCTCGTCTCGTCTCGTTGATGTGATCATCACGAACGTACGCTTCGGTCATGACGACAACGAGTGGTTTTTCTGCAACATCCACAACCGATGAAGTTTTGGCAGGACTTGATCTGACTGGTCGCCGATTCTTGGTGACTGGCGCCTCAGGTGGACTGGGGCTTGAGACCTCACGAGCATTGGCTTCTAAAGGTGCCATCGTGGTAATGGCTGCTCGCGATCAAGCCAAGAATGAAACTGCTGCTGCCGGAATTCGTGCGGTCCATCCCGATGCGAAGTTAGAAAGTCTGATTCTTGATTTGGGATCATTGACATCAGTACGGGCTGCGGCTGTCGAGTTCATGTCGCGCAACGTTGCGCTTCATGGGCTGATTCTGAATGCCGGAATTATGGCGACGCCACTTGGACACACGGTCGATGGATTTGAGCAACAATTTGGCGTTGATCATCTTGGACACTTCTTGTTGGCTCGAGATTTGTTGCCACGTCTGGTTGAGTCGGCGCCAGCACGAGTGGTGGTTCTTAGCTCGGCTGGGCACCAAATGGGTGATGTTGATTTTGATGACGTGAACTTTGAGCGTCGCGATTATGAGCCGTTCTTGGCCTATGGGGCCGCCAAGACGTGCAATGTGTTGCATGCAGTTGAAATTGATCGTCGTTATCGCGATCAAGGCGTGCGGGCCTTTGCGGTTCACCCTGGTGTGATTCACACCGAACTTGGTCGCTACATGACTGATGAAACCATGGCGTCACTCATCTCTCGTTTATCTGAAAGCCCGGTAGCAATGGCTTGGAAATCGGCCGAACAAGGTGCTGCGACTTCGGTGTGGGCGGCGACATCGCCGTTGCTTGATGGCCGGGGTGGCGAGTATTGCGAGGACTGCAATGTGAGTGCAGTTGTCACTGATGGCGAACTCAATGAAGGGGGAGTGGCTGCCCGTGCGGTCGACCCAGCAAGGGCTTCGACCTTATGGGCTTTAAGCGAAGAGCTCGTCGGCTGATTTTCGACTCTCTTCTATTTGTTACGGTGTCTTCATGGCCACGATTCTCGCCCACATCAAAGTAAAGCCTGGTTGCGAGGCGCAGTTTGAACAGATCTCCAAAGATCTGTATGGAGCGAGTCACGGTAGCGAACCTGGTTTGTTGCGTTATGAGTATTGGCGAGGCTCAGAGCCACAGACCTATTACACGCTTTTAGCCTTCACCGATTTTCAAGCGTTCATTGCGCATCAAACGAGCGATCATCACGAAGTTGCTTCGCCGTTGCTCGGCTCCGTTTTGGCTGGTCTTCGTTTGGAATGGGTTGACCCTATTCAAGGTGGATCTCAGTTGCCGCCCACCGAGAATCAGGATCTGAGTGATTCGCTCGATGAATTGACTCGTTCATACGCCAAGAGGTTTGCCGCGCAAGTGGCTCCATGGTGGAGCGAAGTTCGCTAGAAATGTAATAAGTAATTCATCAACTGTTCGGGGGAACACTATGACTGACATGATCGACCGAGATTCGGAAAAGACACCGTGGTTTTTGCGAGGCAATTACGCCCCGGTTTTCAACGAAATCACTGACACCAATTTGCGAGTGACTGGTTCAATTCCGAAGAGTTTGTCGGGTCTCTATGTCCGCAATGGTTCAAACCCGAAAGATGGGCAGGCCGGCCACTGGTTCTTTGGTGACGGCATGGTGCACGGAATTCGCCTTGAGGGCGGCCAAGCGAAGTGGTATCGCAATCGCTATGTGCGTACCCCGAAGTGGGAAAAGGGCCTTGATGCGATGGACCCCGAGACCATGTTCGATCCGACTGCAAGTGCAGCCAATACCCACGTGCTCGGACACGCCGGTCGCATTTGGGCCTTAGAAGAAGGTCACTTGCCTTGGGAACTTTCGCGGGAACTCGAAACTATTGGCAGTGAAGATTTCGGCGGAAAACTCAAGACTGCATTTACAGCACACCCGAAGTTGTGTCCCGAAACTAATGAATTGCATTTCTTTGGTTATTCAGCAGTCGCTCCGTTTTTAACCTATCACGTACTTGACGGCAACGGTCAGTTGGTGCACACGGCCGACATCACTGTTCCGGCCGGCACGATGATGCATGACTTCATGATCACTCGAGATCATGCAATTTTCATGGACCTGCCCGTGGTGTTCAACCTCGACAAAATGGCAGAAGGACTTCCGCCGATTGGTTGGGATGACAACTATGGTGCCCGCATCGGCATCATGCCCCGAATGGGAACCGATAAAGATGTGCGTTGGTTCAACATTGACCCGTGCTACGTCTTCCACCCATTGAATGCTTACGTCGATGGCGATGAAGTGATTTGTGATGTTGGACGCCATGAATCAATGTGGCGCGGTTCAATGGACAGCTTCGAGCCGTGCTACATGTATCGCTGGTCGTTCAATATGAAAACTGGTGCTGTTCGTGAAACTCAAATCGACGACTGGGCCCACGCGTTCCCACGAGTGGATGATCGCGTGATTGGTTTGAAGCATCGTTACGGCTGGGTTGCTGGTTCACGTCCTGGCGGAACCGGAGAAATGGGTGAGCCCGGCGTTGTGGCTCGTTACGACATGAGTGATGGCTCAAAGACCATTCATGATCTTGGACCAAACGCTCATCCTGGTGAGTTTGTCTTTGTACAAGATTTTGCGTCGGCTAACGAAGATGAGGGCTATGCCATGGGTTTCGTCTACGACGATGCAACTGATTCAACTGACTTGGTCATTTTGGATGCCAGCGATCTTTCCAAGGCACCAGTCGCTCGTGTTCATCTGCCGCAGCGTGTTCCATTCGGCTTCCACGGAAGTTGGGTCGACGACTCAACCATGTAAAAACCTCTGAATCCTTTGTGATTCTGGTGTGGATTTGTTGCGCTATACGCAATTAATCCACACCAGAAT
>CALEHE010000126.1 GCA_937876415.1 uncultured Actinomycetes bacterium
TGCATGGTGTCGCTGATGTCGGCTCTCGGTCGAGATGCCATGGCACCCAGGCATGGTGGATTTGCTCCTCGGATTGCTGTTGACGCAATGCGCGTTGTGAAGACCAACCCATTATTGAACGATGCTCAAGCTGCACTAGTTGAACCAACAACGGTTGCTTTTCACGCGGTTCGCCGGAGCGGAATTCGTTTAGGCGACATTGCAGTGATTCAAGGTGCTGGTCCTATTGGTCTGGGAGCAATGCAATGGGTGAAAGCCGCTGGCGCAGGTGTTGTGATTGTTGTTGAGCCAAACGAACAACGTCGCGCATTGGCAACCGAACTTGGGGCTCATCATGTTGTAGTTCCAGGCGCCGATGCTGATCGACTCGTCAAAGAACTCTCACATGGTTTGGGAGCCGACATTGTGTACGAATGTGTTGGTCGCTCATTCGCTGTTCAGTCGGCAGTTGATTTGGCGCGCCGTGGTGGATCAATGTGTTTGATTGGTCTTGCCGATCAAGATGCCCCCATTACGCCAGTGACGTGGCTGATGAAAGAGATCTCGGTCTCGTCGGCGTTGGCGTATAACCACGAAGAGTTTGAGATGTGTATGGGAATGATCGCTGACGGGCGTTTTCGAACCGAGCCATTGCATTCTTTGACAGTCGGTCTTGATGGTCTTGATGGTGCACTCGCCGATTTGGCGAGTGGAACATCAGTGCATACGAAAATCTTGGTTGATCCGCGAGTGTGAACTCACCGTTGTCGTTACTGCTGAATCAGCCGTTTTCGCGAACGCCGGCTTCACGCATCATTGCGGTGGGCTGACGATGAAAGCGTCCGGTGCCGCCAAGAGTTGTTGCGCCCGCATCGACGACCAATGTATGTCCAGTGATGTAACGGGCTTCGTCACTTGCGAGATAAACCGCAGCGTTAGCGATGTCCTCGGGTAGGCCAGCAATGCCGAGCAATGAACCCTTGGCAATATGTTCAGCGGTCGCGTCCAGTTGATCGGCTTCACCAGTCATCACAGCCGACGTCATTGCAGTGGCGGTATTGCCTGGGGAGATTGCGTTCACACGAATTCCGTTACCAGCTAGTTCAGAGGCAACCGACTTGGTGATGCCGATGACCGCATGTTTGCACGCGGTGTAGCAGTGAGGTCCAAGTCCGCCAAGGATTCCGGCGGTACTTGATGTTGAAATAATGACACCACTGCCTTGGGGCACCATGTGCCGCGATGCATGCTTCATGCCGAAATACACGCTGTTCAAGAGAATAGCAACAGTGCGATTCCATTGATCGGTATTGGTCTCAGAGATGCGACCAACCGCTCCGACAACTCCAGCGTTGTTGAACATGATGTCGATACGACCAAATTCTTTGACGGCGAGATCGACAGCAGCGGCCACCTGCTCCTCGGCGGTGACATCGGTGTGGATGAAACGAGTATTGGCGCCAAGTTCTTTGGCCAGCGCTAGACCTGGCTCATCTTGAATGTCGGCGATGATGACTTTGGCGCCCTCTTCAATGAAGCGACGAACAGTCCCAGCACCAATGCCGCTGGCGGCTCCAGTGATAACTGCAACTTTGTCTTGTAAGCGACCTTGAGTTCCCATGATGACTCCGTATGTTCGTGAGGTGTTTTGTGCCGACTTCTGTGTGCGACATTGATCGCCCCAACCTAATCCGTGGACCCTAGGTGCCGAAGAGTTGATCGCTATACACCGGGCAAAACCGGCTGGCGGACAAAAATTGGCGCCCCATATCGCTGCGCTAGCGACCGGTATGCGAAAGTTTCTATGAGGAGAGTTTGTATGTACGAACAAATGGGTGATGAATATCGCAACAGTCGTTTACGAATGCAACAGATTGCCGCATCGCTGAGCGACGACGAAGCGAACACCGTCGTGTTGGCATGTCCGGAGTGGACGGTCAAGGATCTTTTCTCACATGTCACCGGAATCGCTGCAGATCTCGGTTCAGGTAAAGGGCCAACAGGGGAT
>CALEHE010000127.1 GCA_937876415.1 uncultured Actinomycetes bacterium
CCCGGTCAACACTCACGAGAAATTCTCGAAGGTTGGGGCTTCGCATCAAGCGAGATTGAGAAGTTGTTGGCTTCAGGAGCGGTTGTTGACGCGTGAGCACACTTGTTTGTTTTCACGCTCACCCCGACGATGAATCAATAGCAATGGGCGGTTCAATCGCTCGCGCTGCTGCTGAGGGTCATCGAGTTGTTTTAGTGATGGGTACCGATGGTCGGCATGGCGAAACGCCAGCTGATCTTGCCGAAGGTGAAGCACTACAAGATCGTCGCAAAGCCGAGACCGAACGTTCAGCCGAAGTGCTGGGTGTTCAGAAGGTGTATTGGCTGGGCTATCACGACAGCGGAATGACCGGTTGGCCGCAAAACAAAGAGCCGAATTCATTTATTGGTGCCGATGTTGAGATTGCGGCTCGGGCGTTAGCCAAGATTTTGCACGACGAACAAGCCGATGTGTTCACGTGCTACGACTGGCATGGTGGTTATGGTCACCCAGATCACATTCAAGTGCATCGCGTTGGTCATCGTGCGGCTGATATTGCAATCGCCAGCGGACAAAACATTCGCGTGCTTGAATCAACAATGAATCGCACGCGTATTGCGCAGATGATGGAGCAAATGGGTGGCGGAGACTTTGATCCAGAGGCGCCGGCTGATGACGGCAATCCATTTGGAACGTTGCAAGAAGACATCACCATGGCTGTTGACGTGACCGAGTTCGTTCAAGTCAAGCGCGCTTCGATTATGTGTCATGCCAGTCAAGTCACTGACAGCAGCATGTTTTTGCAGATGCCTCCCGAGGTATTTGCGGTTGCCTTCGGCGAAGAGTTCTTCATCGAAGTTGGTCAGACCGGTGGTGCACCAAGGGGTTGGTTCATGTGAGTCGCGTGTACATGGTGCGTCACGGTCGAGCAGCCGCCGGTTGGGATACCGACGTTGACCCTGGCCTCGATGAAACTGGTCGCGAGCAAGCTTCCGCGACTGCACAAAGGCTGGCGCAATTGTCGCGCATGACATTGGTGTCAAGTCCGATGAAGCGTTGCCAAGAAACTGCTGGCTTTTTGGCAGATCTATGGGATCACGCTGCTGTCACCGTTGAGCCCTTGGTGACAGAAATACCTTCGCCTGCTGGATATGAGTTGGGCGAACGCATCGAATGGCTGCGGGCAGCAATGGCCGGCACCTGGGGTGAACTTGGTGCGCCGTATACCGATTTTCGCGATGATGTCGTGCGCTATGTGGCCCAATGCCCAGCCGACACGGTGATTTTCAGTCACTTCATTGCGATCAATGCGGTGATTGGATCGTGCCTTGGCGACGATCGATTGGTGATTGACAGTTTGGATAATGCTTCAGTAACAGTATTTGAAACAGACGGTGAGGGTGGCTTACGACTCATCGAGCGGGGTAATCAAGCCGACACTCTGATCCGTTGATCGGGCAGACTGTAGATATGCGTCAATCAATTCGTTTAGGTTTTGCTCTCGGAGTGCTGACCACACTTGTTGCCTGTGGTGGCGGGGGTGGGTCGAGCGACACGCTTGCGCCGTTGCCAACGACAGCAACGACGACTCCCGAGACAACGTTGGCCCCGATGACAACTTCGGTTGCTCCCGAGAGTACGACAACAAGTTCGACAAGTTCAACATCAACAACAGTTTCGCCAGCCGAACAATTAGTGTTGCGCGAAGACGGATTAGGCGATGTGTTGTTCGGCGTTGACGCTGACCAAATGATCACGTATGTCACTCAGCTTTTGGGTAAGCCCGATTCTGATTCGGGATATATCGGACCAGTATCTGAATTTGGATCCTGCTCCGGAACTCAAGTGCGCGGCGTGCGGTGGGGCGATTTGTTGTTGATGTTTGGCGACGAAAGCGAAGTCGCTCAAGGTCGAGTGCACTTCTATTCGTGGACCTACGGGCCGGTGCAAGGAATCGCTCCGGTGCCGATGGGTCCGGTTACTGATGGCGACATCACCTTGGGCTCAACAGTCGAAGAAATTTTGAAGGTGTACCCGACGGCCGAGATTTTCAATGACGACATCTTGGGAATGGGCTTTGAAATTGATCGCACTCTCACGGGAACGCTCAGTAATGACTCTCCAAGTGGCGTCGTTATCTCGATGACCGGCGGCGTCGCCTGTGCGACCTGAAGCTTGAGCAACTAGGGTCAATAAAGTCATGTTTGCTTTAATGTTGGTTGATCTTCACCAGTCGTGGTCCTGGTTCGTCATCATTTCAAATGGCTTGGCTGGTTTGTGGTCGTTGGGCGCTCACAAGATTGAGTCGCTACGTACTCGAGCGTTGTGGTGGTTCACGTTGCTCGCTGAACTCACCATGTTTGTACAGGTTGTTCTGGGTGTGATTTTGGTGAACAAGTACAAGCTTGAGTTTCCGGAATTTCACGCCTTCTACGGATTCGTCGGAATTATTGCGATCGCGATTATCTACTCGTACCGCAATCAGATGAAGCACAAGTTGTATCTGTTGTACGGGTTCGGCGGACTGTTTGTGATGGGCCTCGGAATCCGTGCCCTCCTCGTCGGCCAAGTCTCCTAACCCACCCCTCAAATTCTGCCACTCTGTACAAATCTGCGCGCTGAGCGCGCAGATTTGTACAGAGTGGCAAATAAGTTACGAGTTAGAGGGCGGAGGCGAGGGTGTCAAGTTGGGCGGTCAACCTCGCCGGCAACTTGGGACCGAACTGAGCGTAGTGGTCCTTGATCTGGGGGATTGCGGCCTTCCAGCCATCGGAATCAACAGACAGCAACGACTTCATGTCGGCATCATCGATCTTGAGGCCTGCCACATCGAGCGACCCTTCTGCGGGCAACATTCCGATCGGTGTCTCAATGGCACCAACGGTTCCGGCAACACGCTCAAAGACCCATTTCAACACTCGACTGTTTTCGCCGTAGCCAGGCCACAAGAAACGACCGTCTTCATCACGGCGGAACCAGTTCACGAAGAAGATCTGCGGCAACTTGGCTGGATCGGCCTTGGCGCCGACTGCAAGCCAGTGTGCGAAGTAATCGGCCATGTTGTATCCGCAGAACGGCAACATTGCCATCGGGTCAAATCGCAAGTTGCCAACAGCGCCCTGCTGAGCAGCAGTGGTCTCCGAGGCCATGATTGAACCTAAGAACACGCCGTGTTCCCAGTTGAACGCCTGAGTCACCAACGGAACGGTCGTACGACGACGTCCACCGAACAAGATTGCCGAGATCGGCACACCTGCGGGGTCTTGCCATTCGGGAGCAGCCGATGGGCACTGCGATGCGGGTGCGGTGAATCGAGCGTTGGGGTGAGCAGCCGGAGTCTCGGTCTCGGGAGTCCAGGCGTTGCCCTTCCAGTCGGTGGCGCGAGCCGGAGCGTCGTCTGACATTCCTTCCCACCACACATCGCCATCTGAAGTCAGTGCAGTGTTCGTGAAAATGCTGTTGCCCCACAACGTGTGCATGGCGTTGGCGTTGGTGTCGTAACCAGTTCCGGGAGCCACACCAAAGAATCCGGCTTCGGGGTTGATTGCGTACAAGCGGCCGTCAGGACCAAACTTCATCCAGCAAATGTCGTCACCAATGGTTTCGGCTTTCCAACCCGGAATCGTTGGAACCAACATTGCAAGGTTGGTCTTGCCACAAGCCGACGGGAATGCCGCAGCGATGTACTTGGCTTCGCCGGCCGGATTGGTGAGCTTGAGAATGAGCATGTGCTCGGCCAACCAACCGTCATCGCGGGCCATCACTGAAGCGATGCGCAGAGCGAAACATTTTTTGCCTAGCAAAGCGTTTCCGCCGTAGCCCGAACCGAATGACCAGATCTCGCGGGTCTCGGGGAAGTGCACGATGTATTTGTTATCGGGGTTACACGGCCATGCTGATGACTTCTCGCCAGCAGCTAAAGGTGCACCAACTGAGTGTAAGCACGGCACCCAATCGCTGTTGCCCAGAACATCAAGTGCACCTTGGCCCATCCGGGTCATGATGCGCATGCTCACGGCAACATATGCCGAGTCGGTGAGCTGCACACCAATGTGCGCAATCGGCGAACCGAGGGGTCCCATACTGAAAGGGACGACATACATCGTGCGACCCTTCATACAACCCGCGTAGAGCGTCTTCATTTCGGCTCGCATGTCGGCTGCTTCGCGCCAGTTGTTGTTGGGGCCAGCATCTTCTTTTTTCGCTGAACAAATAAAGGTTCGATCTTCAACACGAGCCACGTCGCCCGGATCGCTGTGAGCCCAATAACTGTTGGGGCGCTTGGCCTCATCGAGTTTGGTGAAGGTACCGCTATCAACGAGTTGCTGGCACAAGCGTTCGTACTCTTCGGCCGAACCGTCACACCAGTAGATGTCGTTTGGCTGCATGATTGCGGCCCACTCGGCGACCCACTTCTTCAGACGTTCGTTATTGCTTGAACCGCTCATGATGTGCTCCTTCGGCGGTCACACGCCTTGGATAGGGGGATTGTTATTGGGGTTAACGAATTCTTAAGGACAGGCTTATTACAAAAGGAAGGGGTAATGCAAAAACACCCGGTTAGAAACCGGGTGTTCCCATATCAACTTCTGAACCGAGACGTAAGCGAGTTGCTAATCCATCTGCTGTGAGATCAAACACGATTCGCTGTCCGGGACGAAGCATGCGAAAGATGCTGCCCTCAAGGGCATCCGCGGCCAGTTCGTGTTCGCTGAGATCGGTATCACGCAGGATCAGGCCGGTGCCCGTAGTGGGGTCGAAGGCTTTGATCACACCTTGCATGAGCGGAGGTCGTTCACTTATCCGATGCGGCAGTGCCGCGGCTGACCTTGGTGACCTTGCCAGCACGGATGCAGCTGGTGCACACATAGAGACGCTTGGGGGTTCCGTTGATCATGGCGCGGACGCGCTGAATGTTTGGACTCCAGCGACGCTTGGTACGCACATGGGAGTGCGACACTGACATACCCCAAGATGGGTGCTTCTTGCAGACTTCACATACTGCTGCCATGACACGTTCTTTCTCTTCACTTGATTTTGTTTGTCACTTGAATTTGCCTCTGTGGAGACTCAAGTACGATCTCGAACCCCGAACGCTACCAGCGGATTCGACCGACCCCCAAGCACAATTCAAGATCCAGGACAGGATTTTCGGACTCCATCAGTCACATCAGGGACGCCCCTGACCACTACCATCGGTCAGGTGAACCCACCTGTTCTCAGCCCCGAGGGCTCAGCCGAACATTTCGATGCCGATCGGCTTCGTCGTACGGTGATTTCTTTCCGGGATGCGGTAAAGGCCCATGCCCCCCGCATTAATCGCCTGAACGTGTATCCGGTGCCTGACGGGGACACCGGAACCAATATGGCCCGCACCCTTGATGCAGTAGTGGCCGAACTCGACCAGGCCGGACCCGGCATCGAACCAACTTGCCAGGCCATTTCGCATGGATCCCTCATGGGGGCCCGCGGAAATTCGGGTGTCATCTTGTCGCAGATCTTGCGCGGACTATCGGGCAAGCTCTCAGCCAAGGCGGGTAGTACGGCGACCGAGTTCGCCGAAGCTCTCAGCGCGGCATCGGCCTCGGCGTATCAAGCAGTGCTCAAGCCGATCGAAGGCACCATCTTGACAGTGGTTCGCGAAGCAAGTGAGGCTGCCAAAGCTTCGGCGGCTTCGGGTGCATCGCTCGGTACCACATTGCGTGCCGCACGCGATGCTGGCCGACTATCGCTTGATCGCACGCCTGACTTGTTACCCGTATTGAAGGATGCTGGTGTCGTTGATGCCGGCGGAGCGGGTTTCATGTTGTTACTTGATGCCGCGCTCAACGTGGTTGACGGTGACCCGATGCCACTGCCCGAAGACTCAATTGGCGGCGATTCCATGGACGAGCCATTGCCAGCGATGATGTCAATGACTGCGCCTGATTCGCACAGAGAAGTATCAGTTGCCGACCTGCGTTATGAGGTGATGTATTTCTTGCATCTCGAAGACGGCAAAATTGATCAGTTCAAAAATGATTGGGGCGAAATCGGCGACTCCATTGTTGTCGTGGGCGGCGACGGCATTTGGAACTGTCATGTGCACACCAATGACATTGGTGCGGCGATAGAAGTAGCGATCGATCTTGGTGGTCGCCCGAAACAAATTCGTGTCACCGATCTTTTTGAAGAAGTTGCTGAGCGGCATGCCGTGCACGATGCGCAACGTGCCGCCGCTGGTTTGCCAGCAGTGACGACGGCCGTTGTTGCCGTGTGTAGCGGTAGCGGTCTCGAAGAACTCTTCGCGCAACTCGGAGTGCAGGGGGTTGTGACGGGCGGACAAACGCTCAATCCGTCCACTGCCGAATTGCTTGACGCTGTTGAACATGTCAATGCGCAGCAAGTCATTTTGTTGCCCAACAATAAGAACATCATCCCAGTTGCTGAACAACTCAACGCACTCACTACAAAAGAAGTACGCGTTGTACTCACTAAGTCAATGCCTGAAGCCCTTGCTGCTCTTGTCGTGTATGACCCTGAAGCCAGCGTCGATGAGAACCTTGCCGAAATGGCAGAAGCCACCGAAGCAATGGTGACTGGCGAAGTTACTCAGTCAATTCGCGACACCAATAGTGACGCCGGTCCGATCACCGTAGGTGACTGGATTGGTTTGGTTCGCGGAGACGGCATCGTGACAGTCAACGGAACGCTTGAAGGGGCATCAATTTCGTTGTTGCAACATCTCGTCACCGACGGTCGTGAAATTGTCACAATCATCGAAGGAACGGATGCGCCAGCTTCAACAACCGCAGCGTTGCGAACTTGGCTAGAAACAGAACGTCCCGACGTACAGATTGAGTGCTACAAAGGTGGACAGCCTCTGTATCCATATCTCTTCGGCGTCGAATGACGCGGTGACGAGTGACTGAATCCGCTCCCACCGGCCCAATTTCATTTTCTGAGTTGTCGCGTATGCCGATGACGCGACTCAAATCTGTGGGTGCGGGAAAGCGATCTGAAAGCTTCGCCAAGTTCGGTGTTGAAAACTTGCTCGACCTGCTCACTCATTATCCACGTCGTTGGATTGATCGCACGAAAGAAGCAACAATTGCGAGTGCAGTTGAAGGCACGGATTCGTTGGTAATCGGTGAAGTGCGTTCGGTTTCGAGTCCACCCAAGGGAGCTCGGCGTGGCCCGTCGCGTGTCACCGCAACAATTGCCGACGGCAGTGGTCGATTGTCGATTGTGTTTTTTAATCAACCATGGCGCGAGCGACAACTGAAGGTTGGCTCGTATGTCGCGGTATTCGGGCGACTCGGTTCGTTTAATGGCACAAAACAAATGGCCAACCCCACAGTGGATGTGTTGGGTGATCCCGATGAACGCCCTCGCCCTATCGTTGCGGTGTATCCGCAAAGTGAAAAGATCGATTTGCCTTCATGGGTAGTACTGAAATCGATTGATGAAACCCTGAATCGGTGTCGAGCTCGCGGAATCAGTGATCCGCTGCCAAAGGCCATGCGCAAGAAATACAAATTGATGGATCGTCAAGACGCCTTATTCGGCATCCATGTCCCGGAGACTTTTGCCGAGAAAGAAATGGCGCGCCGACGTTTGGCATTTGATGAGTTGCTCCGCGTGCAATTGGTCTTGGTGATGCGTAAGCGTTTGATCGAACGTGACTCCATCGGAATTCAACACAAAGTCAATGGACAACTTGTTGCACGCTTCTATCAACACCTGCCGTATGAATTGACCCAAGCGCAGCATCGAGTCATCGCCGAAATTGAGGCCGACCTCGCTAGCCCACACCCGATGCATCGCTTACTTCAAGGTGACGTCGGCGCCGGTAAAACGATTGT
>CALEHE010000128.1 GCA_937876415.1 uncultured Actinomycetes bacterium
ATCTCCTCACGCGTAATGATTGAAGCCCCACGAGGACCGCGCGTAATTACCGCTAAGGAACTGTCTTGACGAATGGCAGCCACTGCCGCTTCAAAGGTATCGAGTTGATAGAGCGATAAAAGCTCGTCTTCATTACCGAACAAGATGTCAACTTCGTCAGCGACAAGGGCTCGGAAGTCTTCACGATGGCGATCAACGCAAAAGCTGTCTGACAAACTCAACGAAACTTCTCGGCCCGCTTCATGTGCTGCCCGTGCTGCTCGACGAAAAGCCGCCTTTGCATCATCACGATCAAATAGGTAGCCCTCCATGTACAGAACTTTTCCGGAAGCCACAACCGATACATCTACATCTTTGGGTTCCATAAACGACGAAACTCCCAAGAATGTATTCATCGTGCGTTGTGCATCTGGGGTGACGACGATGATGCAACGTCCCGTCGGGATTCCATCTAGATGGTGTCCGGGGCTGAAGTGAACACCAACCGCCAACAAGTCATGACCAAATACTTCGCCGAGATCGTCGTGACTCACCTTGCCGATATACGCAGCCCTGCCACCGAAACTTGCGACTCCACACACCGTGTTGGCGGCCGATCCACCGCTCATTTCTACAGCGGTTCCAAGTGCCCTATACAAAAGCAGCGCCCGATCGGTGTCGACAAGCGTCATCGAACCTTTCACCAGGGCCTGCTCGTGAATGAAGTTGTCATCAGCATGCGCGATGACATCCACTAACGCGTTGCCAATTCCTACAACGTCATATATTGGCTCTGAATTTGGCTGTGTAGACACGAGTTGTAACGCTAGTCCCTTGAGAGCATCTGAACAGACTTCCCAATGGTGAAACTAGATGACGGGCGTGGCGACCACGAACTGTCGCACAGTACGCTTCGGACGTGACATCATCCCAAATTCAATCGCCTCTCGACCGCTCGCACCTTGACCCATATCGCCTCCCCCGCCACGTACTTCCCACCCGCTACGACCTCACGCTCGAACCCCATCTGGCTGATTCGACATTTGCCGGCCAAGCTGTCATCACTGCCCAGGTTCTGGCAGCGACGCGACTCATCGTTCTGAACGCAATCGAACTTGACATCACATCCGTATTCGTCGACGGCCAACCTGCTCCGTTCAGTCTTGACATCGAATCAGAGCGACTTTTCATCGGACTGATCGAAGAGGTCCAACCCGGAATCGCGATGATTGACATTGTCTTCACAGGCATTCTCAATGACAAACTTCGCGGGT
>CALEHE010000129.1 GCA_937876415.1 uncultured Actinomycetes bacterium
GGCTATCGCGATCCGAAGCCCATGGTCTTTTGTGGTCTGTACCCAATCGATGGCGATGAATTTGAAAACCTGCGCGAGAGTCTGCAAAAACTCAAACTCAATGACGCCAGCGTAACTTACGAACCTGAATCATCGGGTGCGCTTGGTTTTGGTTTCCGGTGTGGATTCCTTGGTTTGTTGCACATGGAGATCGTGAAAGAACGTCTCGAACGTGAATTTGGTTTGTCACTCATCGCGACTGCTCCGAGCGTCGAATATCGCGTGATGAAAACCAACGGCGAAGTTGAAGTCGTTGACAACCCGGCCGATCTTCCGCCACCGCAGAATATTGATTACATCGAAGAGCCGTATTTTCGCGTGAGCATTATTACTCCAAAGGATTACACCGGAACCTTGATGGAACTGTGCCAGTCGCGTCGTGGTGATATGTCAAAGATTGAGTACTTGTCGCCTGAACGTGTTGAGCTTCATTACAAGATTCCGTTAGCAGAAGTGGTTGTTGACTTCTTTGACCAGATGAAGAGCCGCTCACAGGGTTACGCCAGTCTTGACTACGAACTTGATGGTTACCAGCGCAGCAATCTGGTGAAGGTTGACATCGTGCTGAACGGCATCGTTGCTGACGCCTTCTCAATGATCGTGCATCGCGATAAGTCGTTCACCTACGGCATGCGCATGTGCGAAAAATTGAAGACACTGATTCCGCGCCAGATGTTTGATGTGCCGATTCAGGCGGCCATCGGCGGCAAGGTGATTGCTCGCGAAACCGTAAAAGCCAAGCGTAAAGATGTGTTGGCAAAGTGCTACGGCGGTGACATTACGCGTAAGCGCAAGTTGCTCGAAAAGCAAAAGGAAGGCAAGAAGAAGATGAAGGCGATCGGGCGCGTTGAAGTGCCTGGTGACGTTTTTATCTCGGCCTTAAAACTGGACGACTGAACCCAATGGGTTCGTCGCAAACTTTTCGTTCGTTACAGAACCGCAACGCCCGTCTTTTCTTTGGTGGGTTACTTTTGTCAAATGTTGGGTCGTGGTTGCAGTCAACTGCAATGTCGATCTTGGTGTATCGCCTCACGGGTAAAGCGACCGACCTCGGAATCACGGTTGCCATGCAGTTTTTGCCGATGCTCATTTTTGGTGCATGGGCCGGTGCTGTTGCTGATCGGCGCGATAAGCGGCGGATGTGTTTACTGACGCAATCATTGATGACGGCGCAAGCCTTGCTGTTGGGCATTTTAGATTTCGCCGGCTTGGTCACGGTGCCAGTTGTTTATGCGTTGTCGTTATTGCTTGGCTTTGCAAATGCCTTTGATAACCCCGCACGGCGCGGTTTAGTTGTCGAACTAGTTCCACCCGACGACATCAGCAACGCGATGGCGTTGAACACCGCGGTGATGACCGGTTCGCGTATTTTTGGGCCAGCGTTAGCGGCAGCATTGGTTGGTCCGTTAGGTACTGCGTGGTTGTTTACGATTAACGGCATCTCGTTCGTGGCTGTGCTGGCATCGTTGATGATGATCAATCGCAACATGATGTTCAGTTCGCCTAAGGCTGCGCGAGGTGGCACACCTGTTCGCGATGCATTGCGTTTTGTGAGTGGCAATCGCCAGTTGCTGTCATTGCACATCGTGTTGGTGGTGGTGAGCACCTTTGCATTCAATTATTCGGTGTCGTTGCCCAAGTTGAGTGCGGTCCGTTGGGGCGATGATCGTTGGTTTGGTTGGGTGCTATCAGTGCTCAGTGTTGGCAGTGTTGCCGGATCGCTGTACTCGGCGTCGCGAAAAGAAGCATCACTAAAGTTGTTCTTTGGGAGCGTGCTCATTCTGGGAGTATCTGGACCAATGGTGGCGTGGGCGCCCTCGGGTTGGTTGGCATTCGTGGGGGCAATTCCGTTGGGTATTGGGGGAGCAATCTTCTTGTCATCGTTCAACGGTCTCGTTCAGCAACAGAGTCCAGCCGATATGCGGGGACGATTGTTGGCGTTGTCGGCGGTGGCGTTTTTGGGTTCAACGCCCATCGGTGGGCCAGTGACCGGACTCATTGCCGATTGGGCGGGTCCCGAATGGTCGCTTGCCTATGGAAGCCTGTTATCGCTACTGATTTTGGTGATTGTCGTGTACTTCTTAAAAACAACTTCGCCAAATTCAAAAGCCCTAGTACCCTGAGTAGCGATGTCGCGTTCTTCGGTACTTCGTCAATTGACATGGTCGCAACTTGATGCGGCTCAACGTTCGGCATTAGTCGATCGTGATCTGAACAAGGTCATCACCACCGAACTGCGCGAGCAGATTTCAGCTTTGGTTCTCGACGTTCGTGAGCGGGGCGATGCCGCGGTATGTGATGCACTCGCCAAGTTCGACAAGGTCTCTGTGGAGCCTTCGGGACTACGCGTGAGCGATGATGAATGGGAATCGGCCCCCAGCAAAGTTGATCCTGCGCTACGCGTTGCGATCGCTGACATGGTTGACCACATTCGTCGGTTCAATGAACAGCTGATGACCCATCTTGGCAATTGGCAATTTGAAAGCGATCCTGGGTTGATGGTGGGCGAGCGCGTGAGCGCAATTTCTTCGGCCGGTTTGTTCTGCCCAAGCGGCAAAGCCAGTTACCCAAGTGTTCTTGCGCAACTCGGCACGCCAGCAGTTGTGGCTGGCGTGAAGAACATTGCAGTAGTCGTGCCACCAAAGCCCGGCGCCAATGGTGCGGTCGACCCAGTGGTCATCACCGTGGCTCGCGAACTTGGTTTGCGAGAAATCTTTCGGGTGAATGGTCCCGCCGGCGTTGCTGCGCTGGCCTTTGGAACCAAATCAATTCCGCGAGTGGTCAAACTGATGGGCCCGGGTTCGTTGCCGGTCACCGTTGCGCAACTTGAGGTGCAGCGCTACGGAACCGCGACACAAATGGCGCTTGGGCCAACCGAAAGTGTTGTCATCACCGACGATTCAGCCGACCCAGTTCGTTTAGCTGCCGACTTGTTGATTGAAGCCGAGCACGGCACCGATAGTTGCACCTTGTTGATTACGACAAGTGCCTCGTTGGCAGCCGCAACCGAAGTTGAATTGGTGAAGCAGATAGCGGTGTTGCCTGAGGTGCGAGCCGAAGCTGCTGCCTCATCTCTTGGCATTAACGGTGGCTGCGTGCTGGTGAAAGATATGACCGAGGCTGCGCTCGTCGCTAATGAATTTGCGCCAGAACACTTGCAATTAGTTGTGCGGTCTGAAATTGAAGAGTCGGTGATCGAGATGCTCGTGCATGCTGGCGAAATTCTGATCGGTCAAGACACACCGTTTTCGGCGGGCAACTTCGTTTTGGGTCCACCAGCGTCATTGCCAACTAATGGGTACGCGCGAGTCACGAGCGGAGTCACAGTTGACGCATTCCTGAAGCGAACCGCAATCGCTCGCGCTGACAATGCGGCATTACGTCGTTTGGCTCCAACGGTGTTAGCTCTTGCCGATATTGAAGGTTTCCCGGCGCACGGAAACGCAATTCGTTTGCGCTTCCCCGATCTGTAAGGGTTCATTATGTCTCGTGCGATTATGTGGTTTCGTCGTGATTTACGACTGACCGACAATCCGGCATTGCTGCGTGCATTGGCCGAACACACCGATGTTGTTCCGGTTTTTGTCGTTGACCCGAACTTGCTCAAGAATTCTGGCGCTCCACGAGTGGCGTACATGTGCGACGCCTTGAACGCGCTTGACAACTCGATGGGTCGGGCGTTGGTGTATCGCCATGGCGATCCTGTCGACGTGATTGTGGCACTGGCCAATGAGGTGGGGGCAGATGATGTCTACGTGGCGCGTGACTTCGCTCCGTATGGTCGCCGACGCGATGCTGAGGTGGGTCAGCGTCTCAAAGATCTTGGTAAGCGACTGCACGGTGTGGGATCGCCGTATGCAGTTGACCCAGGTGTGGTGACCAAAGACGATGGTTTGTCGTACTCGGTGTACACGCCGTATTCAAAGCGTTGGTTATCGAATGGTTGGTCGGCGCCTCTTGATGCGCCGAAAAACCCCCAATGGCATGGAGCACCAACAGTTCCGTGCGAAGGTCCGCCAGTACGACCAGACATTGAATTCGCATTGCCGCCATGCAATGAAGAAGAAGTTCATGATCAATGGAACGAGTATCGCTTGCGCGGTGTTGATGGTCTTGATGGCTACGCCGATCGCCGCAATGATCCGTCGGTGAATGGCTCAAGTCGTTTGTCGGCAGCGTTACGTTGGGGGATTGTCCATCCTCGGCAATTGTTGGCCGATCTCGTTCCGGGGCCATCGCACAATGTGTTCCGTAATGAGTTGGCTTGGCGCGATTTCTACGCCGACGTGATGTTCCGTTTCCCTGATACAGGTTGGAAGAATCTCAATCGCAAACTGGATGGCCTTGTGCACGACGAAGGTCCGATTGCTGAAGAACGATTTGCCGCGTGGTGCCGTGGCGAAACGGGTTACCCGATCGTTGATGCGGGCATGCGCGAATTGGTGCAAACAGGTTGGATGCACAATCGGGTGCGCATGATCGTTGCCAGTTTTTTAGTCAAGGATCTGCACCTGCCGTGGCAATGGGGTGCCAAGTTTTTCATGAAGCATCTCGTTGACGGTGATATCGCCAGTAATTCACACGGCTGGCAGTGGACCGCTGGCACCGGAACAGATGCGGCGCCGTATTTTCGGGTGTTTAATCCGATGCTGCAGGGTGAGCGCTATGACCCGTCTGGTGACTATGTACGTCGGTTTGTCCCAGAGCTCGAGTCCTTACCCGCTTCATTGATCCACGCTCCCCATGACACAAAACGCAAAGGTGCTGGTGTACCTATCGGGTACGTCGCCCCGATTGTTGATCATTCTGCTGAGCGTGACGAAGCGCTCGCGCGTTATAAGGCGATGGGTGCCGAAGGGACTTGAGACGTCAGGGCAGTGCGCTAGATTGATCATGTCATGTTGGACGATCGAAAGACCGCAATTCTGCGAGCTGTGGTGCAGGAATATATCGGCACCGGCCAGCCCGTTGGCTCAACCCATATTGCGACCGCGCCTGATATCAATGTCTCTTCGGCCACAGTCCGCAACGAGATGGCTGTTCTTGAACAAGAAGGTTTCTTAGCGCAGCCCCACACGTCGGCTGGTCGAATTCCGACCGATAAGGGTTACCGATTTTTCGTCGACCATCTCAGTCAGCCCGGCCGACTTGATGATGTCAAAGTCAGTCAGGTGCGAGATTTCTTTGACGGCGCTCATGGCCGTATGGAAGAACTTCTGGCCCGCACGTCCCACTTGGTTGCGGGTCTCACAAATTATGCCTCGGTGGTACTCGGCCCCAAAGTTGAACGCGCTGAAATTCGGGCCGTGCAAATCGTTGGACTTTCGGCACGTCAGGCCATGGTGGTCGCGGTGATGTCAAATGGTTCGGTTGAAAGCGAACA
The DNA here is from genome assembly GCA_937876415.1 of uncultured Actinomycetes bacterium. Taxonomy (GTDB): domain Bacteria; phylum Actinomycetota; class Acidimicrobiia; order Acidimicrobiales; family Ilumatobacteraceae; genus Casp-actino8. The sequence continues at coordinate 5,423 of CALEHE010000129.1, forward strand.
CCTCGAATTTGATGCCGAAGTCTCTGAGACTCGCCTTGGGGCTGCGACTGCGCACATGCAACGTCACCTCATCGGTCATGGGATTGTTGATGCACGCAATATCCCGCAGAGCGGTGATGTCGGAGTTGACGCAATTTGTGAGAAGGCTTCGGCGGCACTTCGTCATGTTGGTTCGGACGACTCGGTGTTTGTCGGTGGAGCGTCATCGATGGCTTCTGCCTTTGATGCTGTCGATGTGGTCCGACAGGTTTTGCAAACGTTAGAGCAACAGTACTTGGTCGTGACCTTGGTGCGAGACATCCTTGACCGAGGTCTGAGTGTGTCGATTGGTGCTGAACATGGCATTGAACCACTGGCGAGTTGCTCGGTCGTGGTGGCTCCCGTAGTGGTTGACGGTGAGCAACTCGGAACAATCGGGGTACTCGGACCAACCCGGATGGACTATCCGCAAGCACTTGCGACCGTTGAGGTTGTTTCAGATCGATTGGGTCGACGACTCGGCGAGAGCTAAGCAGTCGTGATCGAAAAATAACCTTTGTAGAATTGCGACGATTATGGCTGACTATTACGAACTCCTCGATGTACGGCGAGATGCCTCAGCCGACGAAATCAAGAAGGCGTATCGAGTGAAGGCTCGGCAATATCACCCCGATGCCAATCCCGGTGATGCCAGTGCTGAAGAAAAGTTCAAACAAGTTGCCCAGGCCTATGAAGTTTTGTCCGATACCGATTCACGGGCTCGTTACGACCGTTTCGGTGAAGCCGGAGTGTCCGGTGGTGGAGGCGGGGGCGGAGATTTCTTTGGCGGCGGTGGAGGGCTCGGCGATATCTTCGAATCATTTTTCGGTGGTAGTCCATTTGGTCAACAGCGTGGTCCGGCAGGTCCGCCGCGCGGGCAAGATCTTGAAGTCGTTGCCGACCTTTCATTCGAACAAGCGGTTTTCGGTGCCAATGTTCCGGTGAGTGTGCGCACGGCTCTGGTGTGCGATGACTGTTCGGGTTCGGGCGCAGGTTCTGGAACGCAGCCAGTGAAATGTTCGGAATGTAACGGGGTCGGTCAAGTTCAGCGCATACGTCAAAGCTTGCTCGGGCAGATGGTTTCAATGCAGGCCTGTCAGCGCTGCCGTGGCTTTGGTCAAATCATTGCAACTCCTTGCGCTACATGTAGTGGTGAAGGTCGAGTAATCACTGAAAAGACTTTCCAAGTTGATGTTCCCGCCGGTGTTGATACTGGTTCGACGTTGCGCTTAACGGGTCGTGGTGCAGTTGGTCAACGAGGTGGTTCAGCCGGAGATTTGTTTGTGCACTTGCGGGTGAAGCCACACGCGATGTACGAACGCGATGGCATCAACCTTGTAACAGAAGTCGAAATCTCCATTGCCCAAGCAACATTGGGCGTTTCACTAGAACTTGAAACTCTTGATGGCGAAGAAACTTTGTTGATTCCGGCCGGAACACAACCTGGTAAACAGTTCGTGCTCAAGAAGCGGGGTGTGCCTCGATTGCAGTCAACTGGTCGAGGCGATTTGATCGCAGTAGTCAAAGTGGTCGTACCGACCAGACTGTCTGATGACGAATCAGAACTGCTGCGGACATTTGCCGAAAAGCGTGGCGAAGATGTTGCGCCAGCAGACAAAGGTTTCTTCTCACGAATCAAGTCGGCATTCTCATGATCGAGCGGCGTCGTGCCGCGGCTCACGCGTTTGTGATTGACATCAACGCACCGGTTTTGAACGATGATGATTTTCATCACTTGGCCAAGGTGCTGCGTCTACGAAGTGGTGAAGAGGTTTCGGTCAGTGATGGCTGCGGCTCTTGGCGCATCTGTCACTACGCGATGTCGGCAGTGCTATCCACTGATGATTCAACGGTGCAGACTGAGGTCAACCCACGCGCATTGACGGTCGCGTTTTCGGTGACCAAAAGCGATAAACCCGATTTAGTGATTCAGAAATTAACTGAACTAGGGATTGATCACATTGTTCCGATCATTACCGAGCGTTCCATTGTTCGTTGGGATAGCGACAAGGGTGCCAAGAATCAAGTGCGCTGGCAAAAGATTGCCCGTGAGGCTGCCATGCAAAGTCGTTCAGTTTTCATACCGACGATTCATGATGTGTGTCCGTCAATTGAGAACCTTGTGGAGACCTACGGACCACATCTTGCTGTCGCCGACCCTGAAGGTGAGGCCCCTGACGCGGGCCTGTCAACAATTGTGATTGGTCCAGAGGGTGGCTTTACACATCAGGAAATGGATCTGATGACTCGTCGTGTTTCTTTACCTGGCGGAATCTTGCGGGCTGAAACTGCAGCAGTCGCTGCTGGAGTCATGTTGACTTACTTAAGATCACAACATGGTTAAGAAGGCAGTCGTCTCAAAGAAGTCTGGTCGTTCATCTGATATTGACGAAAATGATGCAGAGTCGCTGGCCTACAACGTTCGTGTTGGCGATCGACTTCGTTCAATACGGCGTCAGAAGAAATTGTCTTTGCAAGAAGTTGAGTCAAATTCACAGGATGAATTTAAGGCGTCCGTCCTTGGCGCTTACGAGCGGGGGGAGCGGTCAATTTCGTTGCCTCGTCTGCGGCGACTTGCAGATTTTTATGACGTGCCGATTGAGCAACTATTGCCGAGAGCCGTGCAACCAGCCGATGGGCGATCAGTCTCAGACTCTAAGAAGTTGGCTATCGACTTGGTGAAGTTGGCTGCGATTGATGGGCCGAGTTTCGCCACGCTGTCGCGGTACCTGACAATGATTCAAGTTCAGCGCGGCGACTTCAACGGCAAGGTGCTCACGGTTCGGGCCGATGATGTGCGCGCGATTGCCGTCATGCTTGATGTGGCAATTGACGATGTGCGCGGTCATCTTGAAGAACTGGGCATCCTTTTTAAGCCAGCGACGAGTAGTTAATGCGGGCAACGGCGGAAAATCCGGGTTACGGCGCTTACGTGCATATTCCGTTTTGTCGTCATCGATGTGACTATTGCGCCTTTGCCACGTTTACTGATCGTGATCACATCATCGAGAAATACCTTGACTCGCTGTCGACCGAAATTTCACGAGCGGTGGAATCAGGTATGCCGACCGCAACATCAATTTTCGTCGGTGGAGGAACGCCGACGCGTGTTCCTCCCGAATTATTGATGAAGGTTCTTCAAGGTATCCCGACGACGGGCGATGCCGAAGTGACGATTGAGTGCAACCCCGATGACATCACAAGTGACATGCTGCGGGTTTTTCGCGATGGCGGAGTGAATCGATTGAGTTTTGGCGTGCAGTCGATGCAACGTCATGTTTTGCGATCACTTGGGCGAACTCATGATCCGGAAAATGTTCAACGGTCTGTTGAGTTAGCGCGTCAAATTGGTTTTGCCGACATCAATCTCGACATTATTTATGGTGTCCATGGTGAATCAGTGAAGGATTGGGCCGCAACTGTGGCGTCGATTATCGATCTCGAACCCACGCATGTATCGGCTTACGGCCTCACTGTCGAAGGTGGAACGCCACTTGCCGACGATCCCAGTCGACATCCCGATGACGATGTTCAAGCAGAGATGTACGAAGTCGTTGATGATTTGTTGACGGCCGCCGGTATGGAGAATTACGAAGTTTCGAACTGGTCGCAGGTAGGACGTGAGTGCCAACACAATCGTTTGTATTGGTTTCAAGGCAACTACGCCGGCTTTGGAAGTGCTGCGCACGCCCACCATGCTGGGCGACGCTCTTGGAACGTGCGTACACCCGATCGCTTTATTGAATTGATTGATTCGGGGCAAAGCGCCGAGTCGTCAAGCGAAGAGCTTGATGTTGATGCTCAACGCATTGAAGGATTGCAATTGGCTTTACGGATGCGCGAAGGAGTGCCCGTTGATTCATTTAGTGTGAGCGATCTTGAACTGATGAGCGAATTGGTGCGGGTCGACAACGGGCAAGTCACGTTGACTCGGGCGGGTCGACTGATGGCCAATGAAGTAGCCCTGCGGTTGCGATAGCGCTCGTCAAATATGGCGACCGTGAGGTGGGCGACGTCGCCGTATTGGCGGTAAGGTAGTCCTGCTTTTGGGCGTGTAGCTCAGTTGGTTAGAGCGCTACCTTGACATGGTAGAGGTCCCGGGTTCGAGTCCCGTCATGCCCACCAAAAGCCCCACTACGGTGGGGCTTTGTGTTTTTCTGAACAAGTTACTTGACGCTGTCTAGTAGGCGGATTAAACATCAGCTATGACTTCGATATCTGATGCTGTCGCCCACAACCGTTACCTCTCGGGCAACTACGCACCCGTATCTGAAGAGGTAACTGCTTTTGACTTACAAATCATTGGCGAACTGCCCACTGAATTGAATGGTCGCTATTTGCGCAATGGACCCAATCCCATGGTGGACGTTGATCCAGCGACTCATCACTGGTTTATGGGTGACGGAATGGTGCACGGGATTCGCTTACGAGAAGGGCGCGCTGAGTGGTATCGCAATCGATATGTCGGATCTACCGCGGTGAATGCAGTGCGAGGGTTACCCGATATCTCGGGACGTAATTGGAATAACTCTTCGTTTGGTCCTAACACCAACGTCGGATCTTTTGCTGGCACCACATGGGCGATGGTTGAAGCTGGTGGTTGTCCAGTGGAATTGACTGAAGAGCTTGAGACTGTCGGACGTAACGACTTTTTTGGAACCTTGCCCGGTGCATTTACTGCGCATCCAAAAATTGATCCCGTGACCGGTGAGATGCACGCGATCGTTTACGCGTGGGCCGAGTGGATGGATCATGTGCAGTACGTGCGCGTTGGTAAAGACGGGCGTGTGAATCGCACGGTGGACATTCCTTTGCCGGGCATGTCAATGGTGCATGACATGTCGATCACTGATCGTTTTGTCGTCGTCTACGATCAACCAGTATTGGTTGATTTCGACCTCGCGTTTGCTGGTCGGTTCCCATTCAGATGGAACGCCGAGTATGGCAATCGTGTGGGACTGATGCCGCGCGAAGGAACCGCGGCGGACATAGTATGGATTGACGTGCCCGTGGGTTATGTGTTCCACCCGATGAACGCGTACGACACGCCTGATGGCAAGGTTGTGCTCGATGTGAGTTTCTACGACCTCATGATGCGTGATGATTTGCTCGGTCCATTCGGCGACGCATTGCCGCGGCTCATGCGTTGGGAGATAGATCCCATTACCAAGCGGGTGTCGGTCACCACAATTGATACATCTGCTAATGAATTCCCGCGACATCGCGGATCACTGACCGGGCAAATGTATCGCTATGGCTATTGCGCTCAGATCGACACTGGCTCGATGCATTGGCCCACTGTGAAGCATGATCTTGTCACTGGTGAGCGCAAGGTATTTGATCATGGCGTTTCGCGAGCAGCAGGTGAGCCAGTGTTTATCGCTCGACCAGGTAGCACCGACGAAGATGATGGATGGTTAGTAACTTTTGTGCA
>CALEHE010000130.1 GCA_937876415.1 uncultured Actinomycetes bacterium
CTCGCCGACGCCCACTACACCGGGAAGTAACCCCCCCCCCATTTTTTGGAACTTTTGAGCCACTCTGTACAAATATGCGCGCTCAGCGCGCTTATTTGTACAGAGTGGCTCAATTGGTGCGGGTCGTGAGGGCGACGCCGACGAGGGCGACAGCTAGTCCCGCCACCGCCAACATGCCCAAACTTTCGCCAAACAACGCCGCACCTTCAATCGTGCTCAGCGCAGGCGTCAAGAAGAACAGACTGCTCACCTTGACCGCCGCTTGACGTTGCAGCAACCACAGCATGATCAACACCGCTGCAATCGACAACACCACAACGGCCCACATCAACGACCACCAAAAACGCGCCGTCCACTGAACCTCAAAATGTTCAACCGAGACCGACCCCACCCCGAGCACCACCGCCGAAATCGCATACTGCACTGCTGTTCCCCGCAACAACGGCATAGTCCCACCTCGAGAACGTTGCAACAAGGTTCCTGCCGACATTCCAAACACCGACACCACCATCGCCACAACTGCCCCGGCAGTAATTCCGCTCACTCCAGCATTGAGCCGATCGACAACGACTGCAACCACACCGCCAAGTCCGCACCCAACACCAATCCATTGGCGGGGCTGCAACTTCTCACTGAGCAATAACAATGCACCAACTGATGTCACCACCGGATGCAACCCTGCGATCAACGCCGATAATCCAGAGGGCAGACCCAAGTCAGCGGCGATAAAGACTCCACCCAAATAAATGGCGTGCATACCCAATCCAGTGAGGGCCGCCCATTTCACCTGAACTCGCGATATCGACGGAGCATTCGTCGCAACCGCAATCGCCCACAACACCGCCGCTGCAATGATCATGCGTAAAAACAAAAATGTCATCGGCCCCGCATCACGCGTTCCGTAACGCGCCACGATGAAACCGGTACTCCACAACAACACAAAAACAACAGGAGCGAATTGCCTGATGATCGTGACTGACTGTGGGAATTTGAATGGAGTATTAATCTTTTTCCAGAGTCATTAGTTTTGACATTGCAGACGGCAACTTCGTCACGTAGGACGGAAATAGTTGATTCGAAACACATTTCCATCGGGATCAGCCAATACCGACTGAAACGCGCCGTAATACGTTTCATAAGGATCATGCAAAAGACGCGCACCATGAGCAATTGCTCGTTCTGTCGCGTCTGCAACGTGCTGGTCGCTTTCACATTCAAAAGTCAAATACTGCGTTGTCCCACGAGGGTTGGCCCATTCTTGGATATTCAACATTTCATAGACAACTGGTGCAGAAAATCCGATGATCACCCCAGAAGCATCTGCCCCACGAAATATCTCGCTCCGCAAATCTTCAACTTCTTTTAGATCAAAAGTCTTTGAATAGAAATCAAATAGCCCGACGAAATCAGCGCTGATAAAACTCGCGAGAGAAATACCAACTTTCACTTGTCAATTCCTTGTCCGAAAGTTGCTTGCTTGACAAACTTTGAAAATAGATGCTCACCAGATGACATCGGAGCATGTTTTGCAGTTTCTCCGGGCTGCAAGCAAGTTGGTAGACACGAAATCATCGCGTCATAGTTTGGTTGATGGAAGAAAACTAACGAAATACGGCGAGAATCATTGGCGGCATCTCGAGGAGGGTTAACAACACGGTGAAGTGTTGAAACCCAAAGATCGTTGGTCCATTCGGACATTAAATCTCCGATATTGACAACGAGAGCACCTTTAATCACAGGCACATCGAACCATTCACCAGACTTTGTCATGACTTGTAAACCGCCAGGTCTCTGCTCTTGGCGGAGAAGTGTGAGGCTTCCATAATCCGTATGTGCGCCTGCACGCAACTGCCCTGGCAACGGCGGTGTGGGCTGATCGGGGTAGTTCACAGCTCGGAACATACTGATGTGCTCATTGATTTTGTCTTCGAAATAATCAATATTGAGGTTCAGAGCAACTGCAAATATCCTCATCACTTGCCGCGATACCTCGCTCATCTCTGCGAAATAACGTTCCCATAATGCTTGCATTTCGGGAAGCGCTTCTGGCCATACATTCGGCGCAAAGTGCGGTCCAGCAGCTTCTCCTCGGTGGTACTCATCGTCGGCCACGTTGAATGGACCCATGTCCATTTTTTCTTTTAGATCTCCGGGGGCGGCCTCATCGAGTGAATACGAAAGGCCTTCTTTTCCTACTGCCGTCCATCCACGAACCTGGTCTGGTGCTGGTTGCGCTGCAGAAGCCTTTTGTTCTTCAGATAAATCGAAGAACTTACGACTTATGTCGTAGACCTCTTGAATGAATTCTTCGGAGACCCCATACCCAGTGATCTGGAAAAATCCGATCTCTTCACAGGCTCGACCAAGTTCTCTAGCAACTGATGCAATGCCTTCGGGCGTTCCACTGAGGAATGGAGCGATATTGATGACGGGAACAGTGTCCATTTTATTTTTTTTCCTTTTTGACAAATTCTTAAATCAGGTCTACGTACAGAAATACGTGGGTGACCCAGTCGCCATTGACTGGGGCACCCAACGCATCAAAATGCTTGACAACATCTGAATTAGATGTTTTGTACTTTGTCCTTGAATTCCATGAACATGTATGGATTTGCTTCGACGATTGAATCAATCGTTTCTGAGGTTGCCATGACCTGTTCAACTACCGTACGGAATTCGGGTGTCTCACCGCGAAGTGATGCCAAAACGGCATTCGCAGCAATCAAACCGGTTTGTGCCGACGAGTAGTAACGAGTTGCTGATTGGTAAGGAGTCTTCATCCAACCAATCATTTCTTCGTCAGCATCGGACGAGATGTGCAACACCGTGTCCTTGCCCTGATCTTTGAGCCACTGTGAAATACCATTCGACATTGACGCCGAGTAAGCCACGATGATTCCCAAATCGGGGTGAGCGGTGAAAGCATTCTCGACAACGCCGACAGCCTGCGTGCGGTCGAAGAAGCCTTGTTCGCGAACAACAACTTCAAAACCACTGTCCTTCAATACTTCGTCAAGGCCTTCATCGATGCGCTCAGAGAATCCCTGACCGACAACTCCTTGAACGACGCAGACCTTGCCTGGTGTCGCATTTGCGATCAAGTATTCACCGATCAATCGGCCACCTTGAACCGAGTCAAGCTCGGCGACTCCGACGAAGAATTCGTCAGAAGCACTCGCGCCTGGCCAGATGCAGTTTCCAGCCGGAACACCCTGAGCGACTGCCTTTTCGGCAGCGGCACCAGCTGATTCAACTGTGTTTGGCTGAATGACGAGACCCACGACGCCCTTGGCAAGGAATGCTTCGGCTGCAGCTAATTCTTGAGCTGCGTCGTAGTTGACCTGAACTACTTCAAGTGAGTAACCGGTTCCTTCAAGTGCTTTGTACACACCGGTCGCGACGCCCTTGGTGTAGTCGTTCAGACCGTTGAGCGTGAGCCCAATCAATCCGGCCTCGGTGACTGCAGGTGTTGATGAATCGCCTGCAGCGTCGGTGCTCTTGTCGTCGTCGCCACCACAAGCTGCAATCAAGCCTCCGCCAATTGCGACAGCTGCTGCTCCTTGTAGGAAACGACGCCTACCGATATGTGAAAATTCTTCTGTCATTTTTTTTTCCCCTCTGTGTTTGATTTCTCATTACTACGTTGATCGTAGACCTTAAATAAAGCTCACTTTTCACTCGGCACTTGAACCGACTCATTCCTTCTGATGAACGAGGCCAAAATGGGCCTTGCCCCAAAACGACGGCGTCGCAGATCACCAATCGCCGTCACTACGACAGCAAATATGAGCACCAATCCAAAGACCGCATCGTTCCAGAATGTCTGAACGTTATTGAAAGTCAAAGCCGACTGGACAACTGCGAGAAGAACTACCCCGATAAAAGTACCAATTGGTGACCCGCGCCCGCCTGCGAGGGTTCCTCCACCCAAAACAACCGCCGCGATGGCCTGCAATGCCAACTGGGAGCCATTACGTGGATCACCAGTAGAAATACGAGCCATTGCCACTAGCCCAGCGAAGCCAGCCAGGGTGCTCGAGATAACGAAACACAAAACTTTTGTCCGCGCAGTCGGGATGCCAGTCAGATACGAGGCTTCCTCATTTGAACCAGTTGCGTATACGTGACGCCCAAATCGCGTGTACCGCATGACAAAGGCCGCAATCACAACCACGATGAGGAAATACCAAATCGGCGTTTGTACTCCAAATACTTTGGCCCTTCCCAACCATTCAAACCGTTCTCTCGCTGGGACTGGAGAGCTCTTTGAAATTCGCAAAGCAATCGACGCGAACAAACTGGTACCACCAAGAGTCAGAATGAAAGGCGGAATCTTCAACCCGGCCACCAAGATTCCCCACAGAAGTCCAAACAGCGCACAAATCAAGAGAACTAATACGACCGCCCATAATTCGGACCCACCGTCCTTAATTCTTGTCGCCCCGATGACTCCTGCCAACGCAGCAAGCGTGGCCACAGACAGATCTAATTGACCAGCAGCAATGAGCAGAGTCTGCCCGGTCGCAATGATTCCTAGGACAGAGACTTGAAGAAGAATGTTCTTCAAGTTGTCGCCACCGAGGAAATTCCCGTTTTCTCCGTTGGTATACAGCGAGATCGCGATGATTGCCACGATTAACGGAGCCATAAACCTCGCTCCATCAGATCTCAAAATTCGTTGCTTCAGTGGCGATCGATTATCCACATTCATTTTGACATCTCCATCTCTAGCAAGCGACCTTCGGTCGCTTTGCTCCCCTCTACCTCGCCCACAATATTTCCAGAACGCATCACAAAGACTCGATCTGACACTTGTCCTACCTCTTGAAAATCAGTTGAGCAAATCAAAATTGCAACTCCAGAATCAGCCAAGCGGCGAAGCTCACTATAAATCTCAAATTTTGATGCAATGTCAATACCAGCAGTTGGCTCATCAAAAATCATGATTCGCGCGTTAACACCCATCCAGCGGCCAATCATCACCTTCTGTTGATTACCTCCAGAAAGTGTGCCCACGACAACATCAACATTGGCAGCTTTGATATTTGCTGACGGGGCTATGGCCCGAGCTGACTCGGAGACCTTACGAGGAGTCAAAATAGGGTTTGATCCTGCCGCTTGCTGTCCAAGAACGATGTTGTCAGAAAGAGTCCGTTCGAGTAACAGTCCTTTCCGCTTTCGGTCTGCGGGCAGATACGCAACTCCCAAATTCAGGGCTTGGCGACGACTGCTGATCGCATGAGATTTGCGAGAATCGTCATACACCAAAATCTCGCCAGAGCTTTTCAGCATCCCACCAGCGGCCATACGAGCCAACTCTGATACCCCAGCGCCAATACCTCCCGTGACCGAGACGATTTCTCCAGCAGATACCGACAACGAAACATCATTGAGGCGATCACTACACACCTTGTCGATCACAAGCCGAGGCTTAGATAAATCGCCTTGGCTCATTCGATCTGCTTGGGACGACAAAACCGTGCGACCAAACATCAACCCAGCGATTGATGCCGGGGTGAACTCTGATATTTCTCCATGCGATATAACAACACCGTCTCGCATGACGGTTATCTCATCGGCAATCGCGAATACTTCGTCTAAATGGTGACTAATAAAGAGAACCGAGACACCGCCATCGCGCAATTTGTTAATCACCCGGAAAAGTGGTTCGAGTTCATGACGGCTTAATGAAGCAGTTGGCTCATCCATCACAATCAAACGAGCCTCAAGGCTGACTGCTCGAGCGATCTCCATCATTTGTAGTTGGGCCACTGACAAATTTCGCACTGGAGTGTCAATGTCAAGACTAATTTCAAGGGCATCCATACGTTGCCTCGCTTGGATCTTCGCATTTTTCCAATCGACACGACCAAAGCGTTTTGGCAAACGATCCAGCAAGACATTTTCCGTCACAGAAAGATCTGGAGCAATTTGGCGCTCTTGAAAAATGGCACGAACACCCAAATTTTGCACTGTTCTTCGGCTTGCATGATCAATCCGATCACCACAGATTTGAATCACACCTGAGTCAGCACTTTGGGCGCCAGTCGCAATTTTAATCAACGTCGACTTTCCAGCGCCGTTCTCTCCACAAATGGCGTGAACAGTTCCTGGGCGAACAATCAGCGACACGTTACTCAGTGCTTGCACACCGGGAAATGATTTGCTGATTTCTCTTAATTCCAGGACATTGACGGTCATGATTTGGCTCTCACATATTCGGCAATCACTGGAATTACCTTTTCACCGTACGCCCGCAATGTTTCGTCTTTCGCATCATGTTGTAAATAGACGGAGAACTGATCGACACCCATGTCGCGCAATTCGTTGAGGCGCTTGACATGAGCCTCAACGGGACCCACGATGCAAAAGCGATCAACGATCTCGTCCGGCACGAAAGTGGTGTGACTGTTACCAGCCTTGCCGTGTTCGTTGTAGTCGTAGCCCTGACGACCCTTGATGTAATCGGTGAGAGCTTTCGGTACCGGGGCAGAATCGCCGTATCGCTCAACAATGTCAGCCACATGGTTACCCACCATGCCACCAAACCAGCGGCACTGTTCAAGCCCATGGGCCATGCCTGCTTCGGTACCATCGGTGACATAAGCCGGCGCCGCGACACAAATCTTGACGCTCTTCGGGTCGCGACCTGCTGCCGCAGCCGCATCACGAACTGCTTTGATCGTCCATTCGGTGATGCTCGGATCAGCGAGTTGCAAAATGAATCCGTCACCGACTTCGCCAGTTAATGCCAAAGCCTTTGGACCATATGCAGCAACCCACACTTCCGCGCGTGACTTACCCGCCCAAGGCAAGCGAAGTTCAGAATCTTTGTAATTCACCGAGCGCCCATTAGCGAGTTCGCGAATGACATGAATGCTTTCGCGCAAAGTTGCCAAAGTAGTTGGCTTTCCATTGGTCACTCGCACCGCCGAGTCACCTCGACCAATGCCGATCACTGTACGGTTGCCGTACATCTCGTTCAAAGTTGCAAACAAACTTGCAGTTACGGTCCAGTCACGCGTTGCTGGGTTGGTCACCATCGGACCAACAATCACGTTGCGTGTCTCTGCCAAAATCTGGGCAAAGATCGGAAACGGTTCTTGCCACAAGATATGACTGTCAAAAGTCCACACATACGTGAAGCCGTAAGTCTCGGCCTTTTTTGCTAGATCGACGACTCGCGCACTGGGCGGAGTTGTTTGAAGTACGACACCGATTTCCATTTTGTTAATTACCTGTTCTGCGGAAAGCCGAGATCGACTTTGCTGGTTCGAGGGTCAGGCCAACGTGACGTGACAACTTTGCTTCGGGTATAAAACTGGATTCCGTCTGGACCATACATGTGCAGGTCACCGAATAAACTGGCCTTCCAACCACCGAATGAGTAGTACGAAACCGGAACAGGAATTGGCACATTAATTCCGACCATTCCGACGTTGACATCAAACTGGAATTGACGAGCAACACCACCGTCACGGGTAAAGATCGCCGTGCCGTTTCCGAATTGATTGTCGTTGATGAGTTGCAGACCTTCTTCGTATGACTTCACTCGAACAACGGTAAGCACCGGTCCAAAAATTTCGTCGTCGTAACACTTCATGCCCGGCTTGGCATGATCGATCAAACTTGGCTTCAAGAAGAATCCTGCGGTCGGTGCGCCATCGCGGCCATCAACAACCACCTCTGCTCCTTCGCCAGCAGCACCAGCGACATAGCTCGCAACCTTGTCGCGATGTTCGCCAGTGATCAATGGGCCCATCTCGCTTGAGGGATCATTGCCATTACCCACAACAACATTCGGGATGCGGCTTTGCACTTTGCCCACTAGATCGTCGGCGATGGTGTCGACTGCCAAGACGACCGAGATCGCCATGCAACGCTCACCAGCCGAACCATATGCAGCACTCACCAAAGCGTCAGCAGCCATATCGAGATCTGCATCAGGCAAAACCAACATGTGATTCTTAGCGCCACCCAAGGCTTGAACGCGCTTGCCGTTCTTCGTGCCAGTTTCGTAGATGTAACGCGCGATGGGCGTTGAACCCACAAAGCTCACTGCTGCAATGTCGGGATGGTCGAGCAAACGATCAACGGCAACCTTGTCACCGTGCACAACATTGAAAACGCCATCAGGAAGTCCGGCCTGCTTCAGCAATTCAGCAATCAACATTGCTGCCGACGGATCTTTTTCTGATGGTTTCAAAATGAAAGTGTTTCCGCAAGCAACTGCGTTGGCAAACATCCACATTGGGACCATCGCCGGGAAATTGAACGGCGTGATGCCCGCGACGACGCCGAGCGGCTGACGAATGTTGTAGACATCGACACCAGCAGATGCTTGTTCGGAATAACCACCCTTCAAAAGATTCGGTATGCCACAGGCGTATTCAATGTTCTCCAGACCACGGGCAAGTTCGCCCAATGCGTCGGCAGTAACTTTGCCGTGCTCTTTGGTAAGCAATGCCGCAATCTCTTTACGATTTGCCGACACCAGCTCGCGCATGTTGAACATGATTTCGGCTCGACGCGACAAGTTCGTTGCGCGCCAAGCGGGCAACGCTGCCTTGGCGTTTGCGACTGCCTTGTCAACTTCAGAGACATCAGCAAAAGCAACAGTGCCTTGTACCTGCCCGGTTGCTGGATCGAAAATGTTTCCATTTCGTCCTGACGTACTAGCGACGGTGTGTCCGTCGATCCAATGATCGATGCGGTACATGGGTAACTCCTTAGGTGTTTTGTTTGGGGGTTTCAGACGAGATATTGCGACAAGCCGCGCTTGATGTACTTGCCATGACCTTTACGGCCAACATATTGATCGTTATCAATGAGCACAGTTCCACGTGAGAACACGGTGTCAACTTTTCCGTCGATGACCCAACCTTCCCAGGCTGAGTGATCCATATTCATGTGATGCTTGTCGTTGATACCAATCTTGGTCTTGGTGTTTGGATCCCAAACAACAACGTCAGCATCGCTACCAGGAGCAATGATGCCCTTTTGTGGGTACATACCAAACATGCGCGCGGGAGTTGTGCAACAGGTTTCAACCCAACGCTCAAGTGTGAGTTCACCAGCGACCACACCCTGATAAATCAGTTCCATTCGGTGTTCAACACCACCGATTCCGTTCGGAATCTTGGAGAAGTCACCGAGACCAAGTTCTTTTTGATCTTTGAAACAGAAAGGACAGTGATCGGTACTCACGACGGCGAGCTCGTTCATACGCAAGCCCTTCCACAAGTCGCCCTGATGACCATGGCCCATCTGGCCGATGTAATGCGGATCATGATCGCGTGAACGCACCGGCGTACTGCAGACCCACTTTGAACCTTCAAACCCAGGTTGACCCAATGTTTCTTCGAGAGTCATCCACAAATACTGCGGGCAGGTCTCGGCAAACACGTTGCGCCCATTGTGACGAGCTGCGGCAACTTCGTTGAGAGCATCGCCAGCCGACATATGCACGATATAAAGCGGCACGTTGCCGGCGACATGTGACAACACGATGGCGCGGTGAGTGGCTTCAGCTTCAAGCGGTGAAGGACGCGTGTATGAGTGGTAGCGAGGATCGGTCTCGCCACGTGCCAGAGCCTGCTGCACCAAAACATCAATAGCCGGACCGTTTTCAGCATGCATCATGATCATCGCGCCACACTCGGCAGCGGTTTGCATAGCCTTCAAAATCTGTCCATCATCGCTGTAGAACACACCGGGGTAAGCCATGAACAATTTGAAACTGCTGATGCCTTCATGCTCGGTGAGGTACTTCATGTCTTTCAACGACTGATCATCAACACCGCCAATGATTTGGTGGAATGCGTAGTCAATTGCGCATTCGCCGGTCGCTTTGCGATGCCACTCGGCAAGACCATCAAAAACATTCTCGCCATATCGCTGAACGGCCATGTCGACGATTGTCGTGACACCGCCCCAGGCAGCTGCACGCGATCCAGTTTCAAAAGTGTCAGATGCGAATGTTCCACCGAAAGGAAGTTCCATGTGGGTGTGTACATCAACGCCACCAGGAATGACATATTTACCTTTGGCATCAATGACCTTGTCGCAACCCTGTTCGGATGATTCAAACCAACCCGGGGCACCGACTGCAGCAATCTTTTCGCCATCGATCAACACGTCGTTGGCAATAACGCCTGTGGGTGAAATGACTAATCCGTTCTTGATTAATAACTTGGCCATGATGCCTCCCCTTATGTTTGGTGAAAAAGAACAAAATACAACTTAACGATCACAACTCGGTGAGATCGCCGTACGCCTCGGGACGACGATCGCGATAAAACGCCCAGCGATCGCGAACTTCGCGCAACTTCTTCATATCAAGATCGCGAACAATGAGTTCGGGCTTGTACGGATCGCCCTGCGCCCCCACAAACTTTCCTTCGGGGTCAACAAAGTAACTCTGACCATAGAAGTCGTTTTCGCCAAGTGGTTCAATACCGACACGGTTGATTGCACCGACGTAGTAGATGTTGGCAACAGCAGCAGCTGGCTGTTCGACCTTCCAGATGTACTCACTGAGTCCGCGGTGAGTTGCCGAAGGGTTGAACACAATCTGAGCTCCGTTCAGACCAAGCGCACGCCAACCTTCTGGGAAGTGGCGGTCGTAACAGATGTACACGCCGACTTTGCCGACTGCAGTGTCAAAAACTGGGTATCCACCATTGCCTGGCTTGAAATAGAACTTCTCCCAAAAACCTTTGGTTTGTGGAATGTGTTGTTTGCGGTACTTGCCGAGGTATTTACCATCAGAATCAATCACTGCCGCCGTGTTGTAGTACACGCCCGCTTGGGTGATTTCGTACATCGGCAACACCATAACCATTCCGGTTTCTTTGGCGATGCTTTGAAAACGTTGAGTGGTCGGGCCATCGGGGATGTACTCGGTGTAGCCGTAATACTCGACGTCTTGAACCTGACAAAAGTACGGGCCGTAAAAGAGTTCTTGAAAACAGATGACCTGGGCGCCTTGCTTGGCCGCTTCGTGACAAGCCGCTTCGTGCTTGTCAATCATCGTGTCTTTTGAGCCAGTCCAGTCGGTCTGTAATAGCGCAGCACGCACGCTGTCTTGTGAGCCAGTCATAACCGTTCCCCATTTCTGATGTTGCTCACGCTTCAACTTTGTTTGATTCGTCGTTTGGTGAACAACAAGACTGAAGCGCTTCCTCGTTAGGGTAATTGACACACGCCTACGTGAACAATGCCTTTATTGTGACAGGACAATGCTTTTACGCTCGTGAAACACGATTGACTGAATTCTGATGATTACCGACTCCTTGACCCTTGATATTGCGAACGGAATCAACGACCGCAGCGCGCGCGGCATCGCAACAGCAATTGGGCGCATGATCTCATCGGGCGAATTGGTCATCGGAGCGCAGTTGCCCACAGTTCGCCAGCTTTCACGCAAACTTGGGGTCTCTCCCACCACAGTTGGCGAGGCCTGGCGATCGCTCGCCGAGGTTGGGGCCATTGAAACTCTTGGTCGAAACGGTTCATTTGTACGCCAGCCCACTGGCCCTGGCGGACCGCGCCGTTATCGACAAGTCGCCGCCGATAGCGATCATCGTGGGCATTTCGCCCTCGATTTGTCGACCGGTACACCCGATTCGTCACTTCTCCCCGATCTACGAACCGCTCTAGCGCGAGTTAGTAGTCAAACCCTCACTATTAGTTACCTCGATCACCCAGTGTTACCCCAACTTGAAGAAGCATTGCGTCATCGTTGGCCATTCGTGCCAGAAGAACTCACCGTCGTTGATGGGGCTATGGACGCACTTGACCGCATTGCCCAAGTGGTGGTCCGTCTCGGTGATCGCGTGATTGTTGAACACCCGACCTTCCCGCCATTGCTCGACCTGCTTGAAAAAATCGGTGCCGATGTCATCGGGGTTGAAGTCGACGCCGAGGGCATGAATGTTGAAGCACTCACGGCCGCTCTCGAACAAAAACCAACGGCATTGTTTTTACAACCACGTGCACAAAATCCGACTGGTGTCACGATGTCTGCACAACGTGCTCAACACATTGCCAACGCAATTGTTGCATCAGGACATTCAGAATCAATCACGATCATTGAAGACGACCATGCTGGCGATATTGCCGTCGGTGAACTGAACAGCATCGGCAACCACTTGCCCACGCGAACTGTGCATATCCGTAGTTATTCAAAGAGCCACGGGCCCGACTTACGTCTTGCTGCAGTTGGCGGTGCAGGTGATGTTATTTCTGCTGCTGCAAATCGTCGACTGCTCGGACCCGGCTGGAGTAGTCGTATTTTGCAAGCTGTGTTGCTTGAACTACTGGACGATCAAGCAACACTTGAATCACTGAGCCATGCTCGTGCCGAGTATGCACGCCGCCGCCAAGAAGTTGTGCAAATCCTCAGTGAGCGCAACGTTTTTTCTACTGGTACCGACGGCATAAATCTGTGGGTTCGCGTCAGCGACGAAAGAAGTGCACTCATGACTTTGGCTGCCCAAGGAATTGGCGCAGCCCCCGGAACACCGTTCTTGGTTAACACTCATCCTGATTCAATGCGACTAACAGTTGGTCTTTTAGGAGCCACATCCGATATCGAAGCAACCGCACAAGCAATTGCGTCTGCAGCAACGACTTCAGGAAGCGGCCGCCGCGGTCAACGCTAAACGAGTGGCTGAATAACGTGAATTAGTAACCGCCGCCAATTTTGCTGTGGTCCCACGACACGATGTTCTCAACTTCGATCTGAATTCCGAGACGCTTCTTTGCTTGCGCTTCCAAGAATGGAAGTGCTGCATCACTGATTGCACCTTCGCCGTTGTACTTGAGTCCGACTGCTTTGCCAATGGCCAAGATCTTGTCGTAGTCCTCAATGATGGTGGCGGTTCCGACGATCTCAAGTCCCTTGAGTTCTTCGTATGCATCGCCACTTTCAATCAAGCCGGTGATCTTGTTGTTGCGACGCAAGTTGACGATCTTTTGGCTCTTGCCGAAAGTCCAGAATGTGACTTTGCCGTCCATGACCTCGTACCACATGGCGACGAGATGCGGATGGCCAGTCGGTCCGATCGAGGCGATATTGAGAATGGTCTGAGTTTCGAGGTAGGCCGCGATTTCGGCCTCGGTCATCGTGATGGAAGAGCGCTTATTTGCCATATGGCTTCCGACCCTAGTTCGCCATCCCCCTCCCCAATCCCCTTGGGCGCGAGAACATGTCAGAAACGGCACCTTTGTCGCCCAATAAAGAAGTCCGCCCCAATCCCCTGACCGCATGGGCGTCAGTCGTGCCAAATTTGACATGTTTTCGCGCCCAATAGCGCGCCCGATAGGTGGGGTTGGGAGTGGTGAGGGTTCGACGGTGAGTCTGCGCTACCGTTAACACCGTGGCTGCTACACCTTCCCCCGATCTTCTCCTGGAGCCCCTGTCGCTTGAAGCCGATGCCTTTCCGGCCCGCACGCTCAGCGAATGGCTGACCACCTTCCATCTCGCCTCCGTCGTCCTTGATCCCTACACCAATGAGAGTTCGTGGATCCTCAAGACTGCGGCCCGCGTCCTGCGTTCATTTGGGGACTCTGCTGCTCGCACCAGTTTGATCGTCACCGCATCCGCCGACGAAACCCGCTCATTCCTCGGACCTTTGGCCGAGGAGTTCTTAGTGTTCACCGATCCCGATCGTGCGGCAGTGAAGGCATTCGGACTCACCACTTTGCCCGCATTTGTTTTCGTCCGTTCCGATGGCACCATTCCCGCCGTTGCTGAAGGTTGGGACGGCGTCGAGTGGCGCAAGGTTGCCAAGGCCATTGCCGACACCACGGCCTGGACCGCTCCTTCAATTCCGGCAGCCGGAGA
>CALEHE010000131.1 GCA_937876415.1 uncultured Actinomycetes bacterium
GCGATGTCGCCTTTGAGTTCGGCGCGGAGGTCGGCGATGTCGCCTTTGAGTTCGGTTCGTAGAGAAGCGTTTTCGGCGCGGAGTTCTGCGATGTCGCCTTTGAGTTCGGCGCGGAGGTCGGCGATGTCGCCTTTGAGTTCGGTGCGGAGGTCGGCGATGTCGCCCTTGAGTTCGCCTCTCAGTGATGCGATCTCGCCGCGTAGTGCTGCAACGTCGCCTTTGAGCTCGGTGCGCACACCACTAATTTCAGTTCTCAGGTCGTTATGAACTTCATTGAACTGAATCTTTAGAAGGGCACTATGAAGCTCGAGGTCGGTCTTTGTTGCGACGTCTTCCCAAACGCTGGTCGGTAAAAGTGTCATCAGCGTGTCCGCCTCCTTTCGACCAAATTTTTCGGTCGCCACTAGATACAAGTCTTGTCGTTTGCTCTCGTCAATTGCCATTCTGATGCCTTTCAGTTGTTCAGTCAATGAGGTGTGGCGATCAGAACTCACATAGCGGTGAGCCAAGTTGCGATTTTGACAACTAACATTCGGGGTATGGCAAAAACTTCCGCACCTAAGCCCCTCGGTCCGTATACCCCTGTCGTTCGCGCTGGCGATTGGGTGATTGTGTCAGGCCAACTTGGCATCAAAGACGGCGTTTTGGTCCCCGGCGGTGTCGCTGGCCAAACCACACAGGCCGTGAAGAACCTCAAAGAGCGTTTGAAGGAGGTCGGGGTCAGCATTCATGACATCGCCAAAACCTTGTGCTTCTTGACCGACATGGACACTTTCGCCACGTTTAACGAGGCATATGTCGCCGGCTTTGATGGAGCCCGTCCGGCCCGTTCAACGATTGGCGTCGCGGCGCTTCCATTTGGTGGAGCAGTCGAGATTGAAGCTTGGGCATATAAGCCACTCGCGCCCGCCAAAAAAGTGACCGTGAAGAAGGCTCCCGTGAAGAAAGCCGCAGTAAAGAAGACAGCGACCAAGAAGGCCGTTGCGAAAAAGGCGCCAGCTAAGAAGTCGCCAGCCAAAAAAGTCACCGCCAAGAAGTCGGCAACTCGCCGCGCCAAGAAGTAGGTTTTGATCATGCCCGGTGCAGTGATTCTCATAATTGTCCTTCTCGGATTTCCCATCATCTTTGGTTTGTCAATGGTGGGATTGGCAGCGTTGCTTGGTCATCTGTTGTGGAAAGACGGCGAAATTCGCAACGAGGGCAGCGAGCTGCTCGATCTCAACACCTGACGCTGTTGACTGCGTCAGTCGTCAGCGAAGGCTGACTCATGGTTGGAATGCACACACCCGACGCCGAAATGGCTCGGCTTGCCAGCAAAGCTCTTTTGTATTCAATTGACCGTATTCGTGTTGACCCGCCACCGTTGGGTGCACCGCGACCCTATGAAGAATTACTTGAAGCGGTTGGACAGACGATTACCAAAGAGGGAATAACCGGGGCTAAGGCTTTACGGCTTTTCACTGAAGTTCTTGCACCCTCGTCGATTTCGGTTGACCATCCAAAATTTCTGTCTTTCGTTCCAGGCGCACCGACTGAGGCGTCAATCATTTTTGACATGGTCGTTTCGGCCGCCAGTATCTATGCCGGATCGTGGCTTGAAGGAGCGGGCGCAGTCTTTGCCGAAAATCAGGCGCTGCGATGGATTGCTGATTTAGCGGAATTCCCAGCATCAGCTGGTGGAGTATTTGTCAGCGGCGGAACCGCCGGAAACATGTCTGCTTTGATTGCAGGTCGTCATTGGTGGCGTTCGCGCAATGAAGGTCGTCATAACCACACGCGTGGACTCATCATCGCATCCAAAGGTGCACACTCGTCAGTAGCTCAAGCGGCGCGGGCAATGGATGCTGACGTGTTGTTAGTTCCGGCCGATGAACGTGGTCGTTTGGTGGGTACAGCACTTCGCGCAACAGTTGATTCAATGTCGCCGGCTGACCGTGATCGCCTTTTCGCAATCGTTGCAACATGTGGAACCACAAATATCGGCGTGATTGACGAACTATCGGTAGTCGCCGATGTCGCACAAGAACTCAACGTGTGGTTTCACGTTGATGGTGCTTATGGCGCTGCTGGTTTATGCGCGCCAAGTGTGCGACACAAGTACATCGGAATTGAACGAGCCGACAGCTTCATTGTTGATCCGCACAAATGGTTATTTGGACCATATGACAGTTGTGCATTGATCTACCGCAATGTTCATGATGGACCGAGGGCGCATACGCAACATGCTGAATATTTGGATGTTTTGCACAGCGAAGTTGATGAAACGCAACCTTGGCTTGAAATGAATCCAGCCGATATGGCTCATCATCTCAGCCGTCGAGCGCGCGGCTTGCCATTGTGGTTTAGTTTGGCGACGCACGGAACTGATGCGTATGCCGATGCTGTTGAACGAACGCTGAAGGTAACGAAACAAGGTGCTGAAGAAATTCGTTCGCGCCAATACCTTGAATTATTGCTTGAACCTGATTTGAGTATTTTGGTATTCCGACGTCTTGGTTGGACTCCCGAGGACTATCAGCGTTGGAGTGACCAACAGTTGTGTTCGGGAGAATCATTTATTGTTCCGAGTTCTTGGAATGGTGAAACTGTTCTGCGTTTTTGCATTGTGAATCCGCGCACTCGACGACAACATCTCATAGAAATTCTTGATTCATTGGCTCCGGAGGAATCGTGAGTAATTCAGAGAACATGGCAGATCTATTAATTGAAAATTCATTGGTCGTTGCGACAGTTGACGACGCTCGGCGCGAACTTAAAGGTGGTTGGGTTGCAATCACCAATGGTTTGATCAGTGGGGTTGGCTCATCATTGGACACGAAGCCGAGTGCTCGAGAAAAACTCGATGCAACTGATTGTTTGGTCACTCCAGGTTTAGTGAACACTCACCACCACATGTATCAAAACCTCACTCGTGCCTATCCTCCAATGACAGATAAGCCTTTGTTTGGTTGGTTGCAATCGCTTTATCCGTTGTGGCGAGCTATTGACGAAGAGGCCGTCTATGTGAGTGCATATGTTGGACTCGCCGAACTTGCATTATCTGGATGTACAACCAGTACTGATCATCTGTACCTACATCCTCACGGGGCTGGGGATTTATTGACTGCCGAAATTCGCGCTGCTCAAGAACTCGGTATGCGCTTTCACCCGACCCGCGGCTCAATGTCGTTGTCACAAAAAGATGGGGGCTTACCACCTGATGACGTCGTGTCAAACGATGACGAAATTTTGGCTGCAAGTCAATTGGCCGTTGAGCGTCACCATGATCGCTCGTTCGGTGCAATGGTGCGGGTGGCATTAGCTCCATGTTCGCCGTTTAGTGTCACCGAAGATTTAATGATGCGCTCGGCCGAACTCGCTGAAAAACTCGATGTGCGTTTGCATACCCACTTTGCAGAAAACGCTGAAGATGACGATTTTTCTATTGCGACTTTCGGTTGCCGACCAATGGAATATCTTGAACGCACGGGCTGGTGTTCAGATCGCACGTGGGTCGCGCACTGTGTCATGCCTAATCACGATGAGGTTCATCGTTTGGGTGCTGCAGGTATTGGTGTGGCGCACTGTCCGAGTAGCAACATGATTTTGGCTTCAGGTATTTCTCCTGTTGTTGAGTTGCGGGCGGCTGGAGTGAAAGTTGGACTAGGCGTTGATGGTTCATCATCGGCCGACTCAGCATCAATGTGGCTTGAAGCTCGCCAAGCGATGCTGCTCGCGAAATTGCGTAATGGTGCCAGTGCGGGAACGGCGCGAACATCCCTTGAAATCGCCACCCGAGGTGGCGCGGGTTGTTTGGGTCGCGAAGGCGAGATTGGTGAGATCAGGATTGGTGCAGTTGGTGACATCGCCGTCTGGTCGTTGACCGGACCTTCGTTTGCCGGGGCGATCGCTGATCCGGTTGAAGGTTGGTTACGTTGCGGTCCTGCGTGGGCCAAGCACACCGTTGTTCATGGACGAGTCGTGGTGCGCGATGGCCAATTAACGCATCCCGCACTTGATGACATGTTGAAGTCACATCATTCCATTAGTTCACGTATTCAACAGTTGTCCTGAAAAGGTTGAACATGAAACAACCGGCTGCAGTTCTTTGGGATATGGATGGGACCATTGTCGACACTGAACCATATTGGTTCGCTGCCGAATTTGAGATCGTCGAAATGCACGGTGGGCAATGGTCACATGACCACGCTCGTGCGTTGGTTGGTTCTGATTTACTTGACTCGGGTATGTATATGCGCGAGCACGGTGGGGTCGATCGCGAGCCCGCTGAGATTGTGGAGATGTTGCTTGATCGAGTGGTGGCTCAATTGCGCGCCGAGATTCCGTGGCGTCCAGGTGCTCGCGAATTGTTGGCAGCGGTGAATGGTGCAGATATTCCAACGGCACTTGTGACGATGTCGTGGAAGCGCTTTGCCGATCAAGTGGTTGAGTGTTTACCTTCGGGCAGTTTTCGAGTTTCGGTGACTGGTGATGAAGTCACTCGTGGCAAGCCTCATCCCGAACCATATTTGTTGGCGGCTGAACGGTTGGGCGTGGACCCACGTCATTGTGTCGCGATTGAAGATTCACCTACCGGCGTGCGGTCAGCACTGGCTGCGGGTTGCCGCGTTTTGGGTGTCCCGCATGTGGTCGGAATTCCGAGAGATTTAGATCAGGGTTCAGGTCAACTGGTTATTGCTTCATCACTTGTTGACACATCATTGAGTGATTTGGTTTGGTAAAACAAGCGATCTGGTCTGGCGAAGTAGTAGAAAACCTCAGTTATTTCCGACCAGATCGCCAAGATATTTAGCTGACGACAGGCCGGAGAGGATTGCGCCTTCAACTTTTGGTCCCGCAAAGGCATCACCCGCGAAAACCAAAGTGTTCACCGCGAAAAATGGTTCGGGCCACACCTTGCGCGGCGTTGCGAAGCGCCACTTCTTGTATTCGCTTGCCACGATCTGTGCATCACCGAGATATTTCCGAGCAGCCTGCGTCATAAGCGCTAGTCCGTCGTCAAGCGAATCGTCCCAATGGGCAGAACTCCAAGCTGGATTGGCATGAAAAGTAATTGCTGGAATGGGCGAAATTCCTTTGGCTTGGTTGTCACCGATCCACGAGAAAACTTCATCAGGATTCTGTATTCCACCTGGCGACGGAATTGCCGATGGACCATCAAGCACGGCAAGTAATCCAATGGTTCGGTCGTAATCGGTCAGCAATAAATCTTGTGGTAGTTCGACACCAGTGGTGACGGTGAGCGAATACGACTGCGGCAGTGGGCAGGTCATGATGACGGCATCGCAATCAATTCGAGAATTGTCGTCAATAACAACAGTCCAACGCTCGGGATCAGCGTCGCATGGTTTCACCGCAAAGACGAGCGTTGAAGTTCGTACGTCAAGACCTTGAGCAATGTGTTTGGTGAGAGCCGTCATTCCGCTATTGACGACGTAGCGCGGATGTCCATCGTCAGCGACAAATCCTCGGCACCACTCACGCACAACTCCGTCGGTGATCCAACGATCAACCATCTGTTGAAATCGCTCATCGCGAACAGTAAAGAACTGCGCACCGTGGTCCAAGATCGCAGTAGATCCATCAGGTATTGAAATTCGGCGAGTGGCCATACGTCCACCAAGGCCGCGTCCCTTATCAAGAACTACAACATGGTGACCATTTTCTTGTAGAAAACGGGCTGCCGTTAATCCACTGAGACCGGCACCAACGACGACAACATCACTCACGAAACAGAGCGTAGGTGACGTTGCTCGCTTGGGACCTTGTTGTGCTTTGATTTCCAGACCTGCTCGGCTCGTGACAAGAAGTCACCAAGCACGCGATTGAAAGTAGTGGCGTGCTCAATCATGAGTCCATGTGCTGCGCCCGACAACACCGAAAGTTCTGCGGTTGGGATTCGGTCAGCAATTTCTTCGCTATCACCACGTGGTGTCAGCACATCTTGATTACCAACAATCACGCTTGTCGGCACCTTGATTGAACTCAGTTGATCGCGCATTGAGTCGTCGGCATCAAGAATTGCCTGTACTTGTCCCTTGAAGCCATGTGAAGGTCGCGATGTTGAGATAGGTCCGAGCCACGAAACTGCCGGCCATAAGCGACGAAGCGAACGTGGTCCGATGACCCAACGCGCAGCGACTGCAGTCATGGCACCCATACCTTTTTCGGTGGCAATATCGCCCCATGTTCCAATGAGGTCTCGGCGCCATTGGTGATTGCTGCATGAGGTACAAACCAACGAGAGTGAGCGAACTCGTTCGGGGTACAGCACCGCGACGAGTTGAGAAATTACGCCGCCCATTGATGCGCCAACGACATGGGCATTGTCAATTTCGGCATGGTCAAGCACAGATATTGCATCTGCTGCCATTTGTTCAATTGTGTACGCGCCAAATGGTTTGTCACTTCGTCCAGCACCACGATTGTCATGAGCGATCACTCGATAGCGCGTCGCAAGTACGAATCGCTGCATATCCCACATGTGCTTGTCTGCGCCGAGTCCCTGAATCATCAACACGGGCGGCGCTGACTTGCGTCCGATAATTTCGTAGTGAATGCGGGTGCCGTCGTTGGCAATTGCGTAGGTCATGATGCTTGATCCCATGCAACTTTGGGTGGCACACGAACAACGCCTTCCCAGGTGAAAAGTGAATCAATGATCTCTTGGGTGCTCATTGAAGGTTCCCATCCAAGTTCTTGTGCGCAACAAGTGCTAACTCCTCGTCGACCGTGATGCAGCACTTCCATCACGTGTTCGGGAACCGGTGCACCAAAGAGGTGTGCAATGCGACGGGTAATTGCCCACTCGGGGCCGACGAGCGGAAGCGGAATATGCCGACTTCTTTTCACGACAGAAAAGCCACTGATCGCACCATCGCCAACAATGTTGATGGGATGCCCAATTGTGCGTTGCGCTGCTAACACAAAAGCGCGTGCCGCATCAATCTCGTGCAACACACTAAACATCGGTGGTTTCAAAACATTGAAAGGTACGAAAGGTAAGCGCAATAGCCGACCGAGCGGACTCGGAACATGAGGACCCACAACTGGTGCGAGACGCAACGCCGTGACATCAGCGCGTGATTCAGCAAATGCAGTCGTGGCGAATTCTTCTAACTCGACCAACATGCGTCCGTAATGTGATGTCGGTTGCGTCGGTGCGGTCTCGTCGGGAATATCGCTGCGGTTACCACCTCGGCCATAAACCTCAAGGCCTGACCGCAGCACCACATGTTTGAGTGACTTGCCATCACACGCGGTACCAAAAACTGATTGTGATGCTTCGCGTGTAAATCGCTCGGCGTGCTGCGGACCCGTGCGCGCATCAGGTTCCCAGACGGCGAGGTGAATCAAAACATGCGGATCAAAAGACTTGATGATGTGTGCAGTACGAACCGAATCACCAGCATCAACAAGATGAAACTCGCTGCGATGTAAGCGACGTCGTGGCGGATCGCCGTCCATGCCAACGATTGTGCCAACCCAAGATTCTTTTTCAAGTTCGGACGCAACGAGCGATCCGAGTTGCCCGCCCATTCCGGTGATGAGAACTCGTTGACCAGAACGCGGCGCCGTTGCCATAACCCTGACGCTAGTACCAATGACCGTCTAGGGCAGTCTTTCGTTTTCTTCTCAAATGAGCAGTGACAGCGATTTAGCGCAGGAGGTGGGCCCGCAAAATGAGTTCACGGGCTGAGGGATCAAGTTGATGACCAGCGAGTTTCTCGCCAATAGCGATTGCCTCAATCGGGTCTTCAACCATTCCTTGCCAACGCACGAAAGCAGCCATGGCACCCATGATGATGTCGCCAACCTCTTCGCCGTGAACGATCACCTTGACGTTGTTCGTGAGCAACTTTTTGAGCTCTTTGAAGAGCCCACGGGCCCATTCATCGATCTTCTCGTTGTTCTCGTTGTTGTATGGCCGGTGCTGATAATTGACGTTGAGTTCGTCGTAGTTGTGCAGGTTATGCGGGGCTGGAATGATGCTGATCAGGCAACCGAAATGGTTTTCTCGGATCCAGATGATCTCTTCTTGACGGCGAACTCGGCGATGGTTATCGCCGCAGCCCCCGGGGCGTTCACATACGGCTAATCGGTCTTTGAGAATCCAAGTGAAGTTTCTGGGGGTAATTCCCAGAGCCCACTTTCCACGTAACTTAGGCGGCACGCCGTCACACTAGTCCTGAGCAGGGGCGGAGGTGATCGAGATTCGCTGATTTGTTCGACTTATTCTGAATCCTCCCGGTAATTCACAGGCCACGACCTCGCCTCGAGCAACCGCCAGCACCCGTTCAATCGAGGCTGCGTCGGGGGGATGAGCGCCAGATAGCCACTTTCGGATGGCCCGTCGGGCCAAGGCGACCGGCGCCGCAGACACCGCTTTGGCGTCAGTGGGATCAATTTCGGCGGCTAATTCGTCCAATAAGGCCGAATCATCGGCCATTAAGGCGGCTTGACGACTCAAGATCGGAGTGAGGTCACGGTGGGCGGCTTCGTTGAGCAGGGGCAAAATCTGTTGGCGAATGCGATTGCGGAGGAGTGAATGGTCGTTATTTGACGGGTCATTGACCGGTTGCCAACCCAAAAGGTGACAGACCGCTTCGGTTTCGGCTCGGCGAATGGCCAACAACGGATGCCCAACATGTTGACTTGGACCCCCGGTGGGGCGAATTCCGGCCAATCCATCGAGCCCGGCCCCGCGCAAAATGTTGAGAAGGACGGTCTCGGCTTGGTCGTCGGCGGTATGACCCGTCAAAACATCGTCTGGGAGGGCTTGATAACGGGCCTGGCGGGCTCGGGCTTCAAGATTGGGACCTTGACCAACCTCGACAGTGACCGCCTGAAATTGAGCGCTCATGGCCTCTGCCGCAGAGCGAACAATGTTGGCTTCGGTGGCTGACTCGGGGCGTAAGCCATGATCAACATGGATCGCAGTGACGTTCAGGCCAGCGGCAACCGCCAAAGCCAAGAGGGCTAACGAATCGGCTCCGCCGGAAACAGCACACGAGACAGAAGTGCCCGCAACGGGAAAAGTCGTTCGAGAGAGAAGATCAACAATGAAAGGCGAATGTTGCCACGTCGCTTGAGTTCCCAAATCGGGAATGGCTCAGCCCTCGTCGTGGCCGCGGCGCTGGCGCTTACCCGGGAAACGGGTCGCCGACACCTGCTTGACATAGCCAACACCCACAGCAGCCACGGTCAAAATTCCTACGATCGTGAGAACTACGCCGATCCACCAGTGCCAAATGTTTGCTGCGAGCATGACTGTCATGGTAGCGACTTTTGGGGGTGACCTGCTAGTTCCTCAGCCTCAAGATTGTGCCTCAAGATTGTGCTGACGAACCTGTGACCCGTCAGATCGACATGCATCGCTGCACCACCGGACTTCATCCCAGACCCGTTCCCACTTTTTTCGCCACTCAAAAGGGCGGTTGCACGCTGCACACACCTTGGGTGGGTGACCATTCTTGGTTTGGGCGACTCGACTCACTCGGCTAAATCGCTTTGGTCATTCAGTTGGGCTACGAATTGGTCGAGTGAACCAACAAAGCGATCAAGGTAGGTCGATAATTCGCGAAACTCGTCCTGATCAAATGTGGCCATGATGTGAATGATGAGTTCTTGGCGACGAGCCGCGGCATCGGCATGACGTTTGCGGCCCGACTCGGTGGCCGACACAACAACCACTCGTTTGTCATCGGTACTTCCGCACCGTGTTGCGAGTCCGAATTTTTCGAGGCGCTGAATGGCTCGTGTGGCAGTTGACGGGTCAACGCGCAGTGCATCAGCTAAATCGCCCATACGCCAGCCTGGTTGTTGGACTAACAAATCAAGAGTGTCCATTTGGCCAAATTCGAGAGCATGTTCGCCCTCTCCAAAAAAGTATTCAATGAGTTTGCCCATGGATGCTCCACGGCGAAGTTCGCGCCATGCTCGTCCGACGCGCAACGCGGTGTCGCGTTGCTCGGGACTGAGGTGGTCAAGTTTGTTGGAACTTGTGGACGTCATTGCAAATGTAGGGTACAAGTAATGGAGACACCTCTTCACGCCCTGGGGGTTATTGCCTCACAAAGCGTCATGATTACCTCTTCTTTACGCCACGTTGAGTTGTTTACGATGCGCGGTTTAGTGACAATTATGTGGCATCAAGTACCAGCCGGCGTGCCTGTTACTCCCACAGCCATTGTGGCGTGTGGCGGAGCGATGGGCGGGTTGCTCGGACCAGCAGATGGTTTGTATCAAGAGTTAGGTGACTCATGGGCTTCTCGTGGAGTGCCGGTATTGCGCGTTTCCTATCGTCGGCCTAACGACCTAGATATGTGTTGCCTTGATGTGGCCGTGGCGGTCCAGTTGGCGGCTGACGCTGGGGCACAACGAGTTGTGGTGATGGGGCATTCATTTGGTGGTGCGGTCGCGGTACGGGTTGGTGTTGTGATGGATGAAGTCGCGGGCGTCGTTACGTTTGCGACTCAGTCGGCTGGATGTGAAGTGGCAGCAGGTTTGCGCGGACGGCCGTTGTTGTTGTTCCATGGCGACATGGACGAGATCTTGCCGATGCAATCAAGTGAAATCGTTGCGGCCATGGCCGGCAGTGGTGAAGTTGTGGTGTGCGAAGGCGATGGGCACTTGTTGTCAAACAGCGGTGCCAAAATGTTGATGCGACTTGACGAGTGGATAGCAGAAGTTTTGGACTAGCAACTCCAGCAACAATTCATGATGTCGTTACCTCAAAGTCATCGCAATGGCGTACCGTACTAATATTCGTTCATTCCATGCTTGGGAGATATTCATGCACACCTTTGTCAGCACGCAGGAACTTGTCGAACACTTAGTGGCTCTGAAAACCACAGTGTCGGCAGAAAGTGCCAAGTTCTTTGAACTTGATCATGGTTTGCAGTGTGCGGCATTGCTTGAGAAATCTGACCCAGCAGATGTTGAGCTACAGGTTGCTGGTTTGATTCATGATTTGGCGCATCCTTGGGATGGACCTGGTCAGCCGCGCCACGCGACGATGGGTGCTGACGCTGTGCGAACGATTCTAGGTGAGAGGGTTTCGGCATTAATTGAAGGGCACGTACCGGCCAAACGATTCTTGGTGACAACACGACCTGAGTATCGAGCACTTTTATCTGAAGACAGCATCATGACTTTGGTAGCGCAAGGTGGCGACCTCACCGAAGCCGAGGTCAACGAATTCACTTCCCAACCGTGGTGGGAAGCCATGGTCGCATTGCGTATTGCCGACGATGGCGCAAAAGTTCCGCATGCAGTTGTGCCCCCGCTTGAACATTGGATTGACGCCATTCACTCGTTGAGCAAGGTGTGACTGTGAAGTCTTTTGCTTCTGGCGATATTGAGGCAAAGACATTCTTTGACGAGCATGGTTGGGTAGTAATTGAAACTCTTGACGAAGAAGGAGTTCAAAAACTGCGTCAGTGGGTTGAGGAGATTTCTTCTTGGCGTGATGAAGACGGCCATTGGCTGCATTATCGTGAGATGACCGATTTTGGTCCTAAGTTGTGTCGTACCGAAAACTTCACACCGTTTCACGATGGCTTTCGCAAACTTTTGACAACTGGAGTCATGCTTGACTCGGCATCACTGTTAATCGGTGAACAAGCGGTGCTGTACAAAGAAAAGGTTAACTACAAATTGGTGGGAGGCGCGGGTTATGCGCCGCATCAAGATGCCCCGGCTTATCCATTTATTGATAGTCATATCTCGTGCATGGTTGCAATTGACGATGCCGATGAAGTGAATGGTTGTCTTGAAGTCGTGAGTGGATGCTTTGGCGAAGTGTTACCGATGAACGGTGTCGGGTGCATCAGCGAAATCGTGGTGTCTCGACTGAAGTGGGAACTAGCACCAATTCGTGCCGGCCAAACTCTATGGTTTCATTCGCGTACTCCGCATCGCAGCGGATCAAATAACTCCGAGCGTGATCGACGCGCGATCTATCCCACGTACAACGCATTGTCCGAAGGCGATTTACGCGACGCCTATTACGAAGCCAAGCTTGAACAAATGGCCAAGCACACGGTTGGCGACAATGTGCAAGTGTCGTTAATTGGCGACTTTCAGGGTCGACCAGTCAAATAGTTTTTGTGGTGTCAGGCTTTAACAACTGCGACTGGAATGGCGCTTTGAATGGCCATGCCGTTGATGGGGTCGTAACCACTGTCGATTGTGCACAGACGATTTGTCGGTGTTCCTTGATTACGAACATCTTCGTCAGTGATTGAGCCGCCCCAAGAGTGCGACATTGAAATCACGCCACGCTTGATGGTGTCGCTACCTTCGGCAACTCCGACAACTTCACCCGAAGGTGACGTGATGCGTACGAGATCTCCGTCGTTGACCGAGATGTCATGCATATCTTCAGGGTTCATGTAGGCCGCATTGGTTGTGCCAACACGTGCCAATCCTGGAATCTCGCGACCAAGCGAATTGAGCACATGCTTCAAGCGACGACTGATGAGACGGTACGGAAACTTGCCCGCATCAAAACCATCAATGACTTGAGCACCTGTTTGTTCGGTCAGAACAACCGCGATTTCTTCAACAACATCAGCTGGTGCGACAGCAAACCGTGCAGAGGCATCGGGGTCGGCGGCAATAACTTTGATTGCAAGTTCTTCGTGAATCGTGCTGCGCTTCTCACGGATTTCGCTCATGGGCATGCGGCCGTTGGCGAACGAATAGTCGAGCACCATGTCGTCGTTGGCAGAACCATCGACGGGTAGGTCGCCACCTGGAAGAGGAAGGCGAGTGCCGAGTCGTTGAGCGATTCCAGCAAAGACTTCCCATTCGGACAACATGTCACCATCGGGTTGCAGTACTGCGGGCGTGTAGCTGATGTACGGAGCAGCAAAGCGACGATCCATCACGGTGGGTACGTCGGCACGTTCGAGTTCGAGACGTGGGGGAATGACGTAGTGCGCGAGTTCGGCAGTTGGGGTCATGCGGTGATCAATCACGACCAACAGCTCGAGGTCTTTGAGCGCTTCAATGGTTTTGAGCTGATCGGGGAAAGCCACCACTGGGTTGCCACCGCACACGAACAAGCAACGCACTTGACCTACGCCTGGTTCAAGAATTTCCTCAGCCAACAATGGCGTCAACATTTCACCGGGCATACCGCGCAGTCCCTTGATGCGATGTGGTGTGCCTGGTGCTGGATCACTTGGTGCAATGACCTGTGCGCGACGAGTGTTGCCGGGGTACAAGAAGTTGCCGCTTTCTAAAACATCACCTTCACGATTCACGCGACCACAGATTGCATTCAAGGTGAGCGTGAGGTGCTCCATCAATGTGCTGTGCGCCGCCATGTTGGGTCCGGTTCCTGTTCCGGCAGTTCCCTTGGGACCAGACGCAAACATTCGTGCCGCAGCGACAACATCATCGGCATTGACTTCACAACGAGCAGCGACCATATCGGGTGTGTACGGTGCAACTGCTGCGCGTAAGTCGTCAAGTTGGTTTACCCAACGGGCACAGAATTCTTGGTCATGCAAATTCTCTTGCAAGATCACATTGACGAGACCAGCAAGAAGGGTTGGATCTTCACCTGGTTTAACGGGCAACCACAGATCGGCAAACGATGCGAGTTCACTCTTGCGTGGATCAATCACGATCAATTTCATGCCACGTTCTTTGGCGCGACGCAAACGTACGAATGGATTGGTTCCTTGTAATCCACCCGATGGGCCATATGACGATACGAGTGGGTTGTAGCCAATCGCTAGTAACACATCGGCATCACGGAAGTTCTGCCAACCAGCCTCCCATGCACCAAGTCGTAGACGCGATGTGAGGTGAGCTGGTTGGTCGATGGTGATGCTGGTGTAAAACGACGGTGAGCCAATGCCCGTATGAAATGC
>CALEHE010000132.1 GCA_937876415.1 uncultured Actinomycetes bacterium
GTCTCTATCAAGATTGGATTGATGGAAGAGTCGTGTATACAGCAAAGCTGCGTGCGGGAGAGAATGCGCCATTCGCTGAGTCCATGCTTGAAGGTTCGCCAGTATCTGATTCAATCAATGACTTCACTACAAATAACCGCATGAAGTCATGTGGCGCGGCGATGGACTTGGCCGTTTAGGAGTCAACGACTATTTAGTTGTCCGCGTCTTTTAGTTATCAATGTCTTGCCATGCGTTATCAACGAATCGTTTAATGACTTTCGCCGGAGAACCAACGGCGACGCTGAATGAAGGTATCGCCCCGGTAACGACGCTGTTTGCACCAATCACCACGTGTTCGCCGATGTCGGCACCTGGAAGTATCACGCTGCCGAAGCCAAGCCACGAACCGTTACCGATACGTACGGGCTTCTCTGGCATCGTCTGTCCAGAGATCGGAAGCGTGACGTCTTTGTATCCGTGATTTTGGTCGGTGATGTAAACGTTGTGACCTGTCCACACGTCATCACCAATCTCAATGGAAAAGTGCCCCACGATGCCACTCCCCTTGCCAATGAGACAACGATCGCCAATGGTCACAATGCGTTCTGAAATGCATTGTTGTCCCGGAACCATTCCGGCCGACAAGGTGCATTGGGGGCCAATCATGGTGTTGCGACCAATATGGATGAAGTTCTCATTGAAAATTGTGTTCGGTGGAAAACAAATCACACTCTGTTGACCAAATGATCCGAATTTTTGTCCTCGGCGAGTGGTTGCTCCAATTGCTCCGGCTTCAACCGCCATTTCCCAAAGGTAATGGACGGCCCGTGCAAGGAAACGATTACGCAACATCCGAGTCTTTGTCGTAGCTACAGGGGCGTATGCCGGCTCATCCTTCACGCCTTGAGATTATCGGTCAGCACTTACTGGCACTGCCGAATCTGTCAGCATGGACGGATGGCTCATTCCGATCGATCTCAATCAAGTGTGAATTCCCTGAGAGGGTCTTTGACTGACGTCGGCTTGATCAAGGTGGGACATTTTGTTCGAAAATCCCGTGATTGGCTGACTGGGACAACTGTGATCCTTGCACCCTTAGGCGCAACGGCTGGGGTCGACGTACGCGGTGGTGGACCAGGAACACGAGAAACTGATCTTTTGCGACCCGAGAATCTGATCCAGAAGGTGCACGCAATTGTCTTGAGCGGAGGAAGTGCCTACGGGTTGGCTAGTGCCCAGGGGGTGATGGAATTCCTCGAGGAAACGGGCAGTGGTTTCTCAGTTGGAAAAGATCCATCATGGGTCGTTCCGATCGTTCCAGGTGCGGTGATCTTTGATCTAGGTCGTGGAGGAAAGTTTGCCAATCGCCCCGATTCAACTTTTGGTTATCGTGCGGCGAAGTTGGCAAAATCAGTCTCTTCTGATGTGGGTTGTGTCGGGGCCGGATTGGGAGCGCGCTCTGGAGGACTCAAAGGCGGATTAGGAATGGCCAGCACGCGTCTTGATAATGGACACGTTGTCTCAGCACTTGCGGTTGTGAACTCGATCGGTTCAGTGATTAATCCTGATACCTGTCTGCCGTGGCACGAGTCCACAACGCGTCTACGTCGTCCAAACGCTAGTGACCGTCGAGCACTGCGTGACTATTTGTCAGCACTCGCAGTGCCCGTTGCAACTCCTGAGACTTCGTTAAACACCACAATCGGTACGGTCGCGACCAATCTGCGATTGTCAAAGTCGGAGTGCACTAAATTTGCTGCAGTGGCACACGACGGTCTCGCTCGTGCCGTGCGCCCAGCGCATCTCATGAATGACGGAGATACGATTTTTGGTCTGTCAGTGGGTCCAGGCGATTTGATTCTGTCTGAAAATGAGCCAATTTTTAGCGATCCAGTGGGTCGTCCTGCTCTGCTGAACAAAGTCCTGGCTGCAGGTGCTGACATGTTCGCTCAAGCCTGCACAGAAGCCATTTTGCGGGCGTCTTCCTGTGGTGGAATGTTGAGCTATCGCGAACTCTGCCCTTCAGCATTTGTGAGCCAATGAAGGGCATGCCCTAAATCACAAAAAATCAGACCCCGAAACAACAAACTGGGGACCTATCTCGCTAGGTTTCGCTCTGCTGTTTTAGTACCTGCTCCCCCGTATCGACCCTAAGAGGTTCTGTGATGCCATCGCTGCCCAACGATCGTAAGAAAGTTCAGGTTCCCGATCTAGCGGTGTGGAAGGCCGAAGGTCGTCGCATGACGATGATTACGGCATATGACGTCACCTTTGCTCGCCTCGTGGACGAAGCAGGAATCGACATGATTTTGGTCGGCGATTCAGTTGGCATGGTTGTTCAAGGAACTAGCAACACGATCCCGGTCGATCTTGAAGAAATGGCGTACCACGTGCGCTGTGTGGCACGAGCAAATACCAAGGCACTCGTCATCGGCGATTTACCTTTTGGATCGTATCAGATCAGCCCCGAACAAGGTGTCGAGTCGTCAATCGTGTTGATGAAGAATGGCGCTCAATGCATCAAGCTTGAAGGTGGCGTGCACATGGCCGACACTATTGCCGCTATTACTCGAGTTGATATTCCTGTTATCGGACATATTGGGTTGACACCTCAGAGTGTTCATCGCATGGGTGGATTCAGAGTGCAAGGACGCACCGAAGGTTTTGAAGCCGGTGGGCGTGAACGAATCCTTGAAGACGCTCACGCGGTTGAACAGTCAGGCGCTAGCGCGATTGTTATTGAAGGCGTTCCCATGGAGCTCGCTCAAGAGATCACACAAAAGGTGAGTATTCCCACTATTGGTATTGGTGCTGGCATCAATTGCGATGGACAGGTTTTAGTTCTCCATGATGTTCTTGGTCTGTGCGACTCGAAGTATCGCTTTGCCAAGCATTACGCCGACTTGCGAACCTCAACCGTTGAAGCGACGCAAGCTTTCATTTCTGACGTGCGCAGCGGTGCTTTCCCCGATGACGCTCACTCTTTCCACTAAAGATTGTGCACATCCTCCGCGCGCCCCAGGAATTAAGTCAGTCCGTTGGTGGGTGCCATACAAAGGGTCAAGTCGTGGCTATGGTGCCCACGATGGGTGCACTTCATCAAGGTCACGCTTCGCTCTTTGAAGTTGCACATCAGCTAGCAGATGTTGTTGTCGCGACAATTTTTGTGAACCCCTTGCAGTTCAACAATTCAAGCGATTTTAAAAAGTATCCACTTCAATTGGACCGCGATGTACAACTGCTCGAAGAACATGGAGTGCATTATCTGTATGCCCCGACAGTGGACACCATGTATGGATCAGACTTCTCGACCAGCGTTCACATTGAAGGAATTACCGATCTCTTAGAAGGTGCCTCACGTCCAGGGCATTTTTCTGGAGTAGCAACTGTTGTAACCAAACTCTTCTCCGCAGGCCGTCCGGATATTGCGGTTTTTGGTCAAAAAGACTTCCAGCAGTTTGCAGTGATTCAACGAATGGTTTCAGATCTAGACATGCCGATCCGGCTGATCATGGCACCAACCATTCGCGAACGAGATGGCCTGGCGATGTCGAGTCGCAATGTTCGTCTCTCCACAGCGGCTCGACAACAGGCGTTAGCAATTTCGCAGGGGCTACTTGCAGCGCAGGCTCAATTCGCTTCGGGAATCCGAGAGTCGCAGCAATTGATTGAGGCAGTTGAGTCGGTCATTTCTCTGACCTCAGCTGAGATTGATTATGTGAAGTTGGTTGACGCAAAAACCCTTCAGGACACAACATCTGCCAGCGAAGGTTCCGTCATTGTTGTCGCTGTCATTCTGGATGGAATTCGTCTCATCGATAATCACATCTTGGTGTGAGCCATGACTATCAAAGCTATTCCTGAAAAATGTTTATGGAATGAAATACATGTTCCAGATATTTCACATGTTGTTGACAGTGAAGACTGCGACGAGTTCGATGTTTTGATTATTGGAGCCGGCTATTCGGGATTGTGGACTGCCTTCTACCTTCATCTCAACGACACCTCGCTGAGAATCGCAATCATTGAAAAGAACACCGTTGGATTTGGCGCAAGTGGTCGCAACGGCGGATGGTGCTCAACGATTATGCCGATGTCCCTTGACTCAATTGCTCACCGCTATGGGCGTGACCAAGCTATCGCTTTGCAAAATGCCATGTTCGCAACCTTGGATGAAATCAAGTACCGAACTACCGCCTTGGGAATTGATTGCGACTTCACGCAGGGCGGATCAATTCAAGTTCTTCGCTCTGTGAACCAGGTCGAACGTGCGGCGAGTCGAATTCGTAATCTTCGTGAATCCGGGTATGGCGAGGATTTCTACCAACTGTTAGATCGTGAAGAATCGTTGAATCTTGTGCAGATGTCAAAAACCAGCGGTGGGTTTCTTGATATGCACAGCGCAGTACTGCATCCAAAGAAATTATGTGTCGGACTGGCTGCGGCTGTTCGTGCCCAAGGAACAGTGATTATTGAAAACTCACCAGTTCTTTCTTATACGCCGGGCCAAGTACAAACTCAACAGCACACGTATAAAGCCAAAGTTGTTCTTCGAACAACTGAAGCCTTCTCCTCGAGTTTTTCGCAGGCTCAGCGATCAGTGATTCCGTTGTATTCGATGATGGTCGCTACTGAACCTTTATCAACGGATATTTGGTCCGAGATCGGATTAGACAGTCGCCCATCTTTCAATGATGGGCGAAACATGGTCATATACGGTCAAAGAACCGCTGATAATCGGTTGGCGTTCGGAGGTCGCGGCGCTCCGTATCACTTCGGCTCCAAGATATTGCCGAGTTACGATTTCAATCAAATGGTTGCGCAAGGATTGCGTTCCACATTAATTGAACTATTTCCAGTACTTGAGCGGACCGAATTCACGCATCATTGGGGCGGCCCTCTTGCTGCGCCTCGCGACTGGACCTTTAATATTTCGTACGACCCCCTATCCGGTCTTGGGTCTGCAGGAGGCTACGTCGGTGACGGAGTGGCTACATCTAATTTGGCCGGGCGAACTCTTGCTGATTTGGTTTGCGAAAGGTCAACTGAAGAAACGCGACTTTCGTGTGTCAATCACTTCTCAAAGAAATGGGAGATTGAACCGTTGCGTTTCGTAGCAGTGAACTCATTGACAAAATTGGCAATGTTGGCCGATTGGAAGGAAGACAAAACCGGACGACCAGCGAGCATCATCAACGGAATCATTGACAAGATCTCTGGTGGTTGATGCTTAGCGATGCTGCTGAGGATCGGACTGCGTCATTACGTAGCGAGTTGTAAAGACTCCATCGCCTGACAAAATTCCACCTCGAG
The DNA here is from genome assembly GCA_937876415.1 of uncultured Actinomycetes bacterium. GTDB lineage: Bacteria > Actinomycetota > Acidimicrobiia > Acidimicrobiales > Ilumatobacteraceae > Casp-actino8. The sequence goes on from CALEHE010000132.1 coordinate 5,296, forward strand.
CAAAGAGTCGCCCGTTTTGCCAGTTCGATAAGCCGAGTTCGGGTCGCTTAAGTGCGTACTGGCCATCTACCCAGCGGGTAAATCCGTTACCAAAAAATGGCGATTCGGTGGATTTGTACGCGTGATCAACTTCTGCTTGGTTGGTGCTAATCACTGAGAGAACGAAATGTGGGCTGTAAGTGTTGAAAAGTTCAATTGCTTCATCAAGGTCTGAAACAAGTCGCAACGTGAACTCTGGATGATTATCCCACTCCCATTCGGTGGCTAACACATCATCGTCCTCGTGTTCAACGAGATCAAAGAGGAAGGTCGAGGAATACATTTCTCGGAGAACCTGAGATGAGAAAGGTCCGGCTGCGTGAACGATCAGCTTCGCCTGACGGGCTTTGGCTGCTAAGACTGCCCCATTCAAAACTGATAAGAGCAAATCATGGCGATCAAGCGGCACACAACAAACGTTCAATGTGTTGCAGACCTTGCGCTCTAGTGAATGGCTGATCACGTGAGCAAGATCCTGAGCGTCGGCAGTTTGACCCACGAGGCTCCACGCTCCTCCAGTGCCATGAAGGCTGACGGGAATGCCGGATTGACGAGCTACTGCCCCGAGCTGCGCCACCGCCTCACCGCTACCTCGAGCGACAGCAAGAGATAGGGCGGCATGGGAGAACAAGGCGTATCCAGCCGAACGCTCGGGTGAATCAACAAGTTGTACGCACCCAAGCGGCAAATCGTTCTCGTGAAGTGCCGGAACAAGTGCAAACTCCATAATTGCCCGAGCAGTATTGAGTGCATCACTTCCAATTCGGAAAACAACCGTGTTGCCTGAACGGAGAACTCCAGTGGCATCAGCGAATACGTTCGGTCGACCTTCAAACACAAATCCGACAACCCCTAGCGGTGCTTTGTGAACCTCTACCGTCCAAGAATCGTGCGTGACCGTCTCGACTCCTGCGGATGAAGTGTCGGGCAGGTCGCGCCACATGTGAAGCGCTGCGACCATATCAAGGCGCATCTTTTCGTTGATGTGCAATCGCGTTGTTGACCGGCCTCGCTGAATGGCGCTTTCTACGTCGATGTCATTAGCAATCTTGATCTGGTGAAAGATCTCCTCATTCTCCAAATTGGTGGCGAAGGAATCAAAAAACTTACTGATTTGATTGCCTTCGATTGCCGCTAGTTGGGCAAATGCCAATTGAGCATTTGTCACTGCAGTATTGGCAATCTCCGCCACTGATGCTGGAATATGCAAAAGGTCGCCTCTGTCTTGCACTACAACAAGGCTGTCCCCGGAATGGAAATCCTGGGCGAGTTGTGCCGAAACAGCAGACCAACGATTTCCGCCAAAAGGGATTCTTTGTCCTTCGACGAGCGAATCAAGAACACCCTGATTTTGTTGATTCGGCTCGACCATACGTGTCATGTTAGAAGGCGGGGTCCTGCCGAATACAACACTGCCTCCATCAAGCGACGGCCATGGCGGAGCGTCTACCCTAGAAACGTGACTGACAATGCCAATAATCAGGTGTATTTCAAACAATTGCTTTCTGGTCGTGACTTTGCGGTTGGAGACCCGCTGGCACAGCAAATGGTCAACTTCGTCTATCTCATTGGTGACCGATCGACCGGTGAGTGCATGGTCATTGATCCTGCCTACGCCGTCGATGACCTCATCGCTGTCGCCGCTGATGACGGGATGAAAATCACTGGGGCATTAGCAACGCACTATCACCCCGATCACATCGGGGGTTCAATGATGAACTACCGAATTGAGGGAATCACTCGTTTGCTTGAAGTTGGATCAGTCGGTATTCACGTCAATAAAGAAGAAGCCCCTTGGGTGTTGCGAACCACAGGTGTTTCTGAGACTGATCTCGTTGCCCATGAGGCTGGTGACATCGTGAAGGTGGGAGCAGTTGAAATCACTTTGGTGCACACTCCTGGTCATACTCCCGGATCGCAGTGCTTTTTGGTGGACGGTTGTCTGATTTCTGGCGACACGCTGTTTCTTGATGGATGCGGCCGTACCGACTTGCCAGGGAGCGACCCGGAGATGATGTATCACAGTTTGCAAACACTGAACAGTTTGCCGAGTTCGACAATCATTTATCCGGGTCACCAGTACTCACAACCCGCACATGAAACTCTTGGACAGGTGCAGCAACACAACTTTGTTTTGAAGCCGATGTCAAAAGATCAATGGACAACGATTTTCGCGGGATAGCGCGACTTGATTGTTAACCGACGATTGCGCCGATCAGCGCAGAACATCCAGCACCTAGCAAAAGCATCAGTGCGAATCGCCGAGCATTCTCTTCGTTTAATCGTGGTTTGAGTTTCTGTCCGAGCAGAGTTCCTATGCCGAGTATGGGCAAACTCATCACAACACCAATCAGAGAATCTGAATTTACGTCACCCAATGCGATAAATGACGCAAGAGTAATGACTCCAGAAATTGTGAAGATCGCGCTAATCGTCGCTCGAAACTGAGCGATCGGTAGACCTCGACTCTGTAGAGCAAAAACTAAAGGCGGACCATTCGTTGACAAAGATGAAGACAAGGCCCCACTCAAAAACCCTGCTCCAATCTCAAGACCAGTGCTAGGGCGTTGGGAACTCAAGTTTCTGGCCAAGAAGAGAACCGCCACGAATATTCCTATGGCCAAGCCGCCCTTCAGCACTCGTTCGTCAACATGGTTGAAAACCAAGAGGCCAAAAGGAATGCCAACCACAGCCGAAACTGACAATCTCGTAATCAGATTCCATTGAGCATCGCTCCGACCATTAAACGCTTGAAAACACGAACTTCCGAGTCCCAGAAACGTTGAAATGATGACCGCGTCATGGGGGTTGACCGCCAAAACCATCAGGGGTACCGCTAAAAGCGCAAATCCAAATCCCACAATGTTCTGCACGATTGCGGCCACTCCGACTGCCAGCAATAAAACGATGATTTCGCTGGCAGACATTGGTTCCGATTCTTGTCGTTAGGCCGGTCTATGGTTATCGGCAATTGGCTTTACAAAATGTAAACTTAGCCCGTGGCATCCGTAGTCCCCTTTCTTGAACTGAATCTTCCTTCGATGCAGGGCTATTCCATTTCTCAGGACCGTTTATTGGCACGCCTCGATGAGTTGGCGACCATCGGTCCCATTGAGGGCGGCGGTTCGTGTCGTCTGGCATTGACTGACGCCGACCGCGATGGACGCAACTTGGTAATGACGTGGATGAAAGACCTCGGTCTCGATATTTCCATCGATGGTGTAGGCAACATCGTCGGCACCTGGAACGTGGGAACAGGATTGCCAGTCATGACAGGTAGTCACATTGACACTGTGCGAACAGGCGGACGTTATGACGGAAACCTCGGGGTCATCGCTGGTCTTGAAGTGATTGAAACTTTGATGTCAGCCGGTGTGACGCCCGCTCGTCCTTTTTCAGTTGGAGTCTTTACTAATGAAGAGGGCGCGCGCTTTCAACCAGACATGCTCGGCGCATTGGTGTACGTCGGAGGAATGTCCCTTGAGACTGCTTTGGATACGGTCGCGATTGATGGCGCTGTTTTGGGAGAAGAACTGCAACGCATCGGTTATGCCGGTTCATCTCCATGTCCGAGCGCTGCTCCATATGCCTTCGTTGAATTGCATATTGAACAGGGCCCACGACTCGAAGCCGAAGGAGTACAAATCGGAGCCGTGACTGGGGTGCAAGGCATTTCGTGGCAAGAAGTAACAATTTCAGGACAGAGCAATCACGCTGGCACGACCCCAATGTCGCTTCGACACGATCCGGCTTATATCGCCGCAGAGATTGCGGTGTATCTGCGGCAAATCGCCCGTGAATATGGCGGTAATCAAGTGTGCACGGTAGGCAAGATTGATCTGCAACCGAATCTGATCAATGTGGTTCCCAAGAGCGCGACCCTCACTCTTGATGTTCGCAACACTGACGAAAAACTGTTGACCGAGGTCGAAGCAAAGATCGCTCAGAAAATTGCCGAACTTGCAGTTGCTGAAGGTGTCACGATTTCTTCGCGAGTTCTGGCGCGCTTTGAACCAGTGGAATTTGACGATCAGTTGACCGGGCTCATTGCAGATCTGGCCAATCACCACAAGCGTTCAGTCATGATGATGCCGTCGGGCGCTGGCCATGATGCGCAGATGTTGGCTCGCGTGTGCCCTACCACGATGATCTTTACGCCGTCGGTTCAAGGCATCAGTCATAACCCAGCAGAATTTACAAATACCGAAGACCTAGTAGCCGGAACCAATATTCTGATGGACACGATGTGGGCTCTCGCCCATTCACATCTCTCATCGCAGACTGGAATGAATTGATGTCTCAGCAAAATCGTGTTGTTGTGGTCGGAGCCGCCCAACTTGGACCAATTCAGAAAGCTGATTCTCGGGCCAGCGTTGTTGAGCGTTTGATTTCATTACTGCGCCAAGCAAAAGAACGTTCGTGTGACCTCGTTGTTTTCCCCGAATTGGCATTAACGACCTTCTTCCCGCGCTGGTTTGTTGACGACATCTCTGAGGCCGATCATTGGTATGAGAAGTCAATGCCAAGCCCCGAGACCCAGCCCCTTTTTGACGAGGCCAAAAAACTAGGCATTGGCTTTTCCTTGGGGTATGCAGAATTGACCGAACCTGACGACAAAGGTGTCGTTCATCGCTTTAACACTCAGATTCTGGTTGAGCGCGACGGTTCAGTGGTCGCCAAGTACCACAAGGTGCACATACCTGGTCATGAACATCATGAGCCGAATCGCCCGTTTCAACATGCCG
>CALEHE010000133.1 GCA_937876415.1 uncultured Actinomycetes bacterium
TGACGATCATCAAAGTTGGTATAGATCCAGAATTATCTACCCGAACCGTTAACGGCGATTCGCAATGCAACCGATCAATCACTGAACTTCCGTTGCTTGACAGCACGACAGTGACTTCGGTTGCAGCGATCATGATGTCCAGGCCGCGATTTGTGCTCGTACCCATTCGGCAACGGCGCTTGCGCCAGCAGGTTGAACAAGCGATGTGAAACAGATCGGCAGGTCTCCGCGACGAATTTTGGCGTCACGGTCCATCACGGACAGATCGGCATTCACCAACGGCGCGAGATCGGTTTTGTTGATGACCAATAAGTCGGCAGTGGTAACACCGGGTCCACCTTTGCGCGGCACCTTGTCTCCGCCCGCTACATCAATCACAAAGATTTGACGATCAACCAAGGCCCGACTGAAGATCGCCGTCAAGTTGTCGCCGCCACTTTCAATCAACGTGAGATCAACTGGTGCATGCAACGCTTCGAGACGTTCAACGGCATCAAGGTTGGCCGAGATATCATCGCGAATCGCGGTGTGTGGACATGCGCCAGTTTCAACAGGCACAATGCGATTGTCGGGCAACACCGCCATACGTCGTAGTGCTTCGGCATCTTCGGTGGTGAAGATGTCGTTGGTAACGACAACCATGCTGAGTTCATTTGCGAGTAATCGACAGAGCGCAGCAGTGAGCGCAGTCTTGCCGCTGCCCACCGGACCACCAATACCGATGCGCAACGGACGCGTCCCCTGAACGCTAGAAGGGAATGTTGAGTGACTGTGATCATGACCGTGATCGTGATCGTGACTGGGTTGATGATCAGGAGGCAAAGAGCCTCACCTCCCATGTGGCGTGGTGCTCGGCCATGATGTCGGCGAGCAGACTGGTTGATGCGGGCAATTCAGAATTAGTTGTGTTGGCGAACATTGCGGCTTCTACGGCAATGTCATCAAGTCGTGAGGCGATTCGTGCAGCGATGGCTTGAACGTCAAACGGGTCAAGACCAACGAGTCGCACTGCGGCAGTTGTGGCCA
>CALEHE010000134.1 GCA_937876415.1 uncultured Actinomycetes bacterium
CAACGGCGCGTGCAGTCGTCGCTGATGTGTTCCGCTCGGTGATGGGTCCGCTGTATGGCAAGGACCTCTCGCAAATTTCCGATTCCGAAATGCTTGATGCACACCTGTATCACTTGTTCCCAGCGTTTGCCCCGTGGGCTGGTACTGGTCAATCGTTGGTGTATCGCTGGCGTCCAGGTCCGACACCTGACACCTGTTTCATGGATGTGATTCGCATGATGCCGGTGCCCGAAGGAAAAGAGCGTCCTGAAGTCGCGCCGATTCAACGATTGACATTGGAACAAAGATGGACCGAGGCTCAAGGAATGTCTGGACTTGCTGATGTCTTCGAACAAGACATGGCCAACCTGCCCAAAGTTCAACTAGGGCTCAAGATGACTGCCAAGCGTGCCAAGAAGGGCGTGTCATTCGGTGTGTATCAAGAAGCACGGATGCGCTTAATTCATCGCCATATTGACAACTGCATTCGTGAGGGTCTCGTGGCAGACGGTCGTAGCGCCGACGAGTTAACTCCCTTCATCATGCCGCAGGGCTGAACAACAAAGGCAGATTCATATGTTGAACGAGAGTTGGGCCACGCTGTGGGAAGCGCTTGCCGCCAAACAACCTGATCATGTCGCGGTGGTCATTGGCGACACACATATTCGCTGGCGAGAATTAGATGATCGGGCGTCGCGTATTGCTTCGCTATTGACAGAGTTTGGCGTTGGTCATGATGCCAAGGTTGGTCAATTGTTGTTCAACTGTCCCGAATATCTTGAAACGGCTTATGCATCATTTAAGGTTCGCGCCAGCACAGTCAACGTGAACTATCGCTACAAGGCGCCAGAAATTGTGCACGTGTTGTCAGACTCCGGCGCAACGGCGTTGGTGTATCACGGCGCATTCAGTGAAGTTGTTGAACAGGCTCGGGCGTCATTGCCCAATATCACATTGTTCTTGCAAGTCAACGGGGGAGACAACCTTCCGTTGTTGCCTGGAGCGGTCGACTACGACGCGGCGATGGCTTCGCATCAACCGATGGCACCGATTCAACGTTCGGGTGCAGATTCACTCTTGTTGTACACAGGCGGAACCACCGGATTACCCAAAGGCGTTGTGTGGAGTCACTCGGGACTGTTCGGTGCACTCGCATTCACGGGTTATGCATCGCTCGGTTTGTCACTTCCGGAAACGATTGACGATGTCTCGCGAATAGCGAGCGAGTTGAATAGTTCGGGCAAGAGCCCCGTCAATATGACTGCGCCGCCCCTCATGCACGGCACCGCGATGTTTTTGGCATTCTCAACCTTTGTTCTTGGCGGAACAGTGGTACTTCTCGGCGGTCGAAAGTTTTCGGCTGCCGAGTTATTGCGGCTTGTTGAACGCGAACGTGTGAATCAGTTATCGATTGTTGGTGATGCTTTTGCTCGTCCCATCGTTGAAGAACTCGAGCGCGTAGAAGCAGAAGGCAAAGCGTACGACCTATCGTCACTTGGTCGCATCGTCTCAACTGGCGCGACATTGTCGGCTGAAATGAAACGTGCGCTCATGAAGCGAGCGACAAATGCGGCGATCCTCGACATGGTGGGCGCTTCCGAAGGTGGGCCGTTTGCTGTAGCGATGACCATGCCTGGTCAAGACCCAGTGGCGACAGCAGCATTTATGGTCACACCCAACACGTCGCTATTTGACGACCAGACTTGGGAAAAGATTGAATTCGGCAGTGGTCGTTCGGGAGTATTGGCGGCATCGGGTTCGATGCCTGATGGATATTTCGGAGATCCCGAGAAATCAGCCAAGACCTTCCGAGTGATTGATGGCGTGCGCTACACGATTCCTGGTGACTTCGCCGAAATTGACGCTGATGGGACAGTACATCTTCGTGGTCGCGGATCTGTCTGCATCAACACTGGTGGCGAAAAGGTGTATCCAGAAGAAGTAGAAGTCGCAGCTCGCTCTCATCCGAGTATCGAAGATTGTGTCGCTGTTGGTTTGCCTGATACTCGTTTCGGAGAAATTGTGGCTTTGGTTGCTTCACGCACGTCAGATATTTCAGAAGCGGACCTCATTGAGTACGTGAAGAATCAGATTGCAACGTATAAAGCCCCACGGCGCATCATTTTTGTCGATGTGGTGTACCGCAGTCCGTCGGGTAAAGCCGATTATCGCTGGGCTAAAGAAGTCGCGCAGCAATAAGTCGTTTCGCTGACCGGCGCGTCAGATGAAACGAATCAGCTGAATTTGGCGCTGGCCTTGAAGTCGGGGCCGTACACGGGTGCGGTGGCATCGATGCG
>CALEHE010000135.1 GCA_937876415.1 uncultured Actinomycetes bacterium
TGAAGACCATCTTCGTTGGTGGCTTAAAGACCCTGCCGATCAAATACACAATGACGGCATAAACCTTTTGTGATTCTGGTGTCATTTACTTCGGTATTAGCGAATAAAACGACACCCGAAAATCAACGGGGGCTTGGTTTGACGAGGCGACCCGGCAAAGAATCAAGGGCAGGTTGCAACAGTTTGCCGTCGCGCTGAACTTCGACACCGTTCACGAACAAGTGATGCATGCCAGTTGGTTGATCGGCAGTTAATCGCTCGCCATTGGCAGGAAAATCAACCACTCGACGAACGGGGCCGGGGGACACAGTAGCCGCATCAAAAACGACGACGTCAGCCAATGCGCCGACTCGCAAGACTCCGCGATCGGTGAAGCCAAACAAATCGGCTTGAACCTGAGTGAGTTTGTGTACTGCGTTTTCTAGCGTCAGCACCTTCTTGTCACGTACCCAAGATCCGAGCAAGTCGGTTGACAAAACTGCGTCACATAGTTGACCCACATGGGCGCCCGCATCAGACAGACCAAGAGTGCAACCCTCGGTGTTTAATAACATCGCAACACCTTCGGCATCATCGTTGGCCAACATGGCCTTCACACGAAGTTTGAGATCGGGTTCGAGCAGTGCAAGTTCAAGCAAGAGATCAAAAGGGTCAGCGCCTGTTTCGTCGGCGACATCGGTGAGGCGGCGTCCCGCTACATCTGGTGATGACGGTGCATCCATGATCTCGTAGCTGTCCCAACGAGGAATGAGACCTTGCTTGTTTTCCCAACCGACTCGAACTCGGTTGCGCCATTCGTGACTCGCAAACGCTTCACGGCGTTCGTCAATTGACTTCGGCATCAACTCAGCGAAGATAGGACTGGTATTCAGGGTGAAAGGTTCAACCATCGTCATCGAGAACGAGAGCGGGCGACACGAAACTTGCGGCCAGACATCAATGCCACGAGCAAGACCTTCTCGATGAACTTCAACCGCTTTGAGATGCGTTCCTTGTGACGTTGTCAGCAAGGCGGTGTAGGTAATGGGCGCTCCAACTTTGGGTTGCAATTCGTAGCAGTCGGCAAAACTTAAGTTTTCTCCGCCGTTCACACCAATCACGCCACGACCAGAATCGCCAACTGCTTTACACAACGCTTCGATTTCATCAGCGGCAGCCCAGCGACTGGGAATTGGTTTGCCGTCTGCTCCGCGGTGGGTGACAGCAAAACTTGTCGCGAATCCGGCGGCCCCGGCTTCCATTGCTTCGGTGACAAGTTTGGTCATCGATGAAATTTCCGTGGGTGTTGCTGCACGACCAACTGACTCGTCACCCATGACAAAAATGCGAAGAGGGGTATGACCGACATAAGCCGCAAAGTTCAACAATGTTCCGTGCTGTTCGATTGATGCAAGGTATTCAGGAAATGATTCAAAGTCCCAGGGGATACCAGCGTTGAGTGTCGCCGGATCCATGTCTTCAACTTTTTCCATGGTGTTCGCGATGAGTCCCCGATCTTGGGGTTTCGTGGGAGCGATCGAAAAGCCACAGTTGCCAGCGACCACGGTGGTGACTCCGTGATAACACGAAGGTGTGAGCGCAGGATCCCAGAAAGCTTGTGCGTCATAGTGAGTGTGGATGTCAATGAATCCAGGCGCCACGACACGACCCGTTGCATCAATGACTTCATCGCCCGAAAGATCTGAGCCAATCTGAATCACGCGATCATCTTCAATTAATACGTCGGCATGAAAACCTGATGATCCGGTTCCGTCAACCACGAAACCATTCTTAATGACCGTTGTTTTCCCCATTCACACAGTGTTTCACATGTGTCTCAGGCGATTGTTGTCCAGTGATCAGTCTTTTGACTCAATCGTGACGGCCAATTCGTATTGCGCAGCAACATCGGCATCAAGTCCCATCGGCGATGGATCATCACCAAACCAAAAACGTAGTTGAGCCATGACGGCATGTCGAATAATGGGGAAGCCGAGATCAACTGGTTGTGCGGGTGGCAAACATCCATCTTCTCCAAGGCGTTTGAGATTGCCCATGCCTTCTAAGAGTGGTCCGAGTCCCGAAGCGATGGCCACACCGATGATTCCCGATCCATTGCCGAAAGTGCAGAAGTCGTCGAAACCGTTATGGCCGACACCATCAATAATCCACAGTCGACTCGGGCCCGGCACAGCCTCGAAAGAAGGACGAGTTGATTCTTCGGCGGAGATGATTGCGTCAAGGGCGCCAGCGATAAAGAACGATGGCTTGTTCACGAATGTTGGCGGAGCAATGGTTGTTGCATCTGATCCGCCCATACCGAGAACCCCGGAGGCCAATGAGATATAGCCGTCAATACGGTCGTCAAGGGCGGCGGCGAGAATGGTTCCTCCACCGGCTGAATGTCCCATGGCCACGACGCGCTCAGCATCAACAATTCCTTCGATGCGTGAGCCTGGGCGAACGTTCTCAGCGGTGATCAAATCAAGAGTTGCCAAAAGTTCGGTGACTGAACTGCTGCGATCTCCAACGGGTGCGCTGAGAGTGTGGAAGAGATCTCGTGACCAGTGGTCAGGGGCAGCCACGATGATTCCCCAACTTGCGAGATGGGATGTAAGAAATGTGCTTTGAAATCTGATTCCACTTGCGCCGTGGCTGAACAACACGACTGGGAAGGTGCCACTTGCTGCACCGGCGTCGCGTCCTGCAGGGTATTCGTAAACGGCGGGCACATCGGCTGTCAACAGGGCGCTGATCGCTTCGGGAACGAAGTCACGCATGTTGTAAATGTCGGTTCCCGTTGTGCCCTCAATGGCTGGATACCAGACTTCAACTTTGTTGCCTTCGGCGAGTTCAAGACTTGTGACACCCACGGGGTATGGGCCGGCCTCGGTGTACATCATCGCTTCAACGGCAGGATCAAGGGTCGTGGTTGGTGCTTCGGTCGCCGGAGTCTCTGTCGTTGATGACTCAGTCGTTGGAGCATCAGATGCGGTCGACGCTGAGTCATCTCCGCCACAAGCTGGAATAGCAATAGTGGCGATCAGGCTGGAGATAACGAAGTAGCGGCGTAGTGACATGCCTGTGAGCCTTACATGGAGCGCTATTGATCTTGAAGTTGAGGGCTATCAAACTCGACAAGGCAACAATTGAGGTTCGCAGGTAGGCTTACCATTCCGATTTGGTCCGCCAGATCGGTTGGCGACGTGGCCGAGTGGTTTAGGCA
>CALEHE010000136.1 GCA_937876415.1 uncultured Actinomycetes bacterium
CTCTGTTCACCCTCGGCACCATCGGCAGCAATATTGGGCCGGCCTGGGTTGATGAGCGACCAGCCGTTGTGCTGGCGATGGCAAGCCGCAGTCGCAACCTGTTTGGCTCGGTGCCATTCATCGACCCTCTTCCCTATGCCCTGATCGGCTTCACCCGAATCTTCATTGCTGGGTTGGTCTTATTTTTCTTAGGTCGCTGGTACGGCGAGCGCGCAATAACTTGGACCGAACAAAAAGCTGGCGAATTGCCCGCCATCTATCGCTGGTTTGCCAAGGCCATTGACAAGGCGGGTTGGCTCGTCATCATTTTGTTCTGCGGATCCAACTTGGTATGGATGATGGCTGGTCACCGACGTATCGACCCTCGCAAGTTCGCCTCGCTGCTGGCAGTCGGTATCTCTATTCGCTTGGCAGTGTTATGGGCTGGCGGCAAAGCCTTTGAAGACCAAATCCGTTCGTTCCTTGGTTGGATGGAGGATTACCAGTGGTATGTCGTTGGTGGGCTCTTCGCTATTTCGTTTCTCCAGTCGGCCCGCAAGGCCAAGCGTGATATTCCTGAAGTCATTCACGAAATTGAGCACCCAACCGAGCAATAGGTCATCGGGTTGTTCTTGATTTATCACAACAAATTTTCTGTACATCTTCAACCAACGTAGCCATCATGAGCCTTTCAGTCGGAAGCAACATCCCCAACGTCACAATGCATGTTCTTGGCGACAACGGCATGCCCTCACCCGTCAACTCGGTTGATGCATTGGGCAAAGGCAAAGTTGTTTTGTTCGCCGTGCCAGGCGCATTCACACCTGGCTGCTCGATGGTTCACTTGCCCGGCTACGTCAAGAACCAGGCCGCACTTCGCGCCAAGGGTGTTGACACCATTGCTTGTGTCAGCGTGAACGATCCGTGGGTGATGGATCAGTGGAGCAAGGCCAGTGGCGCCGAGGGAATTTTGATGTTGGCCGATGGTGCTGGTGCATTCACCGCCGCTATGGGACTTGCGATGGACGGTTCGGGATTCGGACTTGGTTCACGCTCACAGCGTTACTCAGCCATCATTGAAAACGGTGTGATCACCGAGATCAATGTTGAAGAAGGCGCCGGCATCACTGTCAGCGCTTGCGAAATCGTTCTCGAACACCTCTGAGAAATCTTCTTACGAGTTTGCGATGAGTCGACTCAGTCGATCAATGCGAACATCCTGAGGCCCCAGCAAATCAACCAATTGGCTCACGACAAAATCACTATCAAAACTGCCTTCTTCAACCATGGCTTCAAGGTCGGCCCAATCTTTGGTTCGATTGAACATCGCTTTGAAAATTGCGAGAAATTCAGCTGACATAACTGGTATTTCTACTCCGTTCAACAGGCCTTGCGAAGTTTTCAAACTCATGTGCTGATGCAGGTCTGACACGTTGAAGAACAAATCAACGGGAGTCTCATCCCAAAAAACTCTGGTCTGACCTTCTGCTTGCAAGTATCTGAGTTGACTATCAGTGAATTCAATAACCGACCGCAGCGCCGTTTGCACGACTGCCACTTCTTCGGCCGGCAGAAAGATGTTGATGTCAATGTCGCGAGTTGCTCGGGGTTCGCCGGTGCAATACGCAAGCGCTAAGGCTCCCCCAAACGCGTGTTGTACATCGGCTTTGTTCAGCAAATCATGAATCGTCAAAATGCGATCAACGAGCGAGATCATAAAACGTACTGAGCTTTCGCCGATTGTGCCGCAGCTGGTCGTTTCGGTAACGCATCAGCGAGAGCCAACACTTGTGCAAGTCGTTCTCCACATACTTCGCGATCAAGCGCTGCGGATTTACGACGGAATGTGATGTGAACTTCAAGACCACATGCGTCAGCGATTCGATACAACGACGACAAAGACGGTGAACGTCGTCCTGATTCATACTCAACAAGTGCCGCCGGAGTCGTCTGCGCACGTCGAGCAATTTCACGTTTCGACAACCCTGAAATTTGTCGCAATCTCTTCACGACCCACTGGCCGCTGTTCGGTTGAGACCTTGCTGCTGCTTCCATAAGCCACCTCAATCTGGAGTCTTCAATTGTTACCGAAAACGATAACACCAATTTTCAGACTCTGCGCAGTGGCGTTCACATTCTTTTGAACAACTACAAGCCGAGGGCGGGTTCGAGGCCCATGGTTAAGCCAGGCAGGCCAGCGATCTTCTTGCAGGCCAACACCACACCTGGCATAAAGCTGACGCGGTCGTAACTGTCTTGGCGAATAGTCAATGTTTGACCAGCCGAACCCAAAATCACTTCTTGATGCGCAACCATGCCGCGCATACGCACGGCATGCAAGCGAATATCGGCCGGGCCCTTGCCGCCACGCGCACCAGCAATCACTTCATGAGTTGTGGGGTCTGGTGCCCACTCACTTGACGCAGCGGCCATGCGATTTGCCGTTGCGACTGCAGTGCCGCTTGGGGCATCGGCTTTGTTGTCGTGGTGCAACTCAATAATTTCTGCAGTCTCAAACCACGGCGATGCCATCTCGGCGAACTTCATCATGAGCACTGCACTGATTGCAAAGTTGGCAGCGATCATGCAGTTTGAAGACGTGAATGCTGAACGAAATCCGTTGAGGTCTACGTCGTTGAAACCAGTTGTACCAACGACTGCATGCACACCGTGCAATGCACACCACTGCAAGTTGGTTCGTGAGGCAGCAGCAATCGTGAAGTCAACAGCAACTTGCACACCGGCATCGGCCATTGCTCGCGGGTCGGCACCGATAGTGATTCCGTGAATCACTTGGCCGGCACATGCCGGATCAACTGCAGCAACTAATTCAAGATCAGGATCGGCCATGACTGCATCGCACACTGTGGCGCCCATGCGTCCACCAGCGCCAAAGACGCCGACGCGGATTTTCTGTGCACCATTGTTCGCTTCGCTCATGCACTGATCATAAACCCAAGAACGACACAGGCTCCTGTCTCTTTCGAGATCAGGAGCCTGTGAACACTCAGATTGCTGTTGAACAGCGTGTCAGTTATCAGCGATGACGGCGCGGACCGCGGTCACGACCGCCACGTCCACCACGGTCGTCACGACCGCTGCTTCCTTCACCACCAGCTGCTCCACCAGGACCGAGGTCGCCGATTTCGCTACTGATTTCACTGTCAAATGCGTCATCGAAGCTCACGGTCACGGGACCATCCGCTGCAGCCGCACGAGGTGCTGATGCGGGTGCTGACGAAGAACCCGATGATGACGCAGCAGGTGCCGGCGGATCGCCAGCAAGGGTCAAACTGACCTTGCCCTTGTCATCGATGTCTTCAACACGAACTTCGATTTCTTGGCCGAGGCTCAAGACATCTTCCACATTGTTGATGCGCTTGCCACCACCGAGCTTTGAGATGTGAATGAGTCCATCACGTCCCGGCAAGATGTTGACGAATGCACCGAACTTGGTGATGCTCACAACGCGACCGTTGTAGATGGCTCCAAGATCAGCCTTGGGCGGATCAACGATGGCCAAGATACGAGCCTTGGCATCTTCCATGCGCCAGCCTTCAACAGCAGCAATCGTCACGATGCCAACAACGCCGTCGTCGTCGACAGCAATGTCGGCGCCGGTCTCTTGCTGAATGGTGTTGATGACCTTGCCCTTCGGTCCGATGACTTCACCGATCTTGTCCATGGGGATGTTGATCGAGATGATCTTCGGAGCTGATTCAGCAACCGTGTCACGGCCCTTTGAAATCGCGGCGTTCATCACGTCGAGAATCTTGAGGCGAGCTTCTTTGGCCTGCTCGAGTGCAGCTGCCAAAACATCGGCGGGGATTCCGTCGATCTTGGTGTCGAGCTGCAATGCAGTCACGGCGTCGGCGGTTCCGGCCACCTTGAAGTCCATGTCACCGAAGGCATCTTCGGCTCCAAGAATGTCGGTGAGGCTGAGGTACTTGCCTTCGGCGTAAATGAGTCCCATCGCGATACCAGCAACAGCGGCCTTGAGCGGCACACCGGCATCCATCAACGACAAACTGCTTGAACACACCGAAGCCATTGACGTCGAGCCGTTTGAGCTCATGACTTCACTGACCAAACGCAATGCGTAAGCGAACTCTTCTTGGCTTGGCACAACGGGCAGCAATGCACGCTCGGCCAAAACACCGTGTCCGATTTCGCGACGCTTCGGCGAACCAACGCGACCAGTTTCACCATTGGCCCAAGGAGCCATGTTGTAGTGGTGGATGTAACGCTTTTCGGTAATGGGCGACAAGGTGTCGAGCATCTGGTTCATGCGGGGCATGGCCAAAGTCGTCACGTTCATAACCTGTGTTTCGCCACGCTGGAACAAACCAGAACCGTGAGCGGTGCGCAAGACGCCAACTTCGGCAGTCACTGCACGAAGATCGCGCGGTCCGCGACCGTCAATACGAATACCGTCTTCAACGATGCGCTTACGAACCAACTTCTTGGTGAGGCTGCGCACTGCTTCTTTGATTTCTTTGTCGCGTCCAGCAAACGGAGCGTCTGCTGAGCCAGCCAACTTTTCAACAGCAGCATTACCTGCAGCGTCGGTTGCGGCATTGCGATCGGCCTTGAGTGCAATCTTGACTGCATCGGCCAACAACGGTGTGGCGACAGCTTCAACGGCGGTCCACACATCGTCACCGTAATCAAGAACTGGTGTGTACTTGAGCGGTGTGATGGGTCCACGAGTTGCGATGACCGAAGCCAACAACTGACGCTGCAAAGCAATTGATTCTTTGATGTATTGCTTCGAGGCATCGAGGCCACCAGCAAGAACAACTTCGTCAACCTTGGGTGCACCATTGGCGTAGTAGTCGAAACTCTTTTCGGTTCCGCCTGCTTCAACCATCATGATCGCAACGTCTCCGTTGTCGAGTTCTCGACCGGCAACAACCAGTTCGAAAGTTCCCTCTTCGCCTTCGGCGTAGGTCGGGTGGGCAATCCACTTGCCGTCTTGGCTGTAACCAATACGAACAGCACCGATTGGGCCATCGAACGGAATGCCGCTGATCATCAAGGCAGCCGAAGCAGCGTTGATGCTGAGCACGTCGTGCGGGTTGACCTGATCGGCACCCAAAATGGTGAGCACGATCTGAACTTCGTTACGGAAGCCATCGGGGAACGCTGGGCGCAACGGACGGTCGGTGAGACGGCAGGTCAAAATTGCTGCTTCGCTCGGACGACCTTCACGGCGGAAGAATGCACCTGGAATTTTGCCAGCGGCATAGGCACGTTCTTCAACGTCAACGGTGAGTGGGAAAAAGTCAATGCCCGGACGGACATCTTTGGCGGCGTTTGCAGTGGCGAGCACAATGCTGTTCCCAATACTGGCAACAACAGCTCCCTGGCTTTGAAGAGCCAGTTTTCCTGTTTCAAACGTCAGGGTCTTATCGGTTCCCCCAATGGGACCCGACACTCGAATGGCATCGGCCATGGCGAGCTCCTTTCGCGCAACCTCGGCTCCTTGCCGGATTGCATATGGAGCAGCGGGTCGGTTCCCAGTCGGCTAGGTCGGCACCTCGGTGACGGCCACGGCGACTGACAACCAAACCTTCACTGCCCGGTTTGTTTGTTTTTGCTTGCGGTTGGAGCCGCGTCTTAGCGACGCAGACCCAACTTGGCAACAATCTCGCGGTAACGCTCGACGTTGCGACCTTTGACGTAGTCGAGAAGACGACGACGACGACCGACCATCATCAACAATCCACGACGACTGTGGTGGTCGTGCTTGTGAGTCTTGAGGTGCTCGGTGAGATGATTAATGCGCTCAGACAAGAGAGCAATTTGCACTTCAGGCGAACCGGTGTCGGTGCCATGAGTACGGTGTTCGGTAATGGTTTCAATCTTGGGGACGCCAGCCATGGCTAATCCTGCCTTCCGTATATATAGATGACTCGGAGGTCGCGGTCCGTCGGGTGACGAACTCGCATCAGGCCAGAGAATGAACCCCAACCGACCCCAAAAGCCTACGGGGCTGGGGTCGGGCTTCCACCCGAGGCGATTATTCGCCGATGATGGCGTCAATAAACAGGGTGCCATCGACGATGTCGGCCTCGGTGTAGTTGAGGTAACCCCGGTTGGTGTTGCCCGCCGTGGCCCGATATTTGCCATCGGATGACTCTTCAATGGTGAATTCAGCCGAGAAAACGCAGGACTCGTCGAGGTCAACTCCCCCATC
>CALEHE010000137.1 GCA_937876415.1 uncultured Actinomycetes bacterium
ATTCAATAGCCACGGGTGGCTGACCGTATTCAATAGCCACGGGTGGCTGACCGTAATCGATGGCCACCGTCGGCTGAACTAAACTTGCGCAACAGAAAGGCCCCCGGTTTCCCGGGGGCCTTTCCAATTCCTCACTAGTTCACGATCTCAGTGATCACTCACCAGTGTCGAAGTTTTCTCCGAGTGCGTTACCCATGTTGCCATCGGTTCCGTACCACATTTTGATCTTCGGGCCGATCCCATTTTCAACGGCGGTACGCAAGATGCGGCTACCTTCGTCGAACGAGACCAACACGATGGCGTCGGGGTCAGCAGCGACAATTTCGCCAACTTCAGCGTCAAAAGATGCCGCGGTCGGGTCGTATGCCTTGACACCCTGCACTTCAACACCAGCGTCCTCAAGAACATTCTTCATAACAGCGGCAATGCCGTTACCGTAAGAGTCATCGAGGTTCATGATGAAGACCGAAGCAGCCCCGTCTTCAATGATCTGGTTGGCAACAACTGCTCCCTGAAGTCCGTCGGCCGGAGCGTTACGGAAATAGAGGTTGTCGTCAGCGTAATCACTAAATGCGGGGCTGGTGTTTGCGGGACTGAACATGGTGATTCCAGCGGCAGTGATCTTGTCGATCACTGTCAAGGACACACCAGATGAAGCAGCACCAATAATGGCGTCGACACCTTCGCTGATCAAACGGTCAGACGTGGTTGATGCGATGTCGGTTGAGGTATCTCCTGAGTCACCCTGGGTGTAGAGAACGTCCTTTCCGAGGACACCACCAGCGGTGTTGATTTCATAGATGGCGTACACAAGACCGGCATACTCTGGATCCCCGAGGAAAGCAAGGCTTCCGGTTTCGGGAAGGAGTGAACCGATGTGCAACTGGCCGTCACCGGCGCGAGTTGATGTCGTGGTACCCAATTCGACGATGGCTGATTCGGGAGCCGAAGCAGCAATCAAGTTCTCATTGGATGCTTCGGTGATGCGGTTGTCAGCACCGAATTCAAGCATGGCGTAGCTACCTTCGAGGGGCTCACCGTTGCCATTGAATTCGTGTGGACCTGACAAACCGTCATAGTCGGGGTCGCCACCGTCAGCGATGATCGCCATGCAATCAGCAAAGGTTGTGCACTTAGTGCCATCCTTGGTGATGCCGACAATTTCGTTGGCGTGAGCGGCACCGTCGGTGCCAGCCATTTCAACTGCCAAAGCAACAACAATGGCGGCGTCGTAAGCTTCAGCCGCGTAGTTGAAGTCATTCAAAGCTTCGTTACCGAGTGACACCCAGTAATCCGAAACTTGTGCGAGCCATTCGTCGCTGATTTCTGCACCCCTGGGTGTTGTACCTTTCATTCCTTCAAGTTCACCACCAGCGGCCGGAGCTTCGGTTGACGGTGCCTCGGTTGACGGTGCCTCGGTGGTTGCTGCATCGTCGTCGCCGCCGCAGGCTGAAGCGCCCACGATTGCAAGACCGACGAGAAGAGCACCAACGCGGCGTGCGCGGGACTTCTGCATAATTTCTCCCCCTATGGAGATAAGGGGCGGGTGCCCCATTTGGTTTGGAAGAATTCATGTTACCGCACAGTTACCTAACCGAAACCCAAACAACACACCGATTTAATTCACTAGACATATTCATCTTGGTCCTTCCCGGAGTCGAGAATTACAGTTGGTTTGGCTACGGTTGGCATATGAGCGAAGTTCTATACGAAGTTGACGGCCATATTGCCACCATCACCTTGAATGCACCCGAACGGATGAACACCATCTCAGGGGTCATGTTGAATGAATTGTCAGAGCAGCTCTTACAGGGCGACCGGGACCGCAATGTACGTTGCATCGTGTTGACGGGGGCAGGAAAGGCCTTTTGTGCAGGTCTTGATCTGGCTTCGCAGATGGGTCAGAAAGAAAGTCTGGGAGTCCTTGATGCTGGAGGCGACATGGGTTCTGAGTTTGAGCTGCGAACTGCACCCCCGGTAGTGCTTCATAATCTCGACACCCCAACGATCTGTTCCATTAATGGCGGCGCTGCTGGGTACGGCCTCGACTTGGCTTTTGGCTGTGATATTCGCATCGCCTCAACAACAGCAAAGTTGGCACCCGGTTTCGCTAAACGCGGTATTCTTCCCGAAAGTGGTGGCACCTGGTTATTGCCCCGCATGGTTGGGTACGCCAAGGCCGCAGAAATTTGTTTCACCGGTCGCACCTTGACCGCCGATGAGGGTCTCGAACTTGGTCTAGTTAACCACGTGGTCGCTCCTGAACTGTTGAATGAACGAACCTACTCGTTGGCCGGAGAAATTGCCGCCAACGCTCCTCTCGCAGTTCGAGCCATCAAGCGCATGATGCGCGCCGCGGAAACGGAAACTTTTGAACAAAACATCCACCATGTATTTTTGCAACTATTACCACTTTTTAAAACTCAAGATTTCAAGGAGGGTGTTGCTTCATTCATGGAGAAGCGACCCGCAAACTTCACAGGTCGCTAAGTGGAGAATCAGCCCGAGATATCTGCACTTGAAGCGTTGGCAACGACGCGTGCAATTCGTCGTTACACCGAAGAACCCATTCCTACGGATGTTCTCAACCAAATTTTGTGGTCCGCATCTCGGGCTCCCAGCGGATCAAATCGTCAGCCGTTCCGTTTTCTGGCAATTACCGATGGTGAAATTGCCGACAAAGTGAAGAGCCTCCTTGGAGATTCGTTTCGCACAGGATGGGCCGCGAAGTTAAAAAGCGATGGCTACGGAGCAGGTAGTGGCCAAGATCCAAATTCTGCAAAGTCTCGACAAGCGGCGACGATGCAGTATTACGTTGACAACATAGAACAAGTTCCCGTCATCGTCTTCGCATGCCTCGTTCGTTATCGCGTCGCATCTCCAACGGAGGGCGCTTCAATTTATCCCGCATGTCAAAACTTGCTTCTAGCAGCGCGGTCCCTTGGGTACGGAGGTGCGCTGACGATGTGGCATCAAGGTGTTGAAAATCAACTACGTGAACTTCTGGCTATTCCTGACAACGTCGCCATCTCGGCCTGCATCACCCTCGGTACACCGCAAGGGTCGCACGGACCAGTTCGACGTCGCCCGATCTCTGAACTAGTTTTTGAAAATCAGTGGGGCAGTAGTCCGACATGGGCGGTTGACCCCGATGGCACCACATTCACATCCGCTGGTCCGAAATAGATCGTAAACAAACAAAACATGGTTGATGAATCCTTCTACGAGTTACTAGGCGTCAACCGTGAATCATCATCTCATGAGATTGTAGCCGCTCGCCGCGTTTTGGCTCGAGAATTTCACCCCGATCGTGGTGGCGACCCTCAACATATGGCTTTGATAAATCTGGCCTTTGACACCATTATGGCGAGCCGAGCAGAACCACTTATTGATCAATCTCAAGTTGACGAGACACCAATTTGTGCTCCAGACCAATCCAGTCGGTTCGTCGTAGATCGACCATCATTCACGATTAATGCACTTCCAGTTGTGGCCTATGAAGTGATACTTCAAGCGGCCCGTGTATTGGGAGACGTGAGTTCAGATGAGCCACCATATTTGTTAGAAGTGCAACTTGAGGACCCTCCTCTGACGTGGTGCCAGTTAGAGATTGTCCCCGACGCGGGATCATCAACAGTGAGCTTCATTGTTGACCGAGAAGTGAATACTCTCGAAATTCGCGATCTCTGGGTACGCACAATTAACGAGATTGGTTTTTTGAACCATGAGCAGCCTTAGTTAGACGATCTCGTATCGCTAGCCCAATTCCGATCGGCTCGGGTTGAACGACAAAAAGTTTTTGTATGCCATCGAGATCGCATTGACGAAGAAGTGAATACATTGCTGAAGCGAACGTGAATGGATCAATTGATGCATCAAGAACGCGATACTTCATGCTTTCGACATCGCCAACCAATCCTTCGGCTTCTGGCATTTTTTCTACTAAAACAACCTCGCATAAAGGTGCGTAATGAGCCAGCAACATACCCGGAGCGCGACTTAGGCCTGAATCAATACTGTCAAGCGCGACTATTGATTCAATTGCTTCAGATGTAATTCCTCCAGGTCGCAAAACCATTGGCACTTTAAGACTGCAATCAACAATGGTTGACTCAACCCCAACGCGACACGGACCGCCATCGAGGATGTAATCAACGCCATCTCCGAGATCGTCAAGAACATGTTGTGCAGTAGTTGGGCTCACCTTGCCAAACTTGTTCGCCGAAGGAGCAGCTAAGCCTCCACCAAATTGCTGAAGAAGTTCCAATGCCAATTCATGTCCTGGCACACGCACAGCCACGGTCTGATGCCCTCCGGTCACCTCATCAAGCACGACAGACGATTTCTGAACAATGACCGAAAGTGGTCCAGGCCAATAGGTGCTACCCAGTAATTCTGCCGAATGAGTCCATTGAGAACTCCAAGTGCGCGCCGAATCCAAAGAATAAACATGAACGATAAGTGGATGATTATTCGGACGACCTTTAACAGTGAAAACTCTTGCGACCGCTTCTTTTTGGGAGGCATCGGCTGCAAGTCCATAAACAGTTTCAGTCGGTAAGCCGACGAGACCACCGTTCCGCACAATCTCTAACGCACGTGCAACATCTGAACCAATAACACCTCGCCTCAAGATAGTGTTGCTTCCAAGAAACCTAAAGCCGCATCAAAGAAATCAAAATTCTCGGTCGTTGCAAAATGATCGCATTTTTTTAATACGACGAGTCGCGAATTTGGCAACAAGTTCACGAGACCATCACCCGGTCCAGCAAAATCTTGATCACCAATAGCCACTAGAACCGGACAAGTAACTCGTGCGAGTTGTTCTGGCGTGTACGGAGCACGATCACGTTTCATAATCGCCGTCAGTGCCATTCGGTCGTTGCCTGGTTGATCGGCGTATTGCACGAAGAGACGCGCCAAATTGTTATTGGGTAACTCTGTGCCTTCAAGCGCCCGCACCAGAACATCGTGCGAAACTGATTCATCACGTTCAATGACATTGCGCCCGATCCCTGCGAGTACCAAGCTTCGGACCCGCTCTGGATGATTGATCGCCAACTGCAACAGGGTGATCGCCCCGAGCGAAAAACCGACCAGATCACAGGGCGCATCGGGCAAGCAATCCAGGACTCGCCGAGTTAAATCGCTGTAAGCCTCGGGCTCGTGGGGTTTCGGTGCCGACCCGTGGCCTAGTAGATCAACCCCAATGACCTGACGCCCAGCATCTTCGAGGAGGTCAGCGAAGCCGCTTGAACGCCATGTGGACTCAAAAGAACCGCCCCAACCGTGGACTAAGACGACCGGTACCGACCCGCTGTTTCCCGTTGACGAAAGATGCCCCATGTAGGTCAAGATACCGCCTAGCCTTATTGCGCCCATCGGAGCGACCTCAGAGAGCAGGCTTCTGCCCATGAAATTTTTAAATGAAACACCACCGCCGTACGACTTGACGTACAACGACGTCTTTATGGTCCCTGGCATGTCCAATGTAGGTTCACGCCTCGATGTTGATTTGTCGACGCCCGACAACATCGGCACGACCATTCCGCTCGTTGTAGCCAACATGACTGCCGTCGCTGGTCGCAGAATGGCCGAAACTGTGTGTCGTCGTGGTGGGCTAGTGGTTCTTCCACAAGATATACCGCTCAACGTCATTGAGTCTGTTGTCAAGTTCGTGAAGACCCGTCACCCTATTTATGAGACACCAATTACTCTTGCCCCGACTGACACTGTTGGCGAAGCCCTCAGCCTGATTCATAAACGAGCACATGGTGTTGTCATCGTGACCGACAACGATCAACGCCCACTCGGAATCTTTACCGAAGCCGACGCTGGTGGCTACGACCGTTTCACTCAGTTGCACAATGTGATGTCCACTGAATTGTTGTGTATTCAAGAAGGCGCGGATCTTGAAGTGATTTTTCATGCACTATCGAATCAACGCTTAACGGCAGCTCCAGTGACAAACAAAGAAGGTCGATTGATCGGCTGTGTGACTCGTCGTGGCGCCTTGCGTTCAACTCTGTACACACCAGCGATCAATAAAAACAAAGAGTTTCTCACCGCAGTGGCAATTGGTGTGAATGGCGATCCCGCAGTGAAGGCCAAACAACTACATGCAATGGGAGTCGATGTTTTAGTTGTTGATACTGCCCACGGTCATCAGACCCGCATGATCACTGCAGTGGAACAGGCCCGCAAGTCAGCTCCCGAAGCAATCATTGTTGCTGGCAATGTCGTCACGGCCGATGGCACCCGCGATCTCATTAATGCTGGGGCCAACATCGTCAAGGTCGGCGTTGGTCCAGGAGCAATGTGCACCACCCGCATGATGACTGGAGTCGGTCGTCCGCAGTTCTCCGCGGTTTTCGAATGCTCAGATGAAGCACGTCGTCTAGGCGGCTCTGTATGGGCCGATGGCGGAGTGCGTTATCCAAGAGACGTGGCTTTGGCACTTGCTGCTGGTGCCGACAACGTGATGTTTGGTTCGTGGCTTGCCGGAACCTACGAATCAGCAGCCGACACCATGCGCGATCCCGAGGGTCGTCTCTACAAAGAGAACTTTGGTATGGCATCGAACCGTGCGGTGCGAAATCGAACTCGTCGTGAAGGTTTATTTGATCGAGCCCGCAAGGAACTCTTCGAAGAAGGCATCTCAACCTCCCGTATGTATCTCGACCCTGAACGCCCCGGTGTTGAAGACATCATTGACCAAATCGTTGCGGGTGTTCGTAGTTCATTTACCTACGCTGGAGCATCCACAGTGAGTGAGTTCCGCGAAAGAGCGGTTGTTGGTATTCAAGGTTCTGCTGGGTACGACGAAGGTCGTCCCGTAGGTACAAGTTGGTAATCAAATCGTGAGTCACTCAGCGCAACGAACAGTTGTCGTCGCCATTGATGGTCCGGCGGGGGCAGGTAAATCAACGATTGCCAAGGCTCTCGCCCGAGCCCTTCAATTGCAGTACCTCGATACTGGTGCAATGTTTCGCGCAGTCACCAGCGTCGCATTAAGCACTGGCATTGATGTCAACGACGATTGTGCAGTGGGATTAATCGCCGAACAATTGATCTTGGAAATGAGTAATGGATCGGTCATTGCCAATGGCGTTGATGTCACCGTTGATATACGTTCGGCGCACGTCACAAATGCGGTCAGTACAGTTGCCGCAAATTCACTCGTTCGTTCGGTGATGCGTGATCGTCAGAGAACTTGGAGCGAAGTCAATAACGGTGGTGTCGTTGAAGGTCGCGATATTGGCACGGTCGTTTTTCCTGACGCAATTCTTAAGGTGTACCTCACTGCAACACCTCAAGTTCGCGCCGAACGGCGAGTTGCCGAAGGCGGAGGTGACATTGATGAAATCGAAAAATCAATCGCCGAACGTGACCTCAAGGACTCGACAAGATCCGACAGTCCCTTGCGAGAATCAAAAGATTCCGTTGTCGTTGACACAAGCCATCGAACCATTGAGGAGATCGTCAGCAAAATTGTTGGCTTAGTTGCGGAGCGTTTAACGTGAGCGCAGTTGAATCAAAGTTGGCTGGCAACGATCTCGGCAGTCGTTCCTTCTACCAAGTCATCCGCGTATTGGTGGTATCTATTTGTCGCTCGTACTGTCGTATGAGTGTGAGTGGTCAAGCAAATATCCCTCAAACTGGCCCCTTTATTTTGGCGCCAGTTCACCGCAGTTACATCGACACACCCATTGCCTCAGGATGCACTCGGCGTCGAATGCGCTTCATGGGCAAGGACACAATGTGGAAACACCAACCATTGAATTGGATGCTGTCAGCACTAGGAGCTTTCCCGGTGACTCGCGGAAGCGCAGATCGTGAAGCAATCGTTCGGGCAATTCAAGTTTTGAAATCGGGCGAGCCTCTCGTACTTTTTCCCGAGGGTGAACGTAAGTCTGGACCAACGGTGCAGCCTTTAATGGATGGAGCGGCTTACGTCGCCTGCAAGGCTGGAGTACCAATTATTCCAGTCGGTATCGGTGGTAGCGAACGAGTGATGGGCAAAGGAGCAAAGTTTATTTACCCGCGCAAACTTGCAGTCATCATCGGTGAACCGATTCCCGTGCCAGCAGCGATTGACGGACGAATACCACGCTCAGCGGTCAAAGAAGTAACTGCGCAACTTCACGAACAATTACAACTGTTATTCGATCGAGCCCAAAGTAAGTGCGGCTAGAAAGAAGATCACAACACGCTGAAGTAGTGCTTCAAAACTTTCGCAAGTAGCGCTGGGTCTTCAGCGCCGCAAAGTTCACGAGCTGAATGCATCGAAAGTTGCGCAACGCCAACATCAATCGTCGGGATGCCGAGTTGTGTAGAGGTAATCGGTCCGATTGTCGACCCGCAAGGCATGCTGTTTTTGCTCACAAAAACTTGATGATTGACTTCTGCTGAATAACACGCCTGCAAAAAGACCGCCGCAGATTCGGGACTCGTCGCATAACGCTGATTGGCATTGACTTTCAGTACCGGACCCATATTCGGAAGTGGACGATGATTCGGTTCGTGGCGATCGGGGTAATTGGGATGTATCGCATGAGCGTTGTCAGCCGAAATACAGTGCGATCGCGAGAGTGTTTCATGAAACTGAGATTGACTACCCGAGTGCAGCGCTTTAAGTAACCAGGCCAGACGAGGACCCGAGGCTCCGTGCGTACTTTCTGAACCAACTTCTTCATGATCAAACAGAGCGATCACAGAGGTGGTGCCTTCGCCATTGGCGTTTGTGCTCGCAGCAATCAAGCCTTCTGTCGCAGCCCAACACGAAATCTGATTATCAAGTCGTCCACTTGCCAACAACGAACGATCGGCACCCAGCAGCGACGCTGAAGTTAGATCAAAAAGTGCGATGTCCCAAAAAGCGATGTCGTGCACCGAAACCGCAAGACTCGAAGCAATGAATTCAGCGAACTCACCGGGGCGATACTGGCCAAGACCCCAGATGGGAGCAAGATGGATCTGCTTATCAAGAATTAGACCGCGTTCATTGACATCGCGATCCAGATGAATCGCCAGTTGCGGAATTCGCGCTATGGCCTGGTCAATCCGAATTGTCTTGACCGAACCGTCTTCAAGCACGACACGACCGGCCAAGCCGAGATCGCGATCCAACCATGAGTTATTCAATATTCCGCCGTATACCTCGACGCCGATCTGCTTCCAATTGAATGAGCCAGCGTCGGGAAGTGGTTTGACCTTAAGACAAGGTGAGTCGGTATGGGCTCCAACTATGTGGAAACGTTGAGTAGGCGAGTCTGACTGGTTCCACGCCAACAAAAGCCCTGCATCAGCGATAAAGCCTTTTGCTGGCAAACCCTCGTTCATATTTGCAAATGAACTTTCAGCAAAACCACTCGATTGAAGTCGTTGGGCCGTGTATTCAACCGAATGAGCAGGTGAGACTGAAGCGTCTAGATGACGAGTGAGATTATCGATATCTGATTCATCTTGTGGCATTTTTTCAGACATCGTGAGTCCTTTCTCTGTTACTTCTGAAACAATCCGATAGGTAGACCTGAACCGCGCAAGTGCGACGTCTCGTTCAACGTCACGATGCTGCGTTCGCCACTACTCGCCGCTGCGATTCTATGAATCGAGGTGTAATTCGGATAGAAGAAACCGCGTTGATTCTCAAGTCCTAATACATGGCAAAGGTAGGCATTAATGACGCCACCGTGGCAGACAATGGCGACCCGTTGTGAGGCATGGTTCGCAATGATGTTTTCAATGGACCCGACAGTTCGACTGATGAACTCTTCTTCGGTTTCATCGGCAGAAGTCCAGGCACCTCGCAACATTTCCTGCCAGCGTGGATCGTTATTGGCTTTGAGTTCTTCAACAGGAACGTATTGGTTACTGTTTTTGTCAAACTCTGCCACGCCATCAATAGTCGTGATGGAGAGTCCTTGCACAGTTGCTAACGGGCTCGCTGTTTGCTGGGCCCGTTGCATCGGACTGGCGTAGATGGCATGCAGTTTTTCCGTCGACAAATATTGAGCCATCAGATCTGCTTGTTTCAGACCTTCACTGGCTAGTTCGGGGTCGGCGATACCGCTTTCAAGTTCGCGGCGAATTGGTATGGCATGTCGAATCAGTAGTACTTCCATCACCCTTCAGGATACGCGTGCCAAGATGGACATATATGGGTCGGAGTCCGGTAATTGAGAGCGTTCGACTTCACGACAGACGCAGCAACCAAGACATAGCCCGAGATACACTTCAAACGACCATTGTTTTGATTCACGGAAGCATGGATCGTCAGGCTGCTTTTGCCAGAATCGCGCGCTCTTTAAGTCAGTCGTACCAAGTGCTCACATTTGACCGTCGTGGCTACGGGAAATCAGTGAAACAGCGCGGGACCTTTTCGGTTGATGAACAAGTCAGTGATCTGAATGAGATCCTTGAGCAATTTGTCACG
Organism: uncultured Actinomycetes bacterium; assembly: GCA_937876415.1. GTDB lineage: Bacteria > Actinomycetota > Acidimicrobiia > Acidimicrobiales > Ilumatobacteraceae > Casp-actino8. The sequence continues at coordinate 10,436 of CALEHE010000137.1, forward strand.
ACTCACCAAGTGATTTTGGTAGGACATAGTTTTGGGGGAGTTGTGGCTTTGTCGTATGCCCAGCGATTCCCTGATGCAATTGCTGGACTGGTCATCTACGAAAGTCCAATGAGTTGGGAGTCATGGTGGCCCAAGGATTCCGGTGGAAGCGCTGCAGTTGCTGTGGCAGATGATCCTGAGTTCGCTGCTGAGACTTTCATGAGACGCTTTATTGGTCATCGGCGCTGGGAAGCCTTGCCAGAGGCAACAAAAATTCAACGCCGATCTGAAGGCGAGGCCCTCGTGGGTGAACTCGTTGATATTCGTCGCGTCAAACCTTGGGCTCTTGACAAAGTACGCGGTCCGCTTATGGCTGGGTATGGCTCACTGTCAAAGCCCCATCTACAAGCGAGCGCCGAGTTTCTTGGAAACCTCCCCGATTGCCGGTCAGTCAAGATTGAAGGTGCTCATCACAACGCTCATTCAGGGTCTCCTGATGAATTCGTCGAGCTACTCGTTCAACCGCTCATTCACAGAGTTGTTCAGGGGACCTGGTCTTGAAGGTCAAGATCGATCGTAAAACCTAAAACCTTGCACTGAACCTTGCCGAGGGACACTTCAGCATTGGCCCTTGCATTGTCAACGCAATCCGAGATCTCTGATCGTTGACTGTAAATCAGTGCTCCTAGAGCGAGGGCAACAATCAAAACAATTGAACGCATTATCGCGCTTACCGCAAACTTGAAAATGATGAGACCGATCACAATTGGTAGGAACGCGCCAAATGTCGTAAAGTTCTTGAGTTGGCCGTCATCAAAGGCCCATGTAGTAATTGAAACGAAACTGGTTACCGCAGAGGACGACATGAGTTCAGACTATGCAACTCATCGACCCAGCGTCAGGTATACCAACTAATTCAGCGATACTCTGAGGACATGTCAAGTTCCCCTTCGCAACCACACAATCCCATTAGTCTGACGCCACTGGGGCCACCAACAACGGTTATTCCGCTAGAGGATCCAGCAATTCGTCATGAACTGTCGCAAGCGCTCGCTGTTGCCGCTGAATCAAGGCGCGAAGCTCTCGCTGTCGTCGTCAGTCACCATCCTCGTTCGTTATTGGCATGGGCCAATATCGGTGACTTCGGTCGGGACAATCTTGAGCGTTACGCCTATTACCGCATCGGGTACCACCGAGGTCTCGATACCTTGCGTCAAAACGGTTGGCGGGGTTCAGGGTATGTGAGATGGAATCAGGAATCGAATCACGGTTTCTTGCGATGCCTCCTTGGTTTACACAAAATGGCTGAGGCGATTGGCGAAAGCGATGAAGCCGAACGGTGCCACCTTTTCCTCTTGCAACTAGATCCTTCAGGAATTCCCAACGATGAGTTCTCGGCAACTCAGTCATAGGTTTTCGATAACCGAAGTTCGTGGTTACGTTTTGGCCGGTGGGCACAGTCGGCGTATGGGTACCGACAAAGCTTTGATTCCGGTCAACGGAGAAACTGCAGTAGAACGACAGTGTCGATTACTTGAACCCTTGTGCCCGCAAGGTGTCTTTGTTGCCGGAGCGAGATTTACTCCAGCACCAGCCTTTCCGTGGAATGTCATTCAAGATCCGACTCCTGATTCTGGTCCGATCACCGGCATCTTGTCCGCTTTATGCCACGCTCAACGGGGGATAGCGCTCATTGTTGCGGTCGACCTATGGTCGCTGACTCCAGACACCATGGCGGCTGTAGTGCAAGCCATGACCAGTCAGAGTGGACCCGATCAGGGCAGTGTCGAGGAAAATGAGTTTGATCTGAGTTACACCCACAGTGCGGCGGATCCAAGCACAAAGGGGGCCCAACCTTTGTGCGCGGCGTGGCGAGTTGAGACATCGTTGCCGATTATTGCTGAACAGTTCGACCGTGGCGAACGTTCTGTCATGCGCGCGTGGAGCGATTTACATCGGCACCCGGTATCGGTGCCCGAGTCGCATATCGCCAACATCAACACCCCGCCTGACATGGAGAATTTTCGACAGTTCAAGGGCTAGTTTGTGAATATGTCTTCACAGTATTCAGAAATCTCAGTCTCCGATTTTGCCGAAATCTTTTCACAAGCAGACTCAGTCTTTCTGATCGACGTCCGCGAGAGCGATGAATACATTGACGGCCACGTCCCAGGAGCGATTCATATTCCCCTCAACGAAGTACCGCAGCGCGTCGAGGAGTTTCGGCACCCTCAAGGGGGAGTTACCTACGTGATCTGTAAGGTCGGCGGTCGGAGCGCCAATGCGTGTGAATACCTTTCTCAGCACTCCATAAAGTTGATCAATATTGCTGGCGGCACCATGGGTTGGATTATGCAAGGTCATGCGGTCGTTGAGGGAAGTCAACCTAGTGAGTGATGAATTGCCTGCACCTTTTGAATGGATTGATAACAATCATGATCTAGGCCTTTTGCTTGATCGTTTGCAGTCACAAGATCGCATCGCTCTCGACACTGAGTTTCATCGCGAGAAGACTTACTTTCCCCGGTTGGCATTGATTCAATTAGGATGGTTGGACGGAATCGCCATCGTTGACCCGTTGGCATGCGACGCATCGAAGTTGAGGCGTATTTTTGGTCCTCAACATCTCATCATCCTGCATGCAGCCCAACAAGATCTTGACGTCATGACTCACGCAATGGGCACAGTTCCGGAGAGAATTTTTGATACGCAGATCGCCGCTGGTTTCCTCGGCTACTCAACACCCTCCCTTGCATCTCTGGTGAATTCAGAACTCAAATTGGTGTTACCAAAAGGTGACCGTTTGACCGATTGGCTCCGACGACCTCTCACCGACGGGCAAAAGTCATATGCCGCTTCAGATGTCGAGCACCTGTTGGAAATTCATGAATTGCTCACCTCGAAACTTGAAGAACGCCAGCGCTTATCTTGGGCGTCCGACGCGTGCGAAGAATTACGTCAACGCAAAGTTGGCCCAGGCAATCCCGCTGATGCGTGGCAGAAACAAAAGGATGTTCGCGCACTCAAACCACGCACGCGAGGAGTTTTAGCCGCGTTAGCCGAGTGGCGCGAACGACGGGCTATGGCGAGTGATATACCTCCGCGACAGGTTCTTCCCGACTTAGCACTTCAAGGAATCTCGCAACGTGAACCAGCCAACCTCGCTGATCTTGCGCAGGCCCGTGGTGTGGATGATCGTCATACACGAGGGTCCATTGGGCAAGAAATCTTGGCTGCAGTGGCTCGTGGCAAAGAGAATCCCATCGAAAACTCGGTCACCGAAGGTGAGGATGTCGAGCGTCACCTTCGGCCGGCGATCACGTTGATTTCGGCATGGATCAGCGAGGTGGCCCGCCTCGAGAATGTCGATACGGCATTGCTGGCAACGCGCCACGACATCGTGGCTTTGTTGCGCAAAGATGCGGATGCTCGCCTTCGAGTCGGCTGGCGTCACGATCTCATCGGAGACCAACTTGACGACCTCCTCCAGGGCCGAGCGGGACTGTCCTTCGACGGCAAGGGTGGACTCAAGATGATTGCAGCCTCGAGTCCGATCTAGTCGCTAGCCCCACAAATCGGTATGAAAACCAATAAAACGCTCGTTTCAGGGTGTCTTTGATACTCACGGCACACTGAAAAATCACGAAACCGCCTGAAGTTCCCACAAATAGAGGTCAATTGGTTCTACACTCGGGAACGCCCTGTCGTGTGAGCAATCTCGTGACTTGGTCGAATTTGTGTCGGTGCGTCCTGTTTTAGGCCAGTGCCACCCTGATTCGTAGCCATCGCCTACCCCTCTCACAAGTTCGGAGCCCTGCCGTGAAAAAGGGTCGTCATCGTCGTTTCGAAGAAGCGAGAAAATTGAAGCAAGCCGGCCCCAGCGCCTTTGACCTCGGCCTTGGTGGTGGAGAGTCGCAACCGCGTTCTCAAGATGATGAGTACGCAGCCTTAGCCGAAAAGTACGGAGTCGTGTTTGACGATGAAGACGAGATTGAGGCTGAGGACGAGGACGACGACCTGGCTTAAGCCGGTTGTCCACAACTGATATGTATACACAACTACGTAATGTCGCGTTAGTCGCGCACGTTGACCATGGAAAAACAACTCTTGTGGACGCTCTTTTGCGTGCCACCGGAACTTTTGCGGCCCACCAAGCGGTGGTCGATCGTGTCATGGACTCAAATGACCAAGAACGTGAACGAGGCATCACCATCTTGGCCAAAGCTGCCTCGGTGATTTATAAGGACACCAAGATCAACTTGGTAGATACTCCGGGCCACGCCGACTTTGGCGGTGAAGTGGAACGCGCCCTCACAATGGTTGACGGCATTTTGCTCTTGGTTGACGCAGCTGAAGGGCCACTTCCGCAGACTCGCTATGTGCTGCAGAAGGCACTATCGCTCAACCTTCCGGCCATTGTTGTCATCAACAAGGTTGACCGTGGAGATGCTCGTGCTGAAGAAGTTCTCGACGAGGTCTATCAATTGTTCATCGACCTCGAAGCCGACGACCACCACATCGACTTTTCCGTTATTTCTGCGGTCGCTCGTGAAGGTCGCACCATGGTCGGTCTCGGAATGCCTGCACAAGATGCCGATCTTTCATCGTTGCTCGACACAATTCTGGAACGGATTCCTGCTCCAGGGGGAGATTCCAGTGCGCCGTTACAGGCACTCGTGACCAACCTTGACGCGTCTGAATATCTCGGTCGTTTGGCAATTGGTCGCGTGTATCAGGGTGTTATGAAAAAAGGTGAGAACGTGGCCTTGCTCGAAGAGGAGTTCGCTGAGGGGCAGCCGCCGTTGAAGCGTCGTCTATCGCAGTTAATGGCTTACATGGGAGTCAGCCGTGTCGAAGTTGATGAACTTCGTGCGGGCGACCTCTTTGTTGTCGCTGGTTTCCCCGAAGTTGAAATTGGCGACACGATTGCTTCAACTGAGACTCCGGTTGCACTTCCACGACTCACCGTCGACGAACCTGTACTGCGCATGACCTTTGGCGTGAATACATCACCGTTCGCTGGACGCGATGGCAAGTACCTCACCAGTCGCCACTTGATTGATCGTCTGAAGAAAGAGATTCTCGGAAACGTTTCCATCAAGTTGCACGAAACTGAATCAGCCGACGTTATGGAAGTCGCTGGACGAGGCGAATTGCAGTTGGCTGTTTTGATTGAAGGAATGCGACGCGAAGGTTTCGAACTTCAAGTCAGCCGCCCCGAAGTCATCACCAAAGAAGTCAACGGCAAAAAGTTTGAACCACTTGAACGTGGTGTGTGTGATGTGCCCGACGAATATGTTGGCGCTGTTACTCAAGCTTTGGCTCCTCGAAAAGGCCGAGTGACCGACTTGCGTTCGGGCGACCCCGGTCGCACCGTCATCACCTTTGAATGTCCAAGTAGAGGCCTGATTGGTTTCCGTTCACTTTTGATGACCACCACTCGTGGAACCGCAATGTTGCACCAGAACCATGCCGGTTGGATGCCGTGGTGCGGAGAGCTGCCTCATCGTCTCGGTGGTGCAATGATCGCTGACCGTGAAGGAATGGTCACTGCATATGCGTTGGACAACTTGCAGCTTCGTGGAGAGCTCTTCGTCGAACCAGGCGAAAAGACCTACGAAGGAATGGTTGTTGGTGAAAGCGCCCGTGGCGACGAAATGGTTGTGAACGCAGTTCGCGCCAAGGAAAAGAACAACATCCGTACTCACAGTCACGACGATGGTGTCAAACTTGCCGCTCCTCGCATTCACACGCTTGAAACCGCCATTGAATGGATTGCTGATGACGAACTCGTCGAAGTGACGCCTAAAGCGATTCGCGTTCGCAAGCGTTATCTGAACCCCGAGGATCGCAAGAAGGCCTTCAAGAAGGCTAACTAGTTAGCCAACTAGTTATTTGTTCTTCTTCACCGTCAATACGGGGTGGGGAAGAGCGACCGCAGTTGGGCGCTCGAGAGCTTCAACCAAAAGTTCGTACACCTTCGCTCCAACAGACTCAATGATCTCTTCTTTAAGGTACTTGTAGACCGGCTCTTTACCGACGAATGCATCAGAGTTATCGGTGCACCACCAATGAAGGTCGGTCCCACCGTCGCCCCAGTCGCGACGCTTCCATTCACGGACAACTGTGTTGACCCAACCATTGGTGTCGGTGTGATACTCAAGACGTAAAGGGAGCTGCCAACACACGTTGGGCTTCCAATCAAGCGGTCGTTCACCAACTTCGGTCGCAGCAATGTGGAATGCGCAGCCGGCTCCACCTTCAAAACCAGGACGATTTAAGAAAATGCAGGCTCCATCAACTCGGCGAGTCATGGTGTCGCCTTCCTTATTCTTTTTGAGGAACCCCTTTTTCTTGGCTTTGTCTTTGAACTGCCAGTTCTTGTCAGTGAGACGTACAACGGCCTTCACTACGTTCGCGACGTCGTCTTCATCGACGAAGTGAGCGCCTTCTGAGCAACAGCCTTGATTGAGTTCGGGTGACGCCACGTCCAAAATTCCTTGGCAACCTTCACCGAAAATGCACTTCCAAGATGAACGCATGAAGGTGGCATCAAAGATCCACGATCTTTGTTCTTTCGGATCTTCAAAAGAAAGCATCTCGTGCAAGTCTTCATGGCGACCCGACAATCCGGTCACTGGGATTGCTTTGCGCTTGGTCACAGCGGTTGATTTGGATGATTTTTCTTTGGCTGAGTTGCTCACACGATTAGGTTATGGCAATAACGCTTAATCCCACGATGAACGTTGGGTATCATTTCGGGGTCATGTCTCCACAAACACCCCGCACCGCCAACGAACTGCGCACTGCCTTCACCCAGTTTTTCGCCGATCGTCATCACACTCCTGTCGCTTCAGCGAGCCTTATCCCTCACGATCCCACCGTTCTTTTCACGGTGGCTGGCATGGTGCCCTTTAAGCCGTACTTCGTTGGCGATGAAGTTCCCCCTTACAGCAGAGCAGCAACGGTTCAGAAATGCGCGCGTGCTGGTGGCAAACACAACGACCTTGATGATGTCGGTCGGACCAAGAGGCATTTGGTGTTTTTTGAAATGTTGGGCAACTTCTCCTTCGGTGATTATTTCAAAGAATCAGCCATTCCTTGGAGTTGGGAATTCGTCACCGAGAATCTTGGGTTTGATGGCGATCGCATTTGGGTGACTGTTCACACCAGCGACGATGAAGCCGAAGCAATGTGGCATGAACAAGTTGGCGTGCCCATGAACCGTATTCAAAGGTTGGGCGATAAAGACAACTTTTGGCAAATGGGCGACACTGGCCCCTGCGGTCCATGTTCAGAATTACACATTGATCGCGGTCCCGAATTCGGTCCCGACGGCGGACCACTCAATGATCCACACGGCGATCGCTTCATGGAATTCTGGAACTTGGTTTTCATGCAATACAACCAGGCCCCTGATGGCTCACGAACACCACTTCCGAAGCCCTCAATCGATACAGGCGCAGGCCTTGAACGCATTTTGGCATTGGTTCAAGGGAAAGACAGCGTGTGGGAGACCGACGCGATCTTCCCCATTGTTGAGGCCGCTCAATCAGTCACTGGAGCAACGTACAAGGTGGGCGATTACGACGATCGTGCGAGTTTCTCGATCAGAGTTCTGGCCGAGCATGCCCGTTCCAGCACGATGTTGGTAGGCGACGGAGTGTTTCCATCAAACGAGGGACGTGGCTACGTACTGCGACGGATTATCCGCCGAGCAGTTCGCCATGCTTATTTGCTGGGCACTGAAAAATTGGTGATGCCGTCTCTTGTTGAAACTGCGATCGCAACAATGGGTCAGGCATACCCCGAAGTCGTTGCACAGAAAGACTTCATCATGGGCGTGCTCACTAAAGAAGAAGAACGCTTCCGTCAAACGTTGAAGACCGGTCTCACCATTTTGGAAGACGAGCTTCAATCAGCCGCAAAGTCAAACAAGGTGTTGTCTGGCTCAGCTGCTTTCTTGCTGCACGACACGTATGGCTTTCCTCTTGAGGTCACCGAAGAAATCGTAAATGAGCGCGACCTGGCGGTTGACATCGATGGATTCAACACCGAAATGGACCAACAGCGTCAGCGGGCGAAGGCGGCGCGTAAAGGTGGCGAAGTTGATTCAGTTCGCCACGATTTGTACCGCGAAGTCATGGAACAATTCGGCACCACTGATTTTGTCGGCTACGAACAGGATTCATGTGAAGCCAAAATTTTGGCCATTGTCCCCGACGATGACGGCACTTTTGACCTCTTCCTCGATCGCACTCCTTTCTATGCAGAGAGCGGTGGTCAGGTAGGCGATACGGGCTTCATACAGTCTGGAACCAATCGCTACGAAGTTCTTAACACCACGTTTGCGTTACCTGGTCTGCGTCGTCACCAATGTCGAGTTGTTACCGGCAGTCTCATAGTTAATCAAAGCGTGACTGCCGAAATTGACGCTGTACGTCGTTTAGCCATTCGTCGACACCATACGGCAACTCACATTCTCCATTGGTCACTGCGCCAGGTTTTGGGCGATCACGTTAAGCAGGCCGGATCACTCGTTGATGATGAACGTCTGCGTTTTGACTTCAGTCACTACGACGCCGTGTCCGAAGACGAACTTTTGCGCATTGAAGAATTAGCGAACAGCCTGACGTTGTCGAACGAGCGAGTCGATTCAACTGAGTCATCAAAAGACGAGGCGCTAGCAAAGGGTGCAATCGCTTTCTTCGGCGACAAATACGGCGATCGAGTTCGTGTTCTTTCGGCGGGGCCTTCGGTTGAACTTTGCGGTGGCACCCATGTTTCAGCAACTGGTGACATCGGAATCATCAAAGTCATTTCTGAAGGTTCGGTCGGTGCCAACCTTCGCCGTATTGAAGCCGTTGCCGGAACTCGCACATTGAATTTGCTACAGCAAGACCGACGAGTCATTGCTGATGTCGCGCGCTTAGTTGGTTCCGGTCCTGATGACCTAATGATCGGCGTGCAGCGTAAGGTTGATGACATCAAGGGTCTCCAAGACGAGAACAAAACGTTACGTGCCCGTTTAGCCATCACTGCGGCTTCGGCACTTGCCGCTGAAGCAATTGACGGAATAGTGGTTGCTCAAGTTGACGATCTGACTCCAGGAGATCTACGTGATTTAACGGTCGCGGTACGTCAACAGTCTGGTATTCACACCGTCGTTCTCATCGGCGTGTCACCAGGCGGCGGAGTTTCACTAGTCGGAGCCGTTGATACTGCGAGTAGCAAGAATGCTGCTCAACTAATTGCTGCAGCCGCCAAGGCTGTCGGTGGAGGCGGCGGCGGCAAAGGCGATATCGCAACTGCTGGTGGCAAGAACCCGTCCGGTATTCCTGAAGCACTTCGTTTAGCGCAGGAGGCGGCTCGCAGCTAATGCGTGCCATCGGTCTCGATCTCGGCACAAAACGCATCGGCGTTGCAGTCAGTGATTTTTCGGGAACCATCGCTAGCCCTCATTCGGTCATTCTCCGCAGCAAGTCTGTTCGACTTGATCACCAGAAGATTCTTGATCTGGTCATTGAAGAAGAGGCCGAGATAGTTGTCGTCGGACTACCGCTTTTAATGTCTGGTGGTCATGGTCCAGCGGCCAAGGCCGCCACCACTGAGGCACGGCGACTCAGTACGGTTCTTGCTGTGCCAGTTGAAATGTTTGATGAGCGAATGACTACAGTCGCTGCCGATCGTGCTCTGAAAGAAGCTGATCTCAGCGCAACTGCTCGTCGCCAGTTTGTCGACAAAGTGGCAGCAGCAATCATGTTGCAAGCGTGGCTTGAAAGACGTCATTCGTCATGAGTAACAAAGTCAATAACGAAGACGATCTTGAGATTGATCCGTATCAAGTAATTCCATATGTTCGCATTCAAAAAATGGTGAGTCGCAAATTTGTTAATCGATTCGCACTCTCTGTTGTTCTAGTCCTCGCGATCGTGACAACTATTTTTGGCGGTTATCAATTCTGGTATTTACGCCAAGTGAACCCACCGGGTGATCCTGGAGCAGCTGAGATTTTTACAGTGACCGAATCTGATGATTTGTTGGTGATCAGTAAACGGCTTGAACAAGAGGGTTTCATCGTCAACGATTCGGTTTTTCGGTCTTATGTCTCGTCTAAAGGCGGCCTTGACATTACGGCTGGGTTTTTTACAGTGAAGCCACGTGATCACGTTGGCAATATCTTGCGAGTTTTACGTACGCCACCGAACGAGACATTTACTAAAGTAACTTTTCCCGAGGGCTTTACTTTGGAGCAGATGGCGGATCGTCTCAGCGAGGAAATTAAGACTGTCTCCGAAATTGATTTTCTTACCAAGACCGGAGATACTTCCGCCGAGATTTCTGCTGTCCGATCGGTGTACCAACCCGAATCTGTGACGACGCTCGAAGGATTACTTTTTCCTGATACTTACCTAGTAAGCGGTGAAGAAACTGCAACCCAAGTTGCTCAGCAAATGCTTAAGTTGATGGAGCGAGTCGGGCGTCAAGAAGGTCTCGATGATTCGGTGAATTCAGTCGGATTGACTCCGTATCAGGTTCTGACGATCGCTTCGATCATTGAGCGCGAAGCAAAGGTTCCAGAGGATCGGGCGAAAATATCTCGAGTGATTTACAACCGACTATCAATCGGCATGCCTTTAGAAATAGATGCCACTTTGTTCTACAAGCAAAATCTTGACTTGCCCTTCCTCGAACTTAAGGCCATCGACAGTCCCTACAACTCGTACCTCTACAGCGGTTTACCTCCGACTCCTATCTCTAATCCTGGAAGAGCAGCCATTAACGCGGCCTTAAATCCAGCGCCCAATCCTTCAGCGGGAAATCCGATCTGTCGCGAAATCACCGACGGTTCACCGTGTTTGTATCTCTATTATGTGTTGTACGACAAAGATGGTCGTCACAAGTTCGCTTCAACTTTGGCGCAACATCAAGCCAACGTGCAAGCAGCGATCATCGCAGGAGTGCTCTGATATGACTCACGATTTACAAGCGGCGATAGCAAATACTCCTTATCGCATCACGGCAGGTACATCAGTCGCAGCAGTCATCGGCGACCCGGTAAAACATAGTTTGTCACCCATTATCCATAATGTCGGTTTCTTATCACTTGGAATTGATTGGGTCTATGTGGCCTATGAAGTGAAGGCCGGACAAGCGCGAGCTGCTCTTGATGCAATGCGCACTTTCGGTTTACGTGGCCTTTCAGTGACGATGCCACATAAATCAGATGTCGCTGATTTGGTTGACACGGTGAGTAATACGGCGCAAGCGCTCAAGAGTGTCAATACCGTAGAAGTCGCGCCGAACGGTCTCTTAGTAGGGCACAGCACCGATGGCGACGGTCTTGTGGCCAGCCTGTCAGCCCGAGGTGTAGACGTCACTGGCAAAAGTATTTTGATTCTTGGAGCGGGGGGAGCAGCGCGCTCGGTCATCGATGCTCTGAAGCGCCATCGCTGTCACAACATCGTCATTGCTAATCGCTCTCTGGCGAGTGCTCAATCGGCACAAGCACTTGCACCCAAAATCAGTCAATCGCTTGCATTGAGTGACTCGGCGGCCCTGAAAACCGCTGTTTCATCGGTTGACATCGTGATTAACGCCACCAGCATCGGTATGAGCAAGGACTCGGTCCATTCATCAGACAGTCCTCTTTCGGCTGATCTGATCACTCCACAGCACACTGTGGTCGACTTGGTGTATCACCCCATTCAGACCGAACTTCTGCGCAACGCTCAACAACGAGGTGCCCAAACGGTCGATGGTCTCGGAATGCTCGTGCACCAGGCGGCCCTACAACAACAGATCTGGACGGGATTCGTGCCCGATGTGTCCGATATGTACCGAGCTGCATTACAGGCTCTTTCTTAAGTCAGCGGTAACCTAACTTCCAATGTTGCGCTACCTCACCGCCGGCGAATCCCATGGTCAAGCCTTAGTTGTCATTGTCGAGGGTCTCCCAGCAGGATTGCCTATCACCGTCGAAGATATTCAGATCGAACTCTCCCGTCGCCGTCTCGGATATGGACGAGGACCGCGCCAACGATTTGAACAAGATGAGGTGACCCTTGTCGGCGGTGTGCGCCACGGCCGGACCCTCGGTTCGCCAGTTGCCATCGAGATCAAGAACAGTGAATGGTTTCGATCGGACAAATGGCACAAAGAAATGGATCCCGCCCCAGGGGCCACTGCTGATCCATTAACCAAAGTGCGTCCCGGTCATGCCGATCTAGCAGGGATGCAAAAATACGGCTTCACAGACGCTCGCGATGTCCTTGAACGCGCGAGTGCCCGCGAAACTGCTGCTCGAGTTGCCGCTGGCGCTTTAGCGAAGGCGCTACTTCGAACGATAGGTATCGAAGTCATTTCCCATGTCATAGCGATGGGGTCGGCCAAATCTGATGGTACTTCGCGACCGACGCCATCTGATCTTGCGCAAGTTGACGAATCGCCCGTTCGTAGTTTTGATAGCGAAGCCGGCGCACGAATGGTCACCGAAATTGAACAAGCCGCTAAAGAAGGAGATTCTCTCGGCGGAATTGTTGAGATACTGGCATATGGCGTTCCCGTCGGACTTGGTTCGCACGTTCACTGGGACCGCAAAATTGATGCGTTACTCGCTCAAGCCATCATGAGTATTCAAGCCGTCAAGGGCGTCGAAATCGGTGATGGTTTTGAAGTTGCCTCGCGACGGGGCAGTGCCGGCCATGATCCCATTCATTGGGATGCCGACAACGAACGTTTTGCCCGCACCGGAACTCTTGCTGGTGGTACCGAAGGTGGTATCACGACCGGCGAACTCTTGGTGGTACGTGCTGCGATGAAGCCGCTCGCAACTCTCAATAGGCCGACGTTGCCGACAGTTGACGTCATCTCTAAAGAATCCGGTGTTTCATTTAAGGAACGCACCGATGTCACTGCAGTGCCGGCGATGGGAGTGGTCGCCGAGACAATGGTGGCTCTGGTTCTGGCAGTCGAAGCACAACGCAAGTTCGGCGGAGATTCGGTCACCGAGTTTGTCCGCAACGCATCGACGGCAATCCAGCCTTTATGAATCAACCCATTTCATCCACCCCTCACGTTGTGTTGGTGGGACTGATGGGCACGGGAAAAAGCACTGTTGGAAGACGTCTCGCTCACAAATTGGGTTGGGAGTTTCTTGATACCGATGATGAAATCAACCGTGTCACTGGGAAGACGGTTCGCCAGATATTTGAATCTGTTGGTGAAGAGGCTTTCCGTGAACTTGAGCATGATGCCCTTGTTGCAGCGTTACAACATTCCAGTCCCCACATCATTGCTGGGGCCGGCGGCGTCATTTTGCGGGCCGACAACCGTGAACTATTGCGAACTGCAGAACATGTTGTGTGGCTCAATGCGCCACTTCATGTCCTCGTGGAAAGAATCGGACAACGATCGGTGAAGGGCGATGGTCATCGACCCCTTATCGATGGCGACCCCGCTGCAAGGTTGGAAAAGCTCTACGCCGAAAGAGAATCTCTATATCGCGATGTGTCATCTGTTGAAATTGATGTTGAGGGATTACAGATTCCTGAAGTCATCGACCGAATTTTGGCCACGACGGGTTTGGAGGGAAAATTATGACTATTCACCGCATTGATGTTCATCTTCCTGGACGCGAATATCCCGTTCTCATTGGACACGGAGTTTCTCAGCAGATCGGTCAATGGCTTCCAACTACTGCTCGTCGAGCGATCGTGGTAACACAGAAAGAGATTCCAGTTTCTCTTGACCTTCCCATTGAGTCGAAAGTTGTCACCATCGCTCAAGGAGAAAAGGCGAAGTCGCTGTCGACGATTGAGAACCTGTGTCAAGAGTTCGCCGAGATGGGCATCACTCGCAACGACGTGATCATCGGTGTTGGTGGGGGAATGGTTACTGACATCGCTGGTTTTGCGGCCTCGACATGGCATCGTGGCACTCCAGTTGTGCATGTGGCCACGTCACTACTTGCAATGGTTGACGCAGCAATTGGTGGAAAGACCGGAGTCAATCTTCCACAAGGGAAGAACCTTGTTGGCGCTTTTTGGCAACCGAGTGCAGTGATTTGTGATCTTGATTTGCTTGACACTTTGCCAGCCCGTGAATTGCGGTGTGGTCTTGGCGAAGTTGCAAAGTATCACTTCCTAACTGGCGACGATTTGTTGTCCCTTGACTTAGATGAACGGGTCGCTCGTTGCGTCGGAATCAAAGCGGCTTTTGTTGAGCAAGATGAACGTGAATCTGGAAAACGAGCCTTCCTTAATTACGGTCATACTTTGGCTCACGCTTTAGAAACGGTGGGCAATCATCAGTTAGCACACGGTGAAGCCGTGGCAATCGGACTGATTTTCGCAGCCCGTTTAGCCCAAGCACTAGGTCGAATATCCCCGGACCGAGTGGACTACCACGAACTAGTCGTTGGCAAGGCTTACTCTTTGCAGACGCGCATGCCAGAGGACATTGATATTGACCAACTCCTGGCAGCCATGGCGCGTGACAAAAAGGCTCTTCACGGTTTGACCTTCATTTTGGATTCGCCACAAGGTCTCGAGGTCGTGGCTGATGTGCCCGCAGACATCGTCCGAGCAGAACTAGTTCGATTCAGCCAAGCGTAAAGTTGCTCATCTCACTGGGTCGCAGCAAGTAGCGTCAACACTGTGGGAATCATTCTTTTACTTCACGGTCCAAACCTGAACCTTCTTGGTCAGCGTGAGCCCGAAATCTACGGAACCGCAACTCTGGCTAATTATGTTGCAAGCACTACCCGTTGGGCGAGTGATGCCGGTTTCTCTCTTGAAGAATTCCAAACCAATCACGAAGGCCAATTAGTTGATGCAATACATGCGGCTCGCGGCAGAGTAGATGCAATCATCATCAACGCAGGGGCTTTCACCCATTACGCATGGAGCATTCATGATGCTCTTGCAACGTTTGCCGGTCCGGTGATTGAGGTACACATCTCAAATCCCAACGCCAGAGAGCCGTGGCGTCACACCAGCGTGATCGCTCCAGTCGCCAATGGAACGATTGCTGGTTTCGGAATTCACGGTTATGAATTAGCCGTATCTGCAGTTGCTCGTTTAATGAAGTGAACTAGAGATGCCACCACAACGATCGTTGATGCGAGCCGACAGATTGTTTGAGACACTTGATCAGGGAGCGTC
>CALEHE010000138.1 GCA_937876415.1 uncultured Actinomycetes bacterium
TCTTTGTCAATCGCACCCCAGTTCGTGGTGAAAAGAGTCGTCGTGCGATTCGCGAATCTCAACCTGCGTCTGACAAGCCCGGCAAGGGTGTTGCCAAGGTCAAGGTAAGTGCCGAAGCGATGAAGCCGATGCCAGTACCGAAGTCGTTGCCACCCGGAGCGACGTTGCCGGCCAAAAAAGTTGATAGATCAAAGTCGGTCAATGACATCTTGCCATTTTTGCAATTTGTTGAAAAGAACACTGTTGGTTCAGTCGTCGTCGGAATCGTTGAGAGTTATTCGTCGCATGGAGCGTATGTCACGATCGGCGATGTGCGCGGGTACGTGCCTTTACGTCTTCTCGGCAGTCCACCGCCTCGTTCGGCGCGAGAAGTGATGCAACTCGGAGACAGCGTGACTCTAGAAATCGTGGAGATCATCGCCGGACGTCGAAGTATTGATCTGGTTCCAACGACCAAGGCAGTTTCAGCAGCACCAGCGAGGAAAGCAAAGAAGGCTGCGCCAGCAAAGAAGGTTGCTCCTGCGAAGAAAGCAGCGCCTGTGAAGAAGGCTGCGCCAGTGAAAAAGGCTGTTCCAGTCAAGAAGGCTGCGCCAGTGAAGAAGGCTGCGCCAGTAAAGAAGGTTGCTCCCGCGAAGAAAGTCGCACCGGCTAAAAAGGCCGCACCGGCTAAAAAGGCCGCACCAGCAAAGAAAGCTGCACCAGTTAAGAAAGCCGTTGTGAAGAAAGTGGCTCCGAAAAAGCCTGCAGTTAAGGCTGCTGCTCGCCGCAAGTGACTTGAGGGTCGCTGATCGCCTACGGTTCTCTTGTGCGCCTCGCTACTTGGAATGTCAACTCACTACGGGCACGAATGCCACGTGTCGATGAATGGTTGCTCGATGTGCAACCAGACGTGGTCTGTATGCAAGAAACCAAATTGGCCGAAGATGCGTTTCCAACCGAACATTTCGCTGAGATGGGCTATGAGTCAATTCACCATGGCCAAGGTCAGTGGAATGGTGTCGCAATTCTGAGCAAAGTCGGACTCGAAAATCCAGTCCGTAATTTCGCTGATGGTCAGCCACTTGATGCAGAAGCACGTTTAGTGACCGCTACATGTGGCGGAATTCGTGTGAGTTCGGTGTATGTGCCGAACGGTCGCGAATTAGATCACGATCATTACCACTACAAGTTGGCGTGGATGAAGCGATTGATTGATCATCTCAATGCTGATACTCAACCGAGTAACGCCGTGGTCGTGACTGGTGATTACAACATCGCTCCAGCCGATATTGATGTGTACAGCCCCGCCGATTTTGTGGGTGCGACGCATGTGAGTGAAGCAGAACGCCAGGTCTTACGCGACCTTGAGTCTTGGGGAATGGTTGATGTCTTTCGTGAACATCATCCCGATGACAAATTGTTTTCGTGGTGGGATTATCGAGCCGGTGGATTCAATCAAAACAAGGGGATGCGTATCGACTTAATTTTGGCAACACCATCAGTGGCTGCTAGAGCCCGTTGGACGATCGTTGATCGTCAGGCTCGCAAAGGAGAAAAGCCGAGCGATCACGCCCCAGTACTGGTGGATATTGATGTCTGAAGAAAGCAATCCCGAAAAATCAAATTCAGACTTGGGGCGATCAGTTTGGTCAAACCCAAATGAACCGGTAATTCCTTCGCCGTTGGCTTTGCCGAGGCATCGCGTCGCAATGCACGACCCGAATAATCCACGACTTCGTTTAGCTAATGCGACGCGCGAAGTACTGCAACATTCAGCTACATCGACCGCTCATAGTGATCAGTTCGCTCAGGCCGCCAATCTGCTTGAGCAAGCAGCTGCTTTACTCGCACCTGGGCCCCACGGGCGTTCGTATCACGCAAGTGCCGAGGGTGCAGTTGGGGGAGCGACGCACGGGTTTATGAGTCACAGTCCGGTGACGGGGCCGCTCAATGGATTGGCGGGTTTGATTGAACTCGAGAGTAACGAAAACGAGATCATCGCAACGGTGACATACGGTGACGCTTACGAAGGACCGCCTGGTTGTTTGCACGGCGGTTTGATTGCGGCGATATTTGACGAAGTGTTGGGTTTTGCTCAAGCATTGTCTGGTGCCCCTGGAATGACGGGTCGCCTTGAAGTGACATACCGTTCGCCAACGCCGTTACATCAACCGCTGAAGGTGACTGGTCGTTTTGACGGCATTAATGGTCGCAAGATAATGACGTCGGGCGAAATTTATGCGAGTGATCGCCTGTGCGCGCAAGCTGTTGGTACTTTCATTTCGGTGAAGGCTGAGAAATTCGCTGCACTCAACAACGATCGACAAACTCGCGAATAATCACTGTTGCGATTGAATGATGCCGCGTTGTATCGCGGCCAATACTCGATGACCGACGCGCTGACTCATTGGTTGGCCAAATCCATCAATGGCTGCCAGTTCCTCGCTTGTCGTCGGACGTGCTTGCGCGATTCGGCGGAGGACTTCGTCTGAACAAAAGATCAGTGGGTCAAGATTGGCAACCCGACCAGCATTTGTGCGCCACTGAACTAGTTCGTCGTAAACGTAATCGTGTGGGTCAAGTTCTTGGCGGCGCAACGTTTGGTCGCGCACATAGTCAGCCGAAGGTGGAGCAACAACAACAGCGATATCAACACCGTGAACGAACGGGCTTCGTGTTCGTGAGCGCCCTCGACGGGAACGGGCATGTGTAATGGCAAGACGATCGGCAGCGCGGGTCATGGCCACATATGCCAAGCGAATTTCTTCAGCGGTTTCGGTAGGGGATTTCGCTGATGAGTGTGGAATGAGTCCTTGTTCGCATCCTGCCAAGATGACGTTGTCCCATTCGCGTCCCTTTGCTCCGTGGAAGGTCAAGATTTCAACGGTGTCCTGATGGCGGTCATCTTCAAAGGGACGATTGGTGCGCACCCATGCTAAAAAGGTGCGTCCGTCACCTCCTCCTTCTGCCAAGAATTCATCAACAGCATCGGCCACGCGACGACGGGCCACGAGATCTTCTTCGGTTTCAAGTGAATCTTCGGCAAGTGGCGTTCGGGCATCGCGTGACCAAGTTGAGATTCTGGTTGAACTCGGAAGGTCGCCGACTTCGCGAGCTGCTCGTTGGATCGGATCGGCGGCAACGGAACCAACAATACGAGTTGGAATATCGCGCGATGTCAGTGCATCACGAATGGGGGCCAGTTGAGCATTGGTGCGTGCCAGCACTGCAAAGTCGCGCCAACGAGATGATGGGGTTCGCCACGATTCAATAATTTGGGCGATTCCAGTTGCCTCGGCTTTTTCGTCATCAAATCCGAAGATCTGTACAGGTGGTCCGTCGGGTCGAGTGGAAAAGAGTTGTGGCGATGGTGTCGGAAGATGAGAGAGTGCGCGCAGTCCGGCTTGGACTACTTGCGGTGTGCAGCGGTAGTTCGCTGAAAGTCTGATCACTTCAATGCCAGGGAATCGCTGTTCAAGTGCAGTCAGCACCGAGGGATCAGCGCCGTTGAATCCATAGATCGATTGTGATGGGTCGCCAACAAGTGTGAGATCGTCACGACCAACTCGCCACTGATCAAGCACTGCGAGTTGTAATGGGTTTAAGTCTTGAGCTTCGTCGACAAAGAGATGACGGATTTTCCAATGCACGATGTTGGCGAAGTTGTTGTCATCGCGCATTGCATCAATCGTGAGAGACAACAAGTCATCAAGATCTATGACACCGCGTTTGCGTTTGAGTAACTGAACATCACTCATGACTTTGGCGACATCGGCAACGGGGGCTAACGAGCGACGACCACTTGATTGGATTGCCGATGCGTATCTATCGGCGGTGATGTTTCGCGAGCGAGCCCAATCAATGTCGGCGGACAAATCGTTGATATTCGCAGTTCGTTTTGGTCCGATGACTTCGCCGATGAGGCGACGACGATCAGCGACGACGACTGGGTGGCTTTTCCCTTGTTCATCCCAACGCTGTCTCAACAGGCCGAGAGCAACTGAGTGGAATGTTCCAGCGATGATGGTGTCGCGTAATCCGAGGGCTCGGAGGCGTCGGCGTAATTCGTTGGCTGCTTGGCGCGTGAAGGTTAAAACGGCAACGTGTGAAGCGTCGGCGGTCTCGGTTAAGCACCGGTAGGCCACTCGGCGCGTGAGCACGCCCGTTTTGCCAGATCCGGCTCCGGCGATAACCGCTAGGAGGGGAGCGCCAGATGTGATTGCGGCCTGCTGAGTAGGGTCAAGCCCTTGTAACAGTTCGTTCGTGAGGGCCGTATCAGACACTCCATCATCGTAGGGCATGGGTGCCGAACTAAGGTCAGGAGCATGCCTTATCCCGCCAAACTTTTGAATCCCGATGAGTCGGTCGCCCTCGATCTGAATCCGCATTGGTGGTACTTCGCCGAGTCAGTGAGTTCTTTTGCGGTTTCGGGGATTTTATGGCTGTTTGTGTTTGGCAAATATCAGGACAACCCAAAGCCATTTTTGACCTATCCAATAGGTGTTATTGCCTTAGCCACTTTGGCGTGGGTGATCGTGCGTTACCTCAAATGGCGGACAACATATTTTGTGATTACATCAGACCGCTTGATTTTTCGCAACGGTGTCATCGGTAAGTCGGGAATCGAGATACCACTTGAGCGCGTGAACAACGTGAACTTCAAACAAGGAATCTTTGAGCGCATCATTGGTGCAGGCGACCTACTCATTGAGTCCGGCGGAGAAGACGGGCAACAGCGCTTCAGTGATATTTCTCATCCTGACCGAGTGCAAAATCTGATTCACACGCAAATGGAAGAAAACCAAAAGCGTTCGTTCAGCGTCAACGTGACAGGTGGTAGCGATGTCGCGACTCAACTGGAAAAACTGGAAGGTCTCCGCGACCGCGGTTCAATTTCAGCTGAAGAATTTGAGTCACAGAAACGCCGGCTACTCGAGGGTTGATCAGCCTCGGTGGCGCAAGCCGACGATGCAACCACCAAAGCCACCACCCGTGATGCGGGCACCTAGAAAACCTGATTCGTGCAGCATTGAATTGACTGCTTGATCCACGGTTGAGTTTGAGGTTTCGTAATCGTCAGCCAAACTTGTGTGGCTTTCGGTCATTAGGCGACCAGCCTCAACGAATTCCCCGGTGGTGAGTGCATGAGCGAAATCGCGAACACGTTGATTCTCGGATATGACATGTCGCGCTCGACGGACGAGACGATCATCATTGAGGTGTGACAGATCATTCATCCTTGCTAATCGCAACGGGCCAATGATTGCTTCAATCGCTTGACAGTCATTAACACGATCTGCGTACTCGCTGCCCACAAGAGTGCGTTGCGAGATAAATCGGGTGACAACTTCGATTTCTTCGGGCATGGCAATGTGTTGAACATCGTAGGTGTGGCAGTCAATCAGCGTTGCGGTATTCGGTCGTCCGACCGCGATGCACAGTTGATCCATAATTCCGCAAGGAACGCCCGAGGCGATATGTTCAGCGCGTTGGCAGAGTAAGGCAAGATCAGTTTCTGACATTGCAATCTCGGTTATCGAAATGACGATTCGCGCGATCGCTATTTCGAGAGCAGCACTTGACGACAAACCTGATCCAATTGGAATTGTGGTGTCGATTACTCCAGTGAATCCAGGAATCTCGTAACCAAGTTTGTTGAACTCGTTTAAGACGCCCGCCACATAACGACCCCACGGTGGTGTTATTGACCGTGGGTCAATAACTGGCAAGGCAATTGAGACTGGTTCTGCTTCGTGATGCGAAACAAGATTCCAAACGCGATTTGTGTTTTTTTGGCCGACCACCGTTGTAAACGCATTGAGCGTCATCGGCATGACAAGGCCGCCGGTGTAGTCGGTGTGATCGCCAATCAGATTGACGCGACCCGGTGCTGAAACGTTGAGTGTTTCGTTCACGCCAACTTCAGGGTCTTGCTAAAGCGCTCAACAGAATCCATGTCAAATGGTGCACGAAGCGCCAAGTTAATTTGCTCGGCACCAGCAGCGACATATTGACCGATGCGATCAATGACCTGTTCGTCGCTGCCAGTTAACACGCCCGGTCGCACACCTTCGGCAAGCATGCCGAATTGTGATTGCAAACTTTCTTCAGTCCAGGCGATGCCCACATTGACCGTACGTTTCACTTCTTTTGGATCGCGGCCGATTGATTCGCAATGTTGAGTGAGAACCGAACTCTTGTGGGCGAAAGCTTCAGGAGAAACAAATGGAACATTCCATCCATCGGCGTATTTGGCGGTGATGTTAAGAGTTCGCTTTTCGCCACCGCCACCGACCCAAATGGGAATCTTCTTTTGAATGGGGCGTGGTTCGTTGCGAGCGTTGGTGAGATTGAACCATTCGCCCGAGAAATCGGTGACCTCATCGTGCAGCAGGCCGCGAACGCATTGCGCCGCCTCTTCAAGTTGGTCCATGCGAGTCTTCACCCCTGGGAATGGAATGCCGTAGGCCTCGTATTCAACTTGTGCCCAACCTGCGCCAAGACCCATGTCGGCACGTCCGCCCGATATGTGATCGATCGCAGTAATCATTTTGGCGAGTACCGAAGGGTGGCGATAGCCAACTGAGTACACCAATGAACCGACGCGGACCCGACTGGTTTCGGCAGCCAACGCCGCGTGCATCGCGACGGCTTCAAAACAGGCCGCATCGTCGGGCTTGCCAGTTGCGCCATAGAAGTGATCCCAAATTGAGATCCAATCAAAGCCAAGGTCTTCGATCTTGCGCCAGGCCGGACGGAGAACGTCGTACGTGGTGTGTTGTAATCCGGTGTGAACGCCAAAGCGCATGTGCGGGAACATTCCAGAAGTCATACGACAACGGTAGTCGTTGTGATGATGGGACAAGGTGACGAGATGGCTATTGTCACGGCATGCCACAAGCGCACATTCCGGCAAACGTTGGGCCGATCACCCTTGAGTACGAAACCATTGGGAAGGCGACCGACCCGGCAGTTTTGTTAATCATGGGTTTTGGTGCGCAACTCATTAATTGGTCAGATCAGTTTTGTCAGATGTTGGTTGATCAAGGTTTTTATGTGATTCGTTTTGACAATCGCGACTGCGGGCTCTCCACCAAACTTGATGGTGTGGTTGTCGATCCGAACTCGGTCGTTGCGGCGGCATTGAGTGGTCAAGAACTTCCACCAGTGCCGTACACCTTGTCTGATATGGCGCAGGATGCAATTGAGTTACTGAATCACCTCAATATTGATGCAGCCCACATTTTGGGTGCATCAATGGGCGGAATGATTGCGCAAACTCTGGTGATTGAACACCCCGAGCGGGCTCAGTCGTTGATTTCGTTGTTTTCGGTCACGGGCGAATTTGAATTCGGGGCACCAACTGCTGAAGCAGCAGAAGTCTTGCTGGGGCCGCCGCCGACCGAACGCCAGGCCTACATCGACGCAAGTCCGAAGTATCGCGTGTGGCAGTCGAAGCGTTACTTTGATGAAGTGGCCGTGAAACGTGAAGCGGCGAGGGCATTTGACCGTTCTTTTTATCCCGAGGGGTCGAGTCGCCAATTGGCGGCAATCTACGCCAGTGGGTCTCGAGCAGAACAATTGCAAAAACTGCAGACCCCGACCTTGGTGATACACGGCGAAGACGACACGTTGCTACCGCCCGATGGTGGTAAGCGAACCGCCGAACTCATACCCGGATCAACGTTCTTGTTCGTGGCTGATATGGGTCATGATCTTCCCGAACCTCTATTGCCACTGGTGACTGGTGCCATGGCGGCGCATATGAAACTTGCCGAATGGCAGCGCGCCACTGGCCACTGAATACGATGAAGGAATGACTGGTCCACTCACAGGTTTTCGTATCGTAGAAATTGCTGGCATCGGGCCTGGCCCCTTTGCCGCCATGATGTTGTCTGACATGGGCGCGGAGGTGATTCGCGTCGAGCGGGCGCAGGCTGTGCGTGGTCCGGCTCCTGAAGGTCCAGCATTCGACATTTTGCAACGTGGTCGCCAGAACATTGCGATCGATCTCAAAAACCCCGAAGGCGTTGAGACACTGCTCAAGCTTGTCGAATCAGCCGACGCATTGATTGAAGGTTTCCGCCCGGGTGTCATGGAGCGTCTTGGCATTGGGCCCGACGTGTGTTTGGCACGAAATCCGAAATTGGTTTTTGGTCGCATGACTGGCTGGGGTCAAACAGGAATGTACGCACAGGCTGCCGGGCACGACATCAACTACATCTCGCTTGCTGGCGCTTTGGCTCACTTTGG
>CALEHE010000139.1 GCA_937876415.1 uncultured Actinomycetes bacterium
GCTAACGATGCTGCTAATCCGCGTCCATCAAAAAGTCCTCCGGCGGCAACGACTGGAATCTTGTCGCCAACGGCATCAACAACTTGAGGCACGAGGGCCATCGTTGCGACGGTGCCGGTATGTCCGCCACCTTCAGTTCCTTGCGCAACAACAAAATCGCAACCACTCGCCAGTGCCGCCTGCGCGTGGCGGACCTTTCCGCACATTGAACCGACGAGGATGTTGTTCTTATGAAGAACGTCGATGATTTCGCGTGGCACGCCGAGGCCCGCAACAAAAATACGAGCACCACCTTTGACGATGCTCTCAACATCTTTTTCCAGTTGACCAGGAATGGCGGCTAGTAGGTCTACACCAAAAGGTTTGTTCGTGAGTTTGTGGACAGCGGCGATTTCTTTGTCGAGTTGTCCAGGTCCCATCGGGGCGGCGCCAAAAGTTCCGATACCTCCGGCTTCGCTGACGGCTGCCACAAGTTCGTGATATGAAACGCCGCCCATTCCGGCAAGCATGATGGGGTGTTCGATATCGAGCAGATCGGTTAAACGTGTGCGCATACCTTGACCGTAGTACGCCCGCACAAAACGATCACGATTGGTATGGCCCCTTGAAGCGGAACATCTTGCGGTGCCAGCGCTTGGGTGTGAAGGCAATGGCTCTCGGTTCGTCCTCAAACATCCATCGGGCAAAATTCCTCTTGCCCCAGTTGCCCGATTTGGAAACGATCGCGATTGCTCCTCGAGCACCGCGACCATGCGCCAAGATTTTCGACAAACGTAGCGACATCCGATGATCGGCAAAGAGGTGATGCTTGACCGCTTGCGCATACGTGTTGCGCACTTCGACAGGTAAGCCACCTTGAATGATTGCCTCAGCAGCGAGCGAGCCTGACAACAACGCTTGTCCGATTCCTTCGCCGGTCAAGGTGTCGGTAGCCATTGCGGCATCGCCGACAAAGAGCACTCGACCACTGCCAGTAACGGCTTCATCAACACGCGCAGGAATGGGCCACGCAGTATGTCGATCTTCCATTACAAAATCGGGTCCCAGAGCTTCAACGACATGTGGGCGCTGCAACAGATCGGTCCACACGTCTTTCATATCTTGAATACGTCGTTTGCCATCACGCACAACACCAAAGCCGATGTTGACACGATTGTTAGGGAGCGGAAAACTCCACGCGTAACCAGGAAGCAGATCTTTTTCAAACCACACGATGAGTCGTTCGTTGGCAACGCCGGTGACGTTGTTGGCGTATTGGCGAAATGCGTGCCATTCACCGAGGTATCCAGACTCGGACAACCCGAGAGATTTGCGAACGGGACTCCACATGCCATCCGCTGCGATGACCCACGAAGCAGTGATTTGTTGTGGCGTGTTTTTGAGATTGACCGACACACAAACAGATTCTGAATTGACCGCCATTGATTCGTAAGTGCAGTCTTCGACGATCGTGACACCTTCGGATCGTGCCTGAATGACTAAAGCATTGTCGAGTTCAATACGGGGAGTTACCGCGGCAAACTTTCCATTGTTTGGCATGGGCAAACGCAGTTCACGCCCAGAAGGTGAGCGCAACCAAGCGGCATCAATGTCTGTCCATGAAGGAACGGTTGAGGGGTCAAAACGCAGTTTTTCCAATTCACGCAGGGCGAGCGTGGTTAAGCCGTCGCCGCAACACTTATCGCGTGGAAACACAGCTTTATCGATGATGGTCACGCTGAGGCCCTGGCGGACTGCGGTGATCGCGGCAGCAGTACCTGCTGGCCCTGCGCCGACGATTAAAACGTCGCACGAGGTCGAAAAATCGGGGAGGTCGCTGGGCACGGTTTCAGGCTAGAACCACTCGCTGGTTGGTGCCTCACTCGGTGCGGTTCTCTATGATCGTTTGAGTACAAGTCACACCCGTGGTGGGTGGAACGCAAATCATGAGGAGATCCGACATGGCTCGGTTATGTGAAGGAAAAATCGCCATTGTGACCGGAGCTGGTCGTGGAATCGGTCGCGAGCATGCACTGAGCCTGGCATCGCAAGGTGCCAAAGTTGTCGTGAACGATCTTGGTGGCAACGTGGACGGAAGTGGTGGCGACTTAAGTCCCGCTGAACAAGTTGTTCAAGAAATCAAGGGTATGGGCGGCGAAGCAGTTGCCAACGGCGACAGCGTGAGTGATTGGGCCGGAGCAGAACGACTCATCAATACCGCAATCGAAACCTTTGGCGATCTCAATATCGTGGTCAACAACGCCGGTATTTTGCGTGACCGGATGTTGTTCTCTATGTCGGAAGCCGAATGGGATGCCGTTATCAATGTGCACCTCAAGGGAACTTTTGCCCCGAGCCGTTTCGCATGTGTGTACTGGCGTGAACAGTCAAAGGCTGGTAAGCCCGTGTCGGGGCGAATCATCAACACGACATCAGTGTCGGGCATTTATGGCAACCCGGGTCAGACGAACTACGGCGCAGCAAAGGCTGGCATTGCATCGTTCACCAATATTGCTGCCCTTGAAATGGCGCGTTACGGAGTCACCGTCAACGCAGTTGCCCCGGTTGCACTCACCCGCATGACTGAAGGTCTTGGGCCTGCTCCAGAATCGGATGAAGATCGCGAAAAGCGTTCACCGCGTTGGATCGCTCCGATCGTGACTTGGTTGGCCTCAGATGAAGCAGCCGAAGTGACTGGTCGAATCTTCGAGGCAAGCGGTGATGTGCTTGCTGTTTCAGAAGGCTGGGTACGTGGACCGAAGCACGCGCCAGTTGATGATCCGACTGTTCTTGGTCCGATTGTTGCTGAACTATTGGCGAAGGCTCGCAAGAATTCAGGTATGGACGGCACCCCTGGTGGCTGGCCGCAGCCCCGCTCGAAGTGACATTTCAGTAACAAAGACGTCAGTTAACTACACATAGAAATCACTAACAAGGAGAATTGTTATGCCTTTGAATCCAGCAGCAGTTGGCGCAGTCGGAGATGTTCGTACCATGTCGTGGAACTCAAAAGACGCGTTGTTGTACGCGGTCGGAATTGGTGCAGGTCAAAATGATCTGCCTTTCACCACCGAGAACACCAAAGATGTTCAACAAGTCGTATTCCCGACATTTGCAGTTGTCGCAGGATCAGGAACAACGTCACCAGGTAAGAGCGCGATGGCCGAAATCGGAACTTTTAACTGGGCATTGTTAGTTCATGGCTCACAAGCGATCACCTTGCATCGTCCGATTCCGGTTGAAGCCGAGGCAACTGTGCAAGACAAAGTTGTCGCGATGTACGACAAGGGCAAAGCAGCGGTTGTTGTCACCGAAGCAGAAACCAAGTTAAAGACCGGCGAGTTGTTGTGGACGACACGTTCATCGGTGTTCATTCGTGGCGAAGGTGGCTGGGACGGCGATCGTGGACCCTCGGGTCCGCAAAATGAACCACCGGCTAAGGCTCCCGATCACGAAGTGACCTTGCAGACTTCACCCGATCAAGCATTTGTGTACCGCTTGTCGGGCGACCGCAACCCACTGCACACCGATCCGTCGTTTGCTGCCATCGGTGGATTTGATCGACCGATCTTGCATGGCTTGTGCTCGTATGGTTTCACCGGTCGTGCCTTGTTGGGTGCTCTGTGCAATAACGATGTCACGAAGTTCAAGCACATTGAAGGACGTTTCTCGTCTCCAGTGATGCCCGGGGATGCACTCACCATTCGCATGTGGAATATCGGTGCTGGCGAAACTGTGTTTACAACATCAGTGGGCGATCGCGTTGTGATCGACCAGGGTCTCGTACGTCACGCCTGAAATAAAAAGAGAATTGGTTTAAAACAGACGTAGTTCTTCGGGGCGTCGGCCCCGAAGATCTTCGTAATCAACTTCGGCCCAACCAATTCCGCGTTGTTCGGCCATTTTCTTGGCCTGAGGTTTGATGATCTGAGCGACAAAAATTCCGCGCAACCCCTTGAGGTTGCTGTCAGGTTGAAGAAGTTCTAAATAACGAGCGAGTTGTTCAACGCCATCTATTTCGCCGCGTCGTTTGATTTCAACTGCTACGTAATTGCCTTGAGTGTCGACGCACATTAAGTCAACTGGCCCGATAGGTGTTGGCCATTCACGGCGAATCAACGTGAGACCGGTCTCAATTGTTTCGGGGAGTGCTGCCAGTAATTCTTGAAGATGAGCTTCAACGCCATCTTTTTGTAGGCCTGGATCCTCACCAAATTCGTGAGCGTTGTCGGTGAAGACTTCGTGCAAGTTGATCGTCAAGGTTTCACCTTTGGGATTGGTAACAACCCATCGGCCATCAAGTTCAACAACGGTATTTGGTGCTGTCATCCAGTTGAGAGGTTTGTAGGCGCCACCATCACTATGAATGGCGACGCAACCATCCGCTTTGACCATGATGAGTCGAACTGCCTCGGGCAGTGTTGCGTCGAGGCGACCAGAGTATTGAACGCTGCAACGAGCGACGACGAGACGCATAACTCGTTCAATCTAGTTGTTATCGACCGACGTGATCGCGCATTCGTTTCTGAATCAGTTCACGTCGTGCCTGAAGATCTTTGTAGGTCATGCGATCAACGTTTTCCTCAAGACCAAGACTGGCTTTGACACTGGACATATCAAATTCAACCGCAGTTGGGTCGACGCCAAGTTCTTTGCCGAGACGTTCGCCATGACGTTGCGCAAACATCATTGAGATGTTGGCAACTTCACCCAAAATGTCAAGGTCTGGGGCCAGGCGAGAAATCGCACCATCTAAGAAAACCATGTTCTTGACGTACAACATCAACTCTTTAGGCAGGCTTGCTCCGTAACC
>CALEHE010000140.1 GCA_937876415.1 uncultured Actinomycetes bacterium
GATTCGGCACAAGCAAAACCAAGACCTGCGCTAGATGCGGCAATGATCGCATTCTTGCCAGCGATTCCAAGATCCATCAGAAATCCAAATCATCGGGTGGGTTAGGTCCCCACTGATTGATGCCCGCGAAAATTGAATGTTTGTTCAACGGAGTTGACGCAACGAGTAGATCGCTGTCGGTCCAGTGTTCAATTGTGAAGCCGAGTGGGTCCTTCCAATAGTCAAAGATCTGTCCACCCAAAATGTGGCGGCCGACTCCCCAATAGTGACGAGCGCCTGAAGCAAGCAGCGGTTCGCGGCCGGCCATCAGGTCATCAAAGTCGGCGACTTCCCACGCACAATGTCCAAGACGAGTTTCGCCAGTTTCCAAAATGAGTAGCGAGTGATGATCGGTCGGTGTATCGCCACGATCGCAACGCATGAAACGACCGATGGGTTGTTCGGGGTCTTCAACGTAAATATCGTCCGATCCCAAAAGACCAAGGGTGTTCGAGTACCACTCAACAAGTCGTGCAAGTGATGTTGTCTTGATGACTCCGTGACCAAATCGCTTGACTTGTGATGGGCCAGATTCAATTCGTTGCAACTCGACTGCACGGGGACGTGACTGACCATTGTTGTATGCCGCGTGCTTGCGAATTTCAAGTGGCGCTAACTGTTGGGCGTTGGCAAGGACGTCGACTTGGTTTCCATCTGGGTCGGTGAGGCGCACAACTGAGCCACCACCAGGGTCGGTGCATGTTTCGATTGGCGAACCGGTCGCCTGTGACAGATTTTCAAGATCGGCGAGCGTGGCATTAAAGGTCAGACCAATAAATTTGATCTCGCCCCGATGCGTGACATGTACGTGATGGTCGGGATCGGTGCCGCGCATGTACAGCGCATCGTCGGTACGAGCCGAGCGCACCATGCCAAAGTTCGTGAGATACGCCTCCATCACGTCAAGGTCGGGGCCTTGAAATCGGGGAAAGGCGATATCGGAAACTTTGATGATCGGTGTAGTCATACAGAGATAGTACGACATCAAACTATTTCTTGGCAATAGGCAAATGAGCAATTAGGGTGACGGCATGGGCTTAGAAAACCTGATTGATGAGACCATTCAAACCTGGTCAGAGCAGCGGCCCGACCTTAACTTTGCGTCGATGGAGTTGTCACTGAAGTTGAACTCGATTGTTCGGGCGGTGAGCGATGAAATTGCGCAACAGATAGACGATCTCGGGATCAATTTGGGGGAGTTTGACGTTTTGGCCACGCTGCGTCGCCATGGGCGAGGAGCGAAGTTGACACCAAAAGAGATTTCGGCCGCAACGTTTGTGACGCCAAGTGGATTGACAAATCGACTCTCACGATTAGAGAAAATGGGTTTGATTAGTCGGCAATCTGATCCGGCTGATGGTCGTGGTGCGTTAATCAAAATCACAGCAGCAGGGAAGCGTGTTGCTGATCGCGGTATCGAGATAGTTGTAGCGACTCAAGATCGTTATATGAACGATTTATCGACACAAATGAAAAAGGGTCTTGATCAATCGATGACTCGAGTGATCAAGACCCTTGATGAGCGACTTTCATCAGCAGAAGAATGATCGATCTGGTCTGGCGAAGTGGCAGGTTTCCTCAGTTTTTCCCGACCAGATCGTGCATGGTGAGGCGACCTTCGAGGCCAATGGGCGGCAAAACGGTTGGGTGTCCTGCCCACACCTGAACATCGTCGCCCGTTCGGCCGTCTGGACCCTCGGCGATTAACTCAACGATGAGGCCCGCCACGTCATCGGCTTGCATCGTGCCCGACGGCAATGGCCGGTCGCCCAGCACACTCAAAAACATCGGCGTGATTGTCGCCCCCATTCCAAATGAGTTCACGCGAATCTTGTGCGGGGCTAGGTCTCGGGCCCACGCATTGGTGATTCCTTTGATTCCCCATTTGGACGAGTCATATATATCGAAGTTCTTGCTGCCCACTGGCGGACGTTGTACATCTTTCCAGGGACACTCTTGAGCATCGGTGTGATCGAGGTGCTCGGGCCAGCCGCACGTATGTATGTGGTCAGTCGTGATATTCACGATGTCGCCACCGGTTGCGAGCATGTGGGGAATCGCTGCTCGACCTGTGAGATAGACACCCCGCAAGTTGACATTGATGACATCATCAAAATCTTGGATGGCGCGTTCATACGAATCTCTCGTCGGTTGTGTGGGTCGAACAATGCCCGCGTTGCTGACGACGATGTTGATTCCGCCCATTGCCCGAGCGGCATTATCTACAAAACTTTTGATCTGCACGGGCTGACTGACATCGGCAACTTCAGCGTAAACAAGCTCTGACCATTGCCGAAGCTCTTCAGCAACTTCAATCACGCGCGGATCTTTGTCGCAGATGCCGACAGATGTTCCGGCTTGCGCAAGAGACTTTGCTACTGCATATCCGAGCCCATTGGCGGCGCCAGTAACGATTGCTTTTCGTTGCAGAATTGGATTGATCATATATGCGAGATTAGTTTGTCCACATGGTTGTCAAATCAAAAACGCCTAAGAAATCGAAGGCGCCGGCGAAACCTGAAAAACGCTCGTATGTTCGTCGGGCTGATATTGAAGAGCGTCTAGTTGACACTGCACTGCGCCTTTTGCTCACTCGCGACCCCGAATCATTGACGATTCGCGAAATTGCGGCACAGGCAAAAACTCATCACCGCTACATCCCCGATTATTTCGGAGGCAAAGGCCCGCTGTTTGCTGAAGTCTTTCCACGAGCCAGTGCATCCATTGTCAGCATCGTTGAGGAAGGAACGTTCAAAACTTTTCCGAGTCCTGAACTGGTCCGCATGATACGACTCGTGAGTTGGTTGGCGGTCAACGAACCGAAATGGTTTAGAACCCGTAAAAACGGAAGGGTTCTTGAAGTAGTCACTGCGTACTATCAAAATACATATGGTCTGAATGACGCCAATGCTCGTCATATGGCGCAAAAGTTAGTGGCCGCAGTGGTCGTGTCAGTGCTGTATCCAGAGATCGTCGGTTTCAATCGCGATCAAACGAAAGAATTTTTAGAAACCGACCGCGCCACTGCGCTTTTTCTTGTGAGTCAACAGAAGACGACGAAGGCAAAGAAGTAAGTAGTCCGTTCCTAAATAGTCGTTGGACCGTGAAAGATGTCGCCATTATTGAAAATGGCGACGCGAGCCGGACATGGTAAATCAACAATTAGGTCTTCGGTAAGTGTGATGAATCGTGATGTCCAGCCTGCGGGCATCCGCCGTGGTTTGATTTCGCTGCGTCGTTGATGCAGATGCGATTCAACGGCTTGCGGCAACAAGGTTGAACCTCTTGCAAAGTCATCATTGGTATCGATGATTTCAAGAGTTCGGCCAGCAGCGAAGAACACCCGATGACTTTTGAAGACAGGTAAAACAGTGACGCCTTCAAAACCCTTTTCGGGTCGACCAGGACGAGCGACTAACGCAAACACGCGATGACCGATCTGGGTTGTTTCAACAGGGCCATCGATTTCGGCGTTGGGCGGACGGCGAAAGAACGCTGCGTCGTGCTGGCTGCGACCGACTCCAGATTTCCGAAAGCCCTCGGGCACGACGAGTGCTGCGTATTCTTCGGGCGAAATGGGTTCGGTTGACAGCCACACGCCGAAAGTCGCGTCATCCATCACTTCGCCATAGAACTCGCAACCGCCAAGGCTCCAATTAGCTGACCAACTGGGGTTTCCACCGATCAGATTCGTGATGTCTTCAATGTTCATGCTCAATTCCGTTATCTACTCAGGAACTCTTGCTCATGTACTGAAGTAA
Organism: uncultured Actinomycetes bacterium; assembly: GCA_937876415.1. Classification (GTDB taxonomy): domain Bacteria; phylum Actinomycetota; class Acidimicrobiia; order Acidimicrobiales; family Ilumatobacteraceae; genus Casp-actino8. The sequence goes on from CALEHE010000140.1 coordinate 3,801, forward strand.
CAATTTGGCAATTTCGGGGCCATGGGTGTCTTGCAAAAAGTGGCGAGCGCCGACTATCTCATCAAATGTTGCATGAGGAATGAGCGACGACCACTTGCGACCCCATTCGGTGACGAAAACTGGGTCTTCGTTACCCCACACGAAGTGGATGGGGATTTTCAAGGCATTGATTGTTGCAAAGTTCTGCTCTTGATTGGCGGCATCGCCAGAAACCATGTCGTGAAAGGGGATACTCATCGGGAAACGGTAGGGACCAGCGTGGCCCTCGCGACCAAGCCCGACAAACGGAGCGTCGTATGCACGTTGAACATCGCCGGCTTCACCTTCGTACACGGGGGTCTCACCTTGTAACGCTTTGAACACCGAATCTTGCGGAGTGATGCGCGCTGTGGCCATTGCCATGAGACCACCAAGCGTGAATTTCTCGGGAACATTCGCTTCGAATAAACCACCGGGTGACCATTGTTGAATCCACTGTTGAATTCCTGGCGTGTATTCGTAACCATCGTGATGCAGCCAAGTGTTCATGATGCAGAGTCGTGAAAATCGTTCTTGCATTCGTGCAACTTGTGCGAGACCAATTGGGCCGCCCCAGTCTTGAACCATGATGGTGACATTGCGTAGATCAAGTTGTTCAACGAACTGCTTCATGTTCTTGGTGTGGCGCGGGATGTTGTACCAAGAAGCATCAACAACCTTGTCGGATCGACCAAAGCCAATGTGATCGGGAGCGATGCAGCGGTAACCATGTGCGACGAGTTCTTTGATGATTGTGCGATAGAGATACGACCATGTCGGCATACCATGCATCATCAAAACAATCGGGCCATCGGCGGGGCCTTCATCGATGTAATGCATGCGCAATCCGTCGACGTCGTCGTCGGCAATTTCGACGTAATTCGGTTGGTATGAAAAGCCCGCCAGATCGACAAAGTTTTCATCGGGCGTGCGGAGAAATTGAGTAGTCATGAGAGTCTTACCAATCTTTTATCGGACTATCGGCTCATAGTAGTCGTTGAGATTCATTGAGTAATTTTGAAGACTGCCCGACTATAGGCATGTTGGAAGCGGCGTCATGTCGTTCTTCGAAAACTTGACGTATGCCATCACGCCACGAAACTTTGCACGGGCCAGTGATTGAAATTCGCTTACTAACATCGGCGATCGAGCCCCGCAAACTATTTGCTATTTCAACGACGCGTACGTCTGGCGTGCGGCCAGTGAGTTCGCCCATGTATGTGCACCATTCATGTACCGAAGGTGTTTCATCGCCGCCCCAGTTGACAATCGTGGCCGGAACACTTGCCGCGTCAAGTAGCGATTCAAGTTGATCGTTGATGTCGTCTTGGTGAATGAGGCTGTAGCGACACGGGTTCCAACGCGTGACGACGGGCCTATCGGCCATGACCCAATCAAGGTGGTACGTCGGTAGTCCGCCGTTGGGTCCGTACGAAGCGTTCATTCTCGCGATGGTGATGGGGAGGTGGTGGGCGCGAGCACAATAACGCGACACCGCCTCCTCGGCGATCTTCGAAATTGAATAGGTGGGGGACATGATGTAATTGACATCACCCAGTGGGTCGTTCTCATTGAAAGTGTGTAGTGCATCGTCAACTGGCTTGTAGACCGAGTGCGTCGACATGACGAGGGCCGCCTTGGCCTTTTGGCAATGCTGTAGTAACAGGCCAGTTCCTTCGGCGTTCACCGTGATGGCGTGGTTGTAATCAATTCCTTCGGTTTTGAATGCGGCGAGGTGAATCACATAATCAAAGTCATTGGGAAGTGATGAGTAATCGCCGGACGATAAGTCAATTGAACGGGTCGTTACGCCGAGAGTTTCAAGTTGTTCCCTTGACTCGGGTTGATTGAACCTGGCGACTCCCCAGACATCGTTGTGAGGAGCAAGAAACTGAACGAGGGGGAGGCCGATCTGCCCCGACGGACCAGTCACGAGAATCTTTTTGTCGGTCAACATCGGTATCAGTCAACCACAAATTGACCGAGTCGCTGTTGTCATATTTGCTGGTGTGATGATGTCTGTTGGGACGCTCGTCGCTGGCTCGCGGTTGACTCACTGACGTCGCCCACATGCCCCGGTTTAGAATCATGTTGTGGTGTGGGGCGCAGCCTGTCGTCGGTCGACAACATCGGATGCTTGCACCACCGACTCTCTGACAATCGATTCGGCGGTATCCGGTTGGAGATCGGCGAGCAGGCGACGAGCCTCACACCAACTGGGTTGAACCAGCCATCACAAATATCCGGTCAAACAGAAACGATGGCTAAGAAAAATGTGACTAGGGTTCGTTTGTGACTACTTCGCTTTCTGACCACGATGCCATTCGCCAAGTTGTAGCAAGATACGCGCGTGGTGTTGACCGCCTTGATGCCGATGTGATGAAGTCGGCCTATTGGCCAGAGGCAACCGACGACCATGGAGTGTTCGTCGGTAACGCAATGGTTTTCTGTGAACGCGTCGTTGAGACACACAAGCGATTCACTGGCACGATGCACTGCAACATGAACCACGCTATTGAGGTTGAAGGCGATAAGGCATCAGGCGAGATCTATAACGTCACGTATCTATTCCGTGAAGAAGGCGATGTTCATTACATTGATACTTGGTTTGGGCGTTACCTCGATCAATACGAGAAGCGCGCCGGTGAATGGCGCATCATCGAGCGTATTTGTGTTCACGAAAACACCATGAGCCAAGTTGTTGACGCGCATATGCCCATCGATGCGCCCAAGTTCCGTCATGGTAGTGCTGACCGAGGCACAAATACCCCGCTGGGCTGTTAATGGCTAGGCCTTTTGCCTAATCTTGCTTTATGTCATCGCGAACTTTGTTGGGTAAATCTGCATTAGTAACTGGGGCTACTTCAGGTATCGGAGAAGTGACGGCCTACGCCCTAGCAGCAGCGGGAGCCCATGTACTTGTCGTGGGTCGACGTAGCGATCTTGGCAACAACGTCGTCCGAACGATTGAGCAATCGGGCGGGAAGGCAAAATTCTTCGCTGCCGATATGCGTTCATCTGAAGAGATCAATGCGATGGTTGATTGTGCTGTCAACGAATTTGGGAAACTAGATATTGCGTTTAACAACGCAGGCATCTTTGACCGCATGAATGACTTTCATATCTACAGCGATGATTCATGGGACGAAATGCTCGCGGTGAATCTGACCGGCGTGTTCCGGTGCATGAGAGCCGAACTTGCTTCAATGATCACCAGTGGAGGCGGAGTGATTATTAATAACGCTTCCACGGTGAGTCATCGGGGAAGCCTTCGGGCGAGTCCGGCTTATGTTGCAGCCAAGCATGGTGTACTGGGGCTCACGAAGCAGGCGGCGATTCAATATGTGAACCAAGGAGTTCGAGTCAATGCCGTGTCACCTGGCCCGACTGAAACAGCGATGTCGGCTCCACTTGTGGCTCAAGGGGCAGAGGCCGTCGCCCTAGCCCTCGCGCAACTCAACCCGACGGGGAAGTTCGTTAGCCCCGAAGCCATTGGCCAAGCGGTCGTTTTTTTGGCCTCAGATTCGGCCAAAATGATCAACGGCTCCGAAATTGTGCTCGACGGCGGCCAACTAGCGCTCCTCTAATATTCCCAAAGATATTGCGGTGTCGTACTCTAAGTTCAGCGTTCGCCACAGGTAAGTGAGGGGTCATGGCAGAAGTGAAAGCAACACCCACGATTGTGCATCAGGCAGCTCCGGTTGAACCCATGCCCATCACTCCCGAGCGGTATATCTCGGTCGACTACGCCCACCGCGAAAATGACAATCTGTGGCCACGTATGTGGCTTTTTGCTTGCCTCCAAAGCGACGTTGCAAACGTTGGTGACTTTTCTGTTTTCAATCTCGGTCGTGAATCAATCATCATTTCGCGTACTCAAGAAGGAGATATCGCGGCCTTCTATAACGCCTGCCAACATCGCGGCGCAAAAGTTGCGGTAGAAGATCGCGGCAGTGTTGCAAAGTTTGTATGTCCGTACCACGGCTGGTCATATCGCCTCGATGGAAAACTCGTCGTTGTCCCAGACAACAATCGTTTCTGTGGTGGCGTCGACCGCAACGAACGCTCGATGCAGAAAGTTCAGGTTGATACTTTCGCCGGACTTGTATGGATCTGCATGGATAACAATGCGGCGCCACTTCGTGAATACCTCGGAATGGTAGGTGATCGGCTCGCGCCTTTCCACGTTGAGAAAATGGCTTTGGTTGGCGATCAAACAGTTCGACTCGATTGCAACTGGAAAGCCGTGTATGACAACTTTGGCGAGTTGTATCACGTTGAACATATTCATCCACAACACGCAATGTTGTTCGACTGCCCGACTGCGCTCGTTGAGCTTTTTGACAATGGACATACCGGTGTCAATATTCTTGGACACACTGTGAACTCACGGCTTCCCATTCCGGAAGAGCCCAATTTTTATCAACGCGTTCAACTAGAAAAATACGGCGTTGATCCCGCCGATTACAACGGTCGCAATCTTGATATTCGATTAGACGTCCAAAAATACCGTCGTGACAAGGGCGCAGAGCTCGGCTTTGATTACAGCGAACTCACCGATGAACGTCTATCCGATATTGAGCAGTACAACATCTTCCCGAACATGATGTTTACCGCCCAGCCAGAATCGGCCTTAGTGATGCGGGCACGTCCACATCCGACTGATCCCAATAAGTGTTTTTGGGACAAGTACACGTTTAAGTTGCAGCCCAATCCTGAAGTTGCGCAGCGAGTAGGCGTTGAGTTTCGTCCATCAAATCCGAGAGACCTCGTGCCAATTCCGCGTCCGGTCCACGATGAGTTTGAACAAGACGATGTCATTGCCGGTCTCAAAACAATGGACATTACTGTCGATCAAGATGTGCATTTGATTCGCGACGTACAAGCCGGAATGCATTCTCGCGGATTTACTAGCCAGATTTTGAGCGAAGAAGAAATTCGCATTCAGCATTACCACGATTGGCTCGATTACTTCATGGGGGAGCGGGCGTAGTGGACATTGCTCCGACGTGGCTCGGACCAATTCGTCAAACTGCCTTTGTTGTTGACGACATTGAAGTGGCGGCACACGATTGGGCGAGCACTCAAGGAGTTGGTCCGTGGTTTTTGTATCACGTGAACATTGAGAACACCTGGTATCGCGGTGAGCAAATCACCATGAAGGC
>CALEHE010000141.1 GCA_937876415.1 uncultured Actinomycetes bacterium
TACCTGGTGACGTCAGTAGTCAATATGTGACGGCGCTGATGATGATTGGTCCGTATCTTCCAGAAGGTATTCGACTGCAGTTGACATCACCGTTGGTGTCCCGTCCCTACGTGGCCATCACGGCGTCGGTGATGAGTTCATTCGGTGCATCGGGTATCGCAATCGGTGACCACACCATCGGAGTAGAGCCAAGTAACTACGACGGAACGACCTACGCCATTGAGGCCGATGCCTCGTCGGCCTCGTATCCATTGGCGGCAGCAGCCATTGCGGGCGGCTCAGCGAAAGTTGTGGGTGTCGGCCAGCCAGCATTGCAAGGTGATGCTGGCTTTGTTGAGGTGCTTGAACAGATGGGCTGTAGCACTCGAACTTCTGCCTCCTCGCTTGAGGTGAGTTCAAACGGTGCGTTACATGGCATCGAGATCAACATGGCCGATATGTCTGACCTGGTGCCAACATTGGCAGCCGTGGCAATTTTTGCCGACTCTCCAACTCGAATTTCAGGTGTTGGGTTCATACGTCACAAAGAAAGTGATCGAATCGGCGATTTGGTCAATGGTTTGAAGCAGATTGGTTGCGATGCCATTGAAGAAGATGATGGTCTCTTGATTCGCCCAGTGCCGGTTGAGCAGTTGTTCGGCTCAGAACTGTCAACTCATGATGATCATCGTTTGGCCATGGCGTGGTCGTTGATTGCGCTACGGGTGCCTGGCATCGTCATTGATGAGCCAGAGGTCGTGAGCAAGAGTTGGCCCGAGTGGTGGGACGTTCGATCCTCATTGTTGGATGGTTCGGCGAACTAAAGTCGGCTAGGTATGAATTCTCCCAGCGATCGCCTGAGTGCTAGTCCAGAGGAGAACCTCGTACAAGTAGCAGCCTTCGACGTGGATCACACATTGACCCACAAAGACTGTGTTGTTCCGTTCTTGCGCGATGTCGCAGGATGGCGTTTATATGCCGGTTTAGTTCGTAACGCGTTGCCGTTGGGTCAAGCATTACTCGCTCGAGATCGGGACCGAGTAAAAGCTGTTGTCACGAGGGCAGCCTTGGCTGGACGTTCCATCGAACACGTTGATGCCAAAGCTCGAGGATTCGCAACCCGTGCGTTCCCGGCATGGTTACGCGATGACACCGTGAAAAGATTGCGCTGGCATCATGCGCAGGGACACAAGGTGGTCTTGGTGTCGGCTTCGTACAGTTTGTATCTGAAGTACCTCGGCAAAATGCTTGGTTGTGACGCCGTGATGGGTACCGAATGTGAAACGACCGCTAATGCGCAGTTCACAGGTTCTTTAGTGGGTTCGAACTGTCGTGGGCCAGAAAAAGAACGTCGTCTTCGCGAATGGCTTGACGGTGAAGGCTTCGGTTCTTATGTGTTGTACGCCTATGGTGACTCATCGGGGGATGACCAAATGTTGGCGATGGCCAATCATCCTTTCCGAATCACCAAAGCGAGCGTTACTGAAATTCCAGAATTGAGTCCTCGATGACGATGCCACCATTGATCCGTGAAGCGCGACCCAAACAATGGGCCAAGAATGTTTTAGTTTTCGCTGCTCCTGGGGCAGCGGGTTTTTTGAATGAGTGGAGCACTCTGTGGCAGGCGATGCTGAGTTTTGTTGCTTTATCGCTGACAGCAAGCGGAACCTATTTTTGGAATGACATTCTTGACGTTGAAGCCGATCGAGTACACCCAACGAAATGTCGACGACCAATCGCTGCTGGTCTAGTCAATATCAATGTGGCTCGTGTCGTCGGCACACTGCTTTTGCTGTCAGGGATCGCGATTGGCTTTATTCCTGATTGGCGTTGTGGTATGGCCGTTGTGGTCTATGCCGTCCTGACCGTGTGTTACTCGACGGTGCTGAAGCATCAGCCAGTGCTTGATTTGTTGGCCGTTGCCGCTGGCTTTGTTGTTCGGGCAATCGCCGGCGCTGAAGCCACGTCTGTCGAAATGTCATCGTGGTTCTTATTGTGCGCGAGTTTTGGTGCTCTGTTCATTGTGACGGGTAAGCGTTATGCCGAGATCAAAGAAATCGGTGAAGGAAACGGATCTACTCGCTCGACATTGACGTTCTACAGTCTCGATTATTTACGGATGGTGCTGGCAGTCAGTTTGGGGGCGACATTGGTCGCCTACTGCACATGGGCCTTTGCTACTAAAGAAATATCCGGAGCTTCGTGGCCGTCGTACGAGCTTTCCATTGTCCCGATGCTGGCGGCATTGCTGCGGTACCTGTTGGCTCTTGAGCAGGGGCGTGGTGCTGCACCGGAAGAAGTCTTTGCGTCCGACCGAACTTTGCAGGTTTTGGGCGTTGTTTGGGTCATTATCTTCGGTTTAGGCGTCTACGTCAACTGAACTTGCTCACGTGTCAGTTGAGTTTCGGCTCACTGAGTAACATTTGGATGCTCATGAACACCGACTTCACTACTTCGCGCCTCACTGGCTGGGGGCGAACATCGCCAAGTACAGCCAGCGTGGCTCAGGTGTCTCGAGACAACGTGGCTGGCTTGTTGAAGGGTTCGCATCGTCGCGGTGTCTTAATGCGCGGACTCGGTCGCTCATACGGAGACGCCGCCCAAAATGCAGGTGGAATGGTGCTGTCATTGGAGGGATCGGCTGAGGAGACTGTGCTCGATACTGCCACGGGAACTTTGACAGCGGGCGCCGGCGTGAGTTTGCACGATCTATTGAAAGTGATCGTTCCGCAGGGTTTCTTTGTTCCGGTCACCCCTGGAACTCGTTTTGTGACAGTCGGTGGAGCAATTGCTTCAGACATCCATGGCAAGAATCATCATGTTGAAGGAAGTTTTGGTAATCATGTCCGCCGATTGACATTGATGTTGGCCGATGGAACCATTCACGACATTGGACCCAACCAAAATCCCACTTTGTTTTGGGCAACGGTTGGCGGAATGGGATTGACCGGAGTCATTCTTGAAGCCACGTTTTCTTTGATCCCTATTGAAACGAGTCTCTGCACTGTCAACACGATTCGCTGTCGCAATATTGATGTCTTGATTGACGAGATGTCACACGGCGATGATGATCATCGCTATTCAGTCGCGTGGGCTGATTTGTTAGCGACCGGATCTCGTTTAGGACGTAGTGTTTTGTGGCGAGGCGATCACACCAAGCTGGCTGAACTTTCCAGCAAAGAAGCCGCTGACGCACTGAAATATGAACCCAAGCAATTGGCGACAGTTCCTCCTCTGATTCCATCGTTCGGATTCGTGAACAAGTTGTCATCCACATTGTTTAATGAGCTGTGGTTTCGGAAAGAGCCCCGCCGAAAAAATGGTGGACACAAATCAATCCCGGCGTACTTTCATCCACTTGACGCCATCGGTTCGTGGAATCGACTCTACGGAGATGGCGGATTCTTGCAATACCAATTTGCATTGCCATTCGGCCGTGAAGATGAATTGCGCCAGATTGTGGAAAAGATCGCCGTGTCAAAGACGGCTAGTCCACTTGTTGTGCTGAAGAGATTTGGTGATGCAAATCCGGCGCCCTTGAGTTTTCCGATGCCAGGTTGGACATTAACTGTTGACATTCCGACTCGTGCCGAAGGTCTGGGTCAGTTGTTACATTCGCTCGACGAAGTTGTGATGCAATCGGGAGGCCGCCACTACCTGGCCAAAGATGCGCACACGACTCCAACAGCGATTCGTCGTGGCTATCCGCGGCTCGATGAATGGAAACAAATTCAACGTTCTGTTGATCCTGGTCAATTGTGGCAAAGCGATCTGGCCCGTCGACTTGAATTGATTTAGTAAGTAATCTCAAAACTCACAAGTATTGAACTAGAGGACAGATCATGGAAAATGCCGTCGGTGAAGTGCAAAATATTTTGGTCTTAGGTGGTCGAAGCGAAATTGGAGTCGCGATTGCGCGCGAACTCCTCACTCAATCAACGCAACGAGTGACGCTCGCTTGTCGTCGTCCCGATGAAACGCAAGATGTTGAGGCCTCGTTGGTGCGTGAAGGTCTTCGGGTTGAGTCGCTTGCTTTTGACGGTGCCGACACGCCAACACACGCCGACTTTATTGAGAACGTTGTAGCAACCTCGGGTGACCTTGATGTTGTGATTCTGGCATTTGGGCTTTTGGGAACCCAAGAGGAATGTGACGATGATCCGCAAGCAGCCGTCAAGATCGCCCACACTAACTACACCGGGGCAGTTTCAATTTCATTAGAAGTTGCCAAACGTTTTCGTCAACAAGGACATGGACGACTCATCATCCTGTCAAGCGTTGCTGGCGAGCGGGCTCGCAAAGCCAACTATGTTTATGGCTCAACGAAATCTGGACTTGATGCATTTGCTCAAGGTCTTTCTGACGCCATGGTCGGTACTGGAGCGAGCGTGATAATTGTTCGTCCCGGGTTTGTGCATTCCGCAATGACGGCTGGCATGAAAGCTGCACCGTTTTCAACGACGCCTGATGTTGTGGCTAAGTTGACCGTCAAGGGATTGCGGGCCGGCAAGCGAATCATTTGGACGCCAGGCATTTTGCGCTGGGTCTTTATGGTGATGCGCCACTTGCCAGTCGCTATTTGGCG
>CALEHE010000142.1 GCA_937876415.1 uncultured Actinomycetes bacterium
GTGGCGGGATAGATGTTATTGAACCTTCAAGTTCATAACGGAAACCCATTTGCAAGCCGAACATGTCAAAGTGTGTCTGTTGGTTATTGATGGCTTGGCTGAGACCTTCTTGATTGGGTTTGCCAAGTGCCTCAAAGACTTCAATCATCTTGAAGGCGTTCTCGAGGCTGGCTTGCGCATTGCGTTGAGCGACTGGACGTCGCTCAGGATCGTAGGTATTGAGCAAGGAGTCGGGTGACTGGCCTGTGATGACTGCGTGCAGTTTCCATGCCAGGTTGTGGGCGTCTTGGACTCCGCTGTTGAGTCCCATGCCTCCTGATGGCGGGAATCGATGCGCGGCGTCGCCCACTAAGAAGACTCGGCCATCGCGATAGCGCTCAGCGATTTGTGATGTCATCGTCCACAAAGATGTTTTGAGAATCTTGATGTCGACAGGAGCATCAATCAGCACTGAACGAACCATGGCTTCAAGCGCTTCGTCTGATTGGCTGATGACATGGTTGGTATCGACTGGATGCATGTACACCCATTCGTTGTCGCCATGCGAAATCAAAGTTCCACCCATACCTTGATCGCAGAGCCAGAACAGAACCCCAGGGCATTCGCGTGTAAGTGACGTGAGATCAGCAGAGAAATGGATCATCGCGAAACTTTGCAAGTTGTCAGGACCTTCCATCACGATTCCAGACACTCGACGAACTGCGCTCGATGCACCATCGCAGCCGATTACAAACCTAGAAGTGATGATTTCTTCGCGTCCATTGAGCGCGACTGTCGAATCCACGTTCTCATCGCCTTGAACCATTGATAACCACTGCGTTGAATACTCAACTGCGATACTCATGCTTGAAAGTTCATCAACCAGTACTGGCTCAAGAATGTGTTGCGCCAAGTTTCGTAACGGAGTTGGAGTGAGGGCCAACATCTCGTCGCCCTGACGTTCATATGGAAGAGAACCCAGAACTGTTCCGCCGAGTTTGGTCACCCAGTGCACTTGCCCGGCGGCCTGTGGGTCCTGGGCGAGTGAGCGTAAGTGATCAACGTTGACGCCGATTTGTCGCCACACTTCAAAAGTGCGGGCATTAATGACATGAGCGGCCGGCGCGCACTGTGGTCCTTCGCGTCGTTCGACAATGCGAACCGAATGACCCATTTTGTGCAACAACATTGCCGCGCTGATACCCACAGGTCCAGCTCCAACAATTAAGACATCAATCTCGGAAGTCGTTGTCATTAGAACAGACCGCTGTACGAACCGCCGTCAATGTGAATACTTTGACCCGAGATGAAACCAGCTTGGGCACTACACAAGAAAGCACAGGTGTCGCCAACTTCTTCGGGGCGACCAAGCCTTTTGGCAGCAATCGTTTGCGCCATTTCTTCATATGCCTCTTCAAGCGTGATGCCTTTGAATTGCACGGCAAGCTTGGCCATGCCGAGTTGACGATCGGTGTTGATGCGCTCGGGCAAAATGTTGTTGATCGTTACATTTGACGAAGC
>CALEHE010000143.1 GCA_937876415.1 uncultured Actinomycetes bacterium
GGTTCAAATCACCGTCTGCACTTTGAAACTGTGTTGGACTAATCAGGCCGGAAGAGTCAATTGACGTTTCAATTTTCCAACCCTTCTTCTTCAGGCAACCAGAGAGTGCAACAAAGGCCTCGTTACGAGTTTTGATTTCGTCTGGCTCGAGATTGGCTCGGGTGGTACCAACTTCTTGAAGAACATTGATGATGTCGCTTCGAGCAGCGCATTTTTGGATAACTTCTAGATATGCGGGATCTTGGTAGGCGGGGTTATTCGGGTCTTGCAAATCTCCACGGATCGTTTGCCCTGCATCTTTGATACATCCTGAAAATTCAGCGTACGCATCAAACAGTTTCAACTCTGGTGGACGGTTGTCTTGATTGAGAGGAATCGTGTCAGAAGTCGTCTCCCCCGCAGTCAATGAACTGTCAACCTCGTCGACCGACGATTGAATCGCTGGAACCAAAGTAGAGCGCATCGCGGTGACTTCTTCGGGAGTCATGACCTGAATGGCATCAACATCTCGAACCACAGTTGTAGTTTGACCAGCCGAACCACAAGCCGACAGCAAAAGAACTGAATTGGCTAACCCAATCAGGATTGAAGAACCCCCGTTCAATTTCACCTGGCAAGACTACGACCTCGGGCAAAGAATTGATGACTTGTTCGCTCAACTCTCTGTCACTGTCTACCGACAATTCAGGTCAAGTCGGATCTTGTGAGCTTGACTGATCATGACTACCCTCGTGATCTTCGCCGTATCCAGGATCACTTGGCCAATTCGGTTGAAGGAGGTGCCACTGTTCAGGGGCCCGACGAATCAAAGTTTCAAGCTCGTAGGCCAATTCCTGGGTAATACGATGCACATCTTCACGAAGTTTGCCGTGGCGTTCACAATTCATGGGCGCCCCGATCACACCATGGTGTCCGACTCCCCGATCAGTGAAATACGCCGCGGTGGGTAGCAAGGCCGCACCAGTACGCAGAGCCAAGGTCGCGGGTCCGGCCGGCAACTTAGTGCGTTCGCCGAAAAATTCAACCTCAATACCGCCGCCCGTAATGTCTCGATCGCTGAGCAAGCACAGAACCTCATTATTGCGTAATGACTTCAGCACTGCTGGACCAGCGTCGGGTCCGAGGGGAATAACAGTCATGCCAAATTTACGACGAAGGTCCGCAAACCATTCAAAGAGTTCAGGGGGCTGAATTGGTTCGACCACGACTGTCATTTTGTTACCAAGGTCGGCGGCCCAGCGTCCGGCCCACTCCCAGCCACCTAAATGAGGAAGTGCCAGAATGACACCCTTGCCACGGTCAAGCGCTGGCAACATATTTTCGTGGTAACCCTCAACCGTGAATGAGGCGGCTACTTGCGCACTAGTCAATGTCGGTAAACGAAAACTTTCTAGGTAGTAACGGGCATAACTGTCAAAAACCTGCTGTGTGAGGCGACGTATTTCAATACTTGATGCGTTAGGTCGAACGCGTCGCATATGCCTTTCAACCATCTTGCGCTTATCACGCATTCCAAGTGACGCCGGCAGACCAACCAGTGAACCCATCGTCCCAGACAGAAACCCTGGCACGCCTTTAGAAAGCAATGAACCAAGTTTGTAACTACCCACGACGAGCGTGTCACCAATTTCTTGACGGGCTGAGGAAGCCATATGCAACAGGTGCGTGTGAGCTAGGACGAACGACGTGAAGTCGCACTGGGGCGGCGTGATGCGATGGCCGAACGTCGACTCTGGCGACGCGTACGTCGTAATTCAATTCGAGCAGCGGTGATTGGAGCGACGGCGGCTTGTTGCCAAACTTTGATAAATCGCTGAACTGCGGTGACCGTTGTTAGGACCAACATGACCCACATGATCGGAATCAACAAGGGTGGGAACAACAAACCAAGACACAAGCAGATAATGCGTTCGGCACGTTCCATCAAGCCACCTTTGGCTGACAGTCCGAGTGATTCTGCCTTCGCTCGCTCGTAAGAAATGACTGAGCTCATTCCAGAAACTGCAAACGGCAAAATTGCAAGATGGGATGATTCGTTGGAAGCAAAGTACCAAGCCACACCGCCAAACAAAAGAGCATCAGTCACACGGTCAACAACTGAGTCGAAAAAGGCTCCACGCTGACTGGAGGTATTGGAGGCTTTGGCAAGCGCTCCATCAAGAAGGTCGGGTAAGGCCGCGAGGATGACGAGCAATAATCCGAGTGACAGATACCCGGCTCCGATGGCAACTGCAGCACCGCACGCTATGAGCATTCCAGCAATCGTTAATTGGTCGGGAGTGATTTTTGTTCGCCGCAATGTGTCGCCGAGAGGTTTGACCGCTCGGTCAACAGATTTACGAAAGTGACCGTCAAACATCTGGACAGTCTACGAAAGACAGGGACTCATGGATGGCATACGCCGCTAATTGCTCGGTCAAAGTGAGCGATTATGACCAATCTTCGAGGTTTTCTTGCGTTAAATGTTCAACAACCTTGCCATTGATAGCATCAACCAGCACCAAGCCGCGTCGCGTCGGTGGATCTTCATTGGAGTAGCACAAAACTCGCCACGTTGGTCGACTGCGAAAACCGCGCCACACCTGCTGAGCTGAAGCGTGACCAACGGCAAAGCCAACCGCCTCACCCGCTGCCGCAAGGGCATCTTGTTCGTCGATCGTCATTCGCCATCCGGAAGTGAGACACAGCAGACCGAACAGAGACAGCACGATACCTCCGGCCAACACACCCGAATTGATGAAGGGGCCGTCGCTGCCAACGACAACCACGAGCACAATGATGGCGACGCCAAGGCCTAGGTAGATGTATCCAGGAATACGACGGCGACTGTTATCGGGAAACTTGTAGACACCGACGAACTCAGACGCATTGAGGTCGGTTGGCAACTGATCGCGAATCTCGTTTGCGTCTGTTGAGTTTTGTTGAGGCATCTTGATCTCCAATAGTTGAGAGGAACTTTACGACGAAGATCCATACTTCGTCCACGCACGACGGATTCGGGAGGCGGTTTCGTTGAGAGGTTCAGAAATTGTCTTGGCATTTGCGACAGAAGCCATGAAATTAGCGTCTCCACGCCAACGAGGAACAATGTGGACATGCAGGTGCTCGCTGACGCTGCCCCCTGCTGCGGGCCCGAGATTGATACCGACGTTGAGTCCGTGGGGGCTGTACTCCCCTTTTAACACTTCACTAGCCGCCGTGACGGTTGACCACAACTCAGAACTTTCGTGCGGTGTCAGATCGACCAAGTTGGCTATTTGACGCATTGGTAGAACCATGAGGTGGCCGACCGCATAGGGGTAGGCATTGAGAATTGCGAAGACATACTCGCCTCGATGAACGATGTACGTTTCTTCATCGGTCAGACCTGACTCAAGAATCTGCGTGAAGATACTGCTTCCAGATGAATGAGAACCTTCAAACGGATTCGGAAGTGCCGACAGGTACTGGCTACGCCATCCAGTCCATAACGCGTCAATCGTCATCTTGCATCAATCTTCGTCGACAGTCACTCAAATTACTGAGTGGCTGACCTCTTCGGTGATGCGGCGAGTGAATTCAGACACGGCAACGCCTCGTTCAACTTCGAGTCCTCGGGCATTGACGCCCACCGTTGTCGCAGTAACATCGTCATCGCCCACCACAAGTACATAGGGAGTCTTCTCCATTTTTGCGGTGCGAATTCGTTTGCCAAGTTGATCGTTTGCTTCAACGATCTCTACTCGAATACCAGATCCCAACAATTCTTTGGCGACTTCTTGAGCGTAAGTTTCGTGGGCCTCTGCAACGGGCAAGATTTTTACTTGAACCGGACTCAACCATGTGGGGAAAGCCCCGGCATAGTGCTCGACGAGAACTCCAAAGAAGCGTTCGACCGAACCAAAGAGAGCTCGATGCAACATGATCGGACGTTGACGTGATCCGTCAGTTGCGACGTATTCAAGATCAAAGCGCTCAGGAAGATTGAAATCGCATTGGATAGTCGAGAGTTGCCACGTGCGTCCAATGGCATCGCGAATGTGGATATCAATCTTCGGTCCGTAAAAGGCAGCGTCGCCCTCTTTGACGCTGTATTCGACTCCATGAGTTTCAAGCGCAGTCGACAATGCATTCGTCGCTGACTCCCAAATCTCATCGGAGCCCACGTACTTCTCGGGATCTTTAGTTGACAGGTGGAATGAAAAATCTTCAAACCCGAAGGCCTTCAGAACGCTCATCACGAAATCAAGCAGTGAGATGATTTCATCTTGTAGTTGCTCCCGGGTGCAGAAAATGTGGCTGTCATCTTGGGTGAAACCACGAATTCGCATGAGTCCATGCAAAGTCCCGGCGCGTTCATAGCGATATACAGTTCCGAGTTCAAAAAGTCGCAAAGGTAGTTCGCGATAACTGCGCTGACGACCACGGAAGATCAGGCAATGCATCGGGCAGTTCATGGGCTTGGGATAGTAGGTGCCGTTATCCATTTCCATGGGCGGATACATACCATCGGCGTAGAAATCAAGGTGGCCAGAAGTCTGGAAAAGCGTGGCGTTTGATAAGTGCGGAGTAAAGACAAATTGATAGCCGCCACTTTGGTGACGAGCGCGACTGTAGTCCTCCATCAGTTTGCGCACGATGGCCCCTTTGGGGTGCCACACCGCTAGACCACCACCAAGTTCAGCGGGGAAAGACAATAAGTCAAGTTCAACTGCTAAGCGACGGTGGTCGCGACGTTCGGCCTCTTCAAGGCGATGCAAGTATTCTTCGAGCGCAGATTTACTCTCCCACGCAGTTCCATAAATACGTTGGAGGACTGGTCCTTTTTCGTTACCGCGCCAATACGCCGAAGAAACCTTTTGCAACTTGAAGTGTCCAAGTCGACCAGTGCTTGGAACGTGCGGTCCGAGACAGAGATCAACGAACTCGACGGTATTGCGATAAATGCTGACGGAGTCTCCCGAGCCACCTACTTCGGCACTGTCAGTTCCATCGGCTGATCCCCCGGTCACTCGTTCGATGATTTCGCATTTGTACGGCTGCTCACTGAATAAAGAGAGGGCTTCAGCAACCGAAATCTCGGCACGTACGAACGGTTGATTAGCAGTGATGACCTTGCGCATTTCTGCTTCGACGTTGGCCAGATTATCTTCAGTGAAAACACGGCCCCCTAAATCGAAGTCGTAGTAAAAGCCATTTTCAATTGCTGGGCCGATGGTGTACTTCGCACCTGGATACAAATTCAAGACTGCCTGGGCCATGACATGGGCCGTCGAGTGACGCAAAACATGACGGCCCCGGTCTGAATCAACCGTAATGATCTCAACTGAGTCACCCTGGGTTAACGACTGCGAAAGGTCAACTTGCTGACCATTAACGACACCAGCAATAGCTGCTTTGCCTAAGTTGCGACTGATTGAGGACGCCAAAGTGAGCACAGTTGAATCATCGGCAACATCGCGCTGGGATCCGTCAGGGAGGGTAATTGATATCTCGGCCATTGGTGACAGTTTACGGGCAATGCCGAAGGGTCACCGTGGGATTTGTGGTGAGAAAGGGAGTCAGGAACTTGAAACGGTCTGCTGATCTTGAACGTGACCAACTTTTGCGGTGGTGATGGGTTCAGAATCGGCGGTTCTTCCGGCGTAAACGTTCTTGTAAACCTGCCCGGTCATTGATTGAACTTCAAACATGACTTCATCAATCATTGACCGCCAGGCCATATGCGGATCGTTTGACGATGTGTAACGTTCGGGTCGTACCGGACGCCCAATCGTGATAGAGCACGATCGGAAGAGTTTAGGCACTTTGGCGTCGGGTGGTTGAATGTCATTAGTGCCGACGATGCCAACTGGAAATATCGGGCAACCAATTTTCGTGGCTAATCGAGCGGCACCGGTGCGCCCTTTGTACAAGCTCCCATCGCGGCTTCGTGTTCCTTCAGGGAACATGCCGAAAAGCTCGCCACGAGCCAAAACGCGTTCTGCAGCGTCAAGAGCCGCTCGGCTTTTTTCACCGCCCGAGCGATCAATAGGGATCATACCCATCATTGGAAAAAGAATTTTGGTCTTCCACGAATCCATGTATTCGGCTTTGCCAACGAAAGAAATATTGCGTTGGACGGCCAACATCAAAAAGGCAGAATCAAGAAAACTCACGTGATTAGGACACAGAATTGCTGGACCAGATTCGGGTAAACGGTCGAGACCAGAAATTTCGATTGACCACAATCGTCGAGCGACGGGGGCAAGCGTCGTTCGAGCACGCGTCTGGACTTTCCCGGCACCTTGTGCTTTCATGGCTGAGATCACCCGCCTCTCTCGAACGCTGAGCGAAGCATATGCACAAATGAAACAATAAGCGAGACGAATTATCGTGGCCGTCGTTTTGTCAGCCGTTCTATTTACAGTTCAATTCCTAATAACGACGCCGCGTTCTTGGCCGAAAAGCCTCGTGCTATCGCTTGATCAATGGACGCCAACGCTGAGGGCGTGTCTAGATCGTTGTCGAGATGCTCACGCACCTCGTTCAACAAGGTTGCGGATTCGGGTGCTTTGAGGCTCTTTGACCACCGCTCCAGGCGGTCTCTGGCTACGGGCATTTGGTCATTGGTCCACTCCCACTCAAAGCGGTAATGGTGATTGATGATGGCCATACGTATCGCGCGAGGATCCCATTCACGACGTAATGCATCAACGAAAACGAGGTTGCCCAGCGATTTGGACATCTTGGCACCATCCATGAACACCATGGCTACATGCATCCAATGTTTAACGAATGGTGAGCCAGTGGCTGCTTCACTCTGCGCCCGCTCACATTCGTGATGCGGAAAAATCAGGTCACTGCCACCACCGTGTAAGTCGATCGTTTCACCTAATTCGCGTAGGGCTAACGCGCTGCACTCAATATGCCAACCAGGACGACCTGCTCCCCATACGGCCTCCCACGAAGGCTCATCGGACGCTGATGGGTGCCATAAGACGAAATCAAGGGGATCTCGTTTGTTGGGGTTATCAACATCTCCCCCACGTTCGCGAGCAAACTCAATCATCTGCTCACGCGTGTAGTGACTGACACTTCCGAACGAATCAAATTTGCTGACATCAAAATACACCGAACCACCGGAAACGTAGGCGAAGCCCCGTTCAAGAACCATTCCGATAAATCCACGAATATCAGGGATTGCTGAAGACGCCCGTGGGGTTGAATACACGGGTAAGGCGTTTAACGCTTCCATATCACGTTCAAAGCGCGCTTCTTCACCAGCGGCTAAGTCGAGATAGTGCACTCCAAGTTGACGCGCTTTAGCGAAAAGCGGATCATCGACGTCAGTGACATTGCGAACACAGCGCACTTCGTGACCGAGATCAATCAGACGCCGCTGTAATACGTCATAAGCCATAAAAGTGGCGGCATGGCCAATATGGGTGGCATCGTAAGGAGTAATGCCGCAGGTGTACATGAGCACACGCGGTCCTGGTTCGAAAGGCACTATTTCCTGACGAGCGGTATCAAATAGCCTGATTGGCAAGTGACTATCCCTCTTCTACTTCTGTTCGGAGATCGAACGAATACCCGTCAACTTAGGCGCAACGCGAGTCTTGTAGCGCACATTCAGTTGTAGAAGAACTGCGGTGAACGCTTCAATGGCGGTGGCATTAGAGAGTTGTCCTGCATCGAGTGGTCGACAACCTGGGATCTTCTCGACAATTGCGCTGACTTCGCGCAATGCAGTCGGGTCGTCCGAGCAGATCAAAACGTCTGAATCAATCGGCTCGCCAATATGACCGAGTTCTTTGGCAGGAAGGTGATGAAATGCGGCAACGACGCGACTGCGTGGTACGGCAGCCTGAATATGAGCGGCAACACTTCCGCGCGGTGGCAGTAGCGGCTGAAATTCTCCGGCCACTCGGACAAGTGCGTTCGCCATGCTGATAATGAT
>CALEHE010000144.1 GCA_937876415.1 uncultured Actinomycetes bacterium
TATCTGATCCCAATCGCCCGATTGGTTCATTCTTGTTCCTCGGACCAACCGGTGTTGGTAAAACCGAGTTAGCTCGTGCTGTTGCAGAATTCTTGTTTGATGACGAGCGCGCCATGGTGCGCATTGATATGGGCGAATACATGGAGAAGCATTCAGTATCCCGTTTGGTCGGAGCGCCCCCTGGATATGTCGGTTACGACGAGGGTGGACAACTCACTGAAGCAGTACGACGTCGTGGTTACACCGTGGTGTTGCTGGACGAAATTGAAAAGGCTCATCCTGATGTCTTCAACATCTTGTTGCAGGTACTTGATGATGGTCGTCTGACTGATGGTCAGGGCCGCACGGTCGACTTCACCAACGTGGTGATTGTGATGACCTCAAACTTGCCCGGTGACCCACGAATGTTCTTTAAGCCCGAGTTCATCAACCGCATTGATGAGATCATTCACTTCCGTTCGTTGACCCAAGAAGACTTGGCTCACATCGTCGTGATTCAACTCGAAAAGCTGCGTGAGCGTCTGTTGGCTCGTCGAATCACTCTCGAAGTCACACCAGCCGCCGTGGCGTTATTGGCGGCAGTTGGTTTTGACCCAGACTTCGGGGCCCGACCATTGAAGCGGGTCATTCAACGCGAGATTGGTGATCGTGCCTCGGTCTTGATTCTCGAAGGCAAAGTGGGCGAAGACAGTGCGATTGTTGTTGACGCAGTTGACGATCAGATCGTGCTGAGTTCGTAAACAGCAAGTAGGGTGTCGTTACGTTCCCCTCATTTCTTAGGAGCGTGCCATGTCAGTCACCGTCGTCGTCGGAGCCCAATGGGGCGATGAAGGCAAAGCCAAGGTCATCGACCTTCTTGCCCGAGAGAATTCGGTGGTCGCTCGTTATCAGGGTGGACACAACGCCGGCCACACCGTGGTCGTTGGTACCGAGAAGTACGCGCTGCAACTCATTCCTTCGGGAGTTCTGTACGACCACGTAACTCCAGTGATTGGGAACGGTGTTGTCGTCGACATGCCAACTCTCTTCGCCGAAATTGATCGTCTTGAATCGCGCAGTATTTCATGCGCCAAATTGACTGTCTCAAGTTTGGCTCAACTGATCTTTCCTTGGCATCAATCTTGGGATGCAATCTCCGAGGGCAACTTGGGGGAGAACAAGATCGGAACGACTCTTAAGGGCATCGGACCGGCGTATGCCGATAAGGCTCGACGAGTTGGTATTCGAGTTGGAGCATGCGTTGATCTCGAGTCTTTTGCCGAACAGGTACGTGAGCGAGCAACCGCTGAAAACATCAACATTGTTCTTGCTGGAGGCGACGCTCTGGACGTAGAGCGCATCGTGACGGAGTTTGTGGCGTATGCGAAGCGCTTGCAGCCATATATCGGTGACACAGTCGGACTCTTGCACGATGCTGTTGACGCTGGTCAAGACATCTTGCTTGAAGGTGCACAGGCAACCTTTCTCGACCTCGACCATGGAACATATCCTTTCGTAACCTCATCAAATCCGACCGCAGGTGGAGCGAGCGTTGGATCAGGCATTGGACCACGACTCCTTGATCGCATCATCGGAATTACAAAGGCATACACAACTCGGGTTGGCTCAGGACCATTCCCAACTGAAACGCTCGGCGAGACTGGCGAGAGGTTGGTTGAGATTGGTCGTGAGTTCGGAACCGTGACTGGTCGCCGCCGCCGTACGGGTTGGGTTGACTGTGTGATGTTGCGTCACGCTGGGCGGATTAACTCACTCACCGAATTGGCGCTGACAAAACTTGATGTGCTTGACACATTTGATGAAGTCAAAGTTTGTACTGGCTATCGCATTAATGGCGAAGTTGTCCATGGTTATCCAGACCGCAGTGATGTGTTGGGCCAAGTTGCAGCCGATTACGTCACATTGCCGGGTTGGAAAACTGAACTACGCAATTGCCGTTCAGTTGACGACCTTCCTGCCGAGGCCCGTGCATTCATCACCGCAGTTGAACGCGAGTCCGGCATTCCGATTCGCATCATCGGTGTCGGTCCTGAACGCGATGACGTGCTTGATTGGACGCCAGCATCAATCTTTGGAGGTACGGCATGATCTCTCGTTATTCATTACCTGAAATGGAAGCGATCTTTTCGGACGAATCTCGTTTTGGTCGTTGGGTAGAGATTGAATTGTTGGCAACTGAAGCGCATAGCGCTTTAGGAATTGTGCCAGCAGCCGATGCTGCAACTTGTCGAGCAAATTCTCCGGTTGTCGACGCGCGCTTTATTGACGATGTGCTTGAGCGCGAAAAGATCACCGATCACGATGTTGCTGCGTTTGTTGATATTTTGCAGTCGCGTATTGGTGGAACCGCGGGTGCATGGGTTCACTACGGTCTCACGTCAAGTGACATTGTTGATACCGCCTGGTGCTGGATGTTGCGTGATGCGGCCGACTTATTGATAGATGCTTCATCCAAACTGTTGCGTGTTGTCGTAAGTTTGGCCAAAGCCCACCGTGACACAGTGATGATTGGACGAACCCATGGTGTGCACGCAGAGCCAACGACTTTCGGAGCGAAAGTTGCGTTATGGGCATTGCAAATAGATCGTGATCGAAGCCGCTTGATTGCGGCTCGCGAGAACATCGCCGTCTGCAAACTGTCTGGTGCAGTTGGAACGTATTCAAATGTTGATCCCAAAGTTGAACAACATGTTGCTCACGCATTGCGCTTGAAGGCAGTTCCGGCAACTCAAGTCATTTCTCGCGATCGACATGCCGAATACATGTGGGCCTGTGCCGCGGTTGGAAACACCTGCGAAATGATCGCTGTTGAGTTACGTCATTTGCAGCGAACCGAAGTTCGCGAAGTTGAAGAAGGTTTCAAGGCTGGTCAAAAAGGTTCATCGGCAATGCCACATAAGCGCAACCCTATTTCGGCTGAAACGATCACTGGTTTGTCACGCGTACTGCGGGGAAATCTTCAAGCCGCAATGCAAGATGTGGCGTTATGGCATGAACGAGATATTTCTCATAGTTCTGTTGAACGCGTCGTTCTCCCAGATTCATCGTTGATGGCGCATTACGTCATGCATCGCTTGCGCCGTCTGCTTGAGGGTTTGCAGGTTTCACCTGAGCGAATGAAGCAGAACTTGTACTCAAGTCACGGCTTGGTGTTTAGCCAGCCAGTACTTCTTGCTTTAGTTCAGTCAGGCCTAACTCGCGATGAGGCCTACCGAATTGTGCAAGAAGCAGCAGCAATATCCTGGGAACGTTCACAAGATTTCCGTTCAGTTCTTGAAGCCGATTCACGTTTGGAACGGGTTGACAAGAAGATTCTTGACGAAGCCTTTGATCTCAAAAGATCGTTAGTGCATATCGGGCAAGTATTCACGGCCCTTGATGCACTTGAGGTGTAGAAATCAGCGAGTGATTCCAGCTTTTTTTAGTACGGCTGGGTCGACACCAATTTCACGCCACGCAGTGTAGGTGATTCCATTGCGTTCACCATATGAACGAGCGACTTTCACGAATGCTTTTTCGAGCGGTCCGATTTGCTGGGCAGTGGTCATCTCCGCAAGTTCCATTGCCAAGTCGAGTCGTTCTTGAGACAACTTCAGTTGCGTAATTGCATCTGAATCATCAAATTGATTTTCGATAATTGCAAGACGCTTTTTGATCGAATCAGGTGTGCGCTTACGGCCACGCTTTGGCTTATTGCGTCGAACTGCTTCAAGATAATCACGAACAGTGCGACTCTCGGCTCGTCCAACCGCCAACGCAGCTTTATGAGACTTTGTCATAGGTGTCTTTGGTGCTGCCATGGATTTCAATATATGAGACAGATGTGGGCAATACACGGGCTTGTGACTTAAGAATTCGTCATAGTGTGATGGAAAAAAAATATCGTTGTATTTATTGCTGATACATAGGGGTCTCACAAAGAGATACACAATGGGAATTCGCGCACTACTGTAATTACCGATGAGTAATTATTCGAATGCACTTCCAACTCTTGATCCTGCTCGACACGCACTGCGAGAACATGTGCTCCGTCACTCGTTAAAGACCGGCAACTTCACTTTGAAATCAGGCGCAAGTAGTTCGTGGTTTCTTGATACAAAGCAAACAGCGTGTCGTGCTGAAGGCGTCGTATTGATGGCCGATGTTGCATTAGAACTCATTCCTAAAGATGCGGTCGCGATCGGTGGTTTGACGATGGGTGCCGACCCTGTGGCCTATGGAATTGCCGCAGTGGCTGCTACTCGTGGCATTGATCTTCGAAGCTTTAGCGTTCGTAAAGAAGCGAAAGATCATGGTGTCACTGGACGTATCGCTGGTGCATTGCAGCCTGGCGACAAAGTTGTCATTACTGAAGACACTGTGACTCGTGGAACGTCAATCATGGAAGCAGTTGATGCGGTGACAGCATTCGGAGCGATTCCTGTTTTGATCACGGTGATTGTTGATCGTGGTGGCACGTGCGGTGCAATGGCGGAAGAACGTGGCATACCTTTTGCACCAATGCTGACGGCACTTGATTTAGGCTTCGGTTATGGGACATAGATTGAACAGGCTTTCATTCGTCAATCACGTTTTGTCAACCATTCCTGTTGCGTCATAGCACGTTCAAACCTCATAGCCTGATGTCGTGACCATGCAGCAACTTTTCGCGCTTGAACCCCACGGTGTAGATACCTTTGTCGGTGCGGGACGGGAGTACCCATGGGGCGGTTTATACGGCGGTCACATCGTTGCGCAAGCTCTGTGGGCCGCTGCCGAAACCGTCGAACCCGATATGGAACCTCATTCATTGCGGGCGTACTTCATTCGACGTGGCAGTCCTAAAGACACAGTGCGTTATGAGGTTGACCGCATTCGTAATGGAAAAAGTTTTTGCACACGTCGGGTCGTGGCTCGGCAGGAAAACGGTGCCATCCTTAATTTGGAAGCCAGTTTTCAACGATTTGAACAAGCACCAGACGTGCAACCCATTGCCTTCCCGACGGGTGTGCCTCTTCCAGATACAGTGTCGAACTCAACTTGGTCTGAATTCTTTGATCGCCGTTGGATTGAGAACGCCGATCATCCGAACGATGGACGTGAGGGAGCAGGTCGGGCCATGGCTTGGTTTCGAGTGACCGAAGCGTTAGGTAATCCTGGTGATCATCGGGCCCAACTTTTGCATCGATGTGCGTTTGCTTACCTCAGTGACGACTTGCCGACTGATGCTGTAGTACGTACCCACCCTGAGATCTCATTGCGCCCAGAAAATCATCGCAACTTTCAAGGTGCCAGTCTTGACCACACGATTTGGTTTCATCGACCAATTCAAAGTGATCGTTGGCATTTGCACGATTTCACGTGTCATTCGTTAGGAAATAATCGAGGTCTTGCACTTGGGCATGTGTTTAGTGAAGATGGTGTGTTGGTCGCAACCGTCGCTCAAGAGGCGCTGATTCGCGACTTAACGCCATCAACATAGGGCGATATAGCGGCGTCAATTAATGGCGTGAGAAATTGCACATAGGTCGTCGTGAGGTGATGCGAGTCGCGATACATCAAGATGTTGCCAGTGATGACGGGGCACGTATCAATTGTGCAAACCCAATGACTGACATCTAGATATTGAGCATTGTTTTCAACCGCAACATCAACACTGGTTTGTTGACGATTCGCGCGAATCCCTTTGTCGCGAGTGACAGCACACGAGCCAACATTCTTGATTGCCTTTGATAAACAAATTGGAACGTCTGTTCCGGGGTAAGGCGTATCAGTAATAACGACGGGGTTGATTCCCATACTTTGCAATTGCGGTATGAGAGTTGCGTAACCAGCTTTTACGATTGAATCAGCGAAAGGTTGACCGGTTGATGGATCGGTTAAACGATTTGAGTTTGTTATCAAGACCACACGTACATTTTCTGCCACGAAACGTTCAAGAACTTTTTCGCGCCATGGTCGGCAGCCGGGATATGTGGGACCAACCAATGAGTTGGCGGTGATCAAATCAATTGCGGTGCAACCCATCTTTGTGAGAATGATCAATCGCCATTGATGATCAATGGCTATTTGATTGAGTGCTGGAAACCACTGTGCCGCGTGTGAGTCACCGTAAAGAGCAACCGTGAAATCAGACGTTGTATCTCCGTACTCACAAATCTTGGGTTCAATGGAAATCAGGTTGACATGACAACCATTGTCATAAATTTCAGGCTTATCACCAGTGGCACCACGTAATGAAGGTTGCAAATTGGCTGGAACTTCATCGGTGAGTACACCAGCAATGACTGCCTCAATTGGCGCGGTCGGATTCACGATAGAGGGTGGGGGCCCTTCTGGGATTGTGACGAGGGATGTTGTTGGCTCAACCGGTGCAACTGTGCTGTCAGTCGAAACAACTGGCGCCGGCGTTGATGTCGTTGTGCTTGCGATAGCAATAGGCGCATCAGCAATAACATCGGTGCTCAGGGCGACTGTAGAGCTTCGTAAGACAAATCCGACACCGACACTCAACACAATTAATACTGCACCGGCCATGAGTGCGAGGCGTGGTTTGGCCTGTAATGAAACAGAATGGCGAACCGGATTTTCTAAGAAATGATGCGATAGTGACGCAGCGATGACTGATGCAGCGATTGCAATCAGACGCTCGGTCACCGTCAAAGCACGCGCTGCATGGGACTCGGCAATAATCAACACTGGCCAATGCCACAAATAAATTGAATATGAACGCGCACCAATCCATTGCAGAGGTTGAAGCGAAAGAATTCGTTGCGGTCCCCAATGCGCATGTTGTCCAGCCATCAATACGAGCGCAGTCGCTACAACTGGAAGCAAAGCTAACTTCCCTGGGAAGGCCATTTTCTCGGTGATGGTTAGTCCACTGACAACGATGGCGAAGAGACCGAGCCAACCAATGACGGCCCGGAAATTGTTTGGTAGTTGCTCAACGTATTTCCAACACAAGGCAACGAGTGCACCAATGCCAAGTTCCCAGGCACGGGTATGTAAACCGAAGAAGGCCCACGGTTGAGATTGAGTGGTTTGCCATATACAAAGCGCAAGTGAGGCAACACTTAAAATTGAGACTGTAACAATTGCTCGGGTGTGGCGATCACGCGACCTCCAGAGCAACAACATCAAGAGCGCCGGCCACACGATGTAGAACTGTTCTTCAACTGACAGGGACCAAAAATGTTGGAACGGAGAGGGCGGTTGTCCGGCTTGCAGATAATCAGTGCTGCGAACGCCAAATAAAATGTTAGCGAAAAACCCTCCGCTGGCTACCGCGTCAGTACCGATGTCTTTGAGCCGAAGTGGTTCAAGCCAAATGCGGCTAGCGAGAGCAGTAAGTGCGATGACTAACGCTGATGCTGGAAGTAAACGTCGTGCCCGCCGGGCATAAAAATTTTTAAGAGAAATTTTGCCGCGTGAAGAATGTTCAGTGATGAGCAGCGAGGTGATTAAGAAACCCGACACCACGAAGAAAACATCAACACCGATGAAACCACCAGTGAGGCCAAGAAATTTGGCGTGAAAAAAAATGACGAAGCCGACAGCCAGTGCCCGAAGGCCTTCGATATCGCGTCTAAACATGAAGTGGTCGAGACCGGCGTCGATCCGGTGACCTTCCGCTTTTCAGGCGGACGCTCTGCCGACTGAGCTACTCGACCGTGTGCCTGTGGGTTTCCCCACATGCACTGGCGGTCCCGACGGGACTCGAACCCGCGACCTCCGGCTTGACAGGCCGGCGTGAACTCCAACTTCACCACGAGACCAAAACATTTGCTTTGGTTATTGCAATTTCGGCTATGTACTAGATGTGTTCGCTAAATGTGTTACGTACTAGATGTCGGACCGAGTAAACGGTCTGGCACCCCCAACGGGATTCGAACCCGTGCCGCCACCTTGAAAGGGTGGTGTCCTAG
>CALEHE010000145.1 GCA_937876415.1 uncultured Actinomycetes bacterium
AACAAGAACACGCAGGCCAAGTTGATGTAGGTCCGGTTTGGGCCTTTGCGGTTTCCGCCGAGCGGTATATATAAGTAGTCACGAAACCACGATGACAACGAGATATGCCAGCGACGCCAGAAGTCGGTGATCGACACGGCGCTATACGGGTGATCAAAGTTTTCGGGGAAATCAAATCCAAACATGCGAGCCAGACCAATTGCCATATCGCTATAGCCCGAAAAGTCGAAGTAAATCTGGATTGCGTAACAAATCGCCCCGATCCAAGCAACTGCCCATGTCACTCGATTATCAGGCAGAGCGAATGCGTGATTAGCGATTGCTGCAACTTGATCGGCAATCAAAATCTTCTTGCCAAGACCCCAGAAGAATCGTGGTGCTCCGGCGGCAAAGTCGTCAAGCCGACGACGTGGCGTGCGAAGTAGGTCGGGTTCAATATGTGAATATCGAACAATCGGGCCAGCAATCAAGTGCGGGAAGAGCAAAATGTAAGCGCCGTAGTCCACGAGTCGCGGTGCTGGCCGAGCATCACCCCGCGCCACATCAATGACGTAACTCATTGACTGAAAAGTAAAGAAACTGATCGCAATGGGGAGTGCGAGTGACAGCTCAAAGTTGGCATCGACTCCAAGTTCGCTCAGGCCGTTAGAAAATTGATGAACGGCGAACCCGCCGTACTTCCACAGTGCTAGCGCTGCAAGATCGGCACCTAAAACTAAATGCTTCAGCCGCCGAGCCTTGCCAGGTTGACTTGTTCGCCATGAATCGATCTTGACGGCAGCGAAGTGGTTAATGCTGATTGATGCCAACAACAAAACAATGAAGGCACCCCCGCCCCACATGTAAAAAACCGCACCTACTAGAGCGATGAAAAGATTTCTGAATCGCCATCCACCTAGCCAATAAGCAAGCAAGCATGCAGGAAAGAATGCGAAGAGGAATACGGGATCAGAAAAAACCACTAGTTCGCACCTTTTGGCTCGAGTTGAGAATCCAAGGTGTTAAGAAATTCTTTCGCCCCGTACGGATAGAAAAACTCAACCGGCGCATCACGAAAGCGATATCCGATAGCGCGTTCAACACACATAATCCAGACGGCATCTGCTTTGTTGAATTCGGCAATTAATGCTTCAGGAGAGAGCGAGTCGAAATGAACGAAGGTGATGTCTGCGAAATAGGGGATGATTCTTGCCATGGCTTCGACTCCAAATGAGTCAACCATGAGGACCGTCTTGGCAGTAATCAACGAACCTGGTGGTCCGGTATTCGTGTATCGGCGATAGATGTGGGTCATGTCTTCGGCGTCCCAAATCTCTGTCGTCCCAGCAGTAATTTCAGGTCGGACCACTTCATACAACGGGGTTTGATCAACAACCGGGTTGCCTTCGAGATAGGTCAAATCGCCGATGTAATCAACGACTCCTCGAAATTGCAGTGCCGAATCATCCCAAAGCCCTGGTTGCAAAGTATTGATCACTGCCTTTGCCGCAGCGGCAGACCCTGCGCTATCCCAATGACTGTCTTTTCGTGAATACAGGGGTTCGCGTGTCTCTTCCATTTCATCGGACAATGCAGACTTCAGATCAACGTAGCCATCGATATTCGCAGCACTCAAGCCGCTCCAGAGTTCACTTGAATACTTGTTGAGGCAATCCAAGCTGCCCTGGCCGTCGGGGAAGAAGTCGCTGTGCAGAGTCGTCTTGTTTGGTGCGACCGTGAAGATCGCTCGACGACCTGATGCGTTGATAATAGTCGCTAAGTCGCCCACACTTCTAACGAGCTGCGATACGACGTCAGCACTTTGGCAGGCCATTTCGAAATCATCATTGAGAAATAGATAGCCGTCTTTCCCATGAATGATTCTCGGAACCGCACCGCCGCCAAATGCCGGGTCTTCCTGAAAAACATGTTGGTCAATCCAACCGTCTGACCTGATTGCCCGCGAACGCAATGGGATGCGATCGCCAATGAACTTGCTCAGAGTCGAAAAGCCATCCCAGCTCACTGAAAGTTCGCTGAAATCGGTGGCTGGACGATTCTCAACTGGTGCTCCGCGTCGTCCGCTGGCATACGCCAAAATCGGCCCGAAAAATAGAAGAAAAGCAAGGCCTGCGGTAGCCAGACGACCGATCTTCACTGTTCTTTCTTAGCAGTATGAACGGTTTA
>CALEHE010000146.1 GCA_937876415.1 uncultured Actinomycetes bacterium
AACCCGTGCCGCCACCTTGAAAGGGTGGTGTCCTAGGCCACTAGACGATGGGGGCTTGGGCACTCGTCTCGATGAGAGCGTGGCAACTCTAACAGGACTGCCTGCGGTCTCCACCCGAAGATTGGTCGGTCATCTTTCGGTCCCTCGATTCAGGAGGCACCGTGGTTGTGAGAAATGGCGGTGATAGCTGCATCAAGGAGCCACGACAAGAAGTTGTATAGAGCGAGTTCATCATGACGCGGGTCGTCAGCATCGAGATAATCGTCAATGTCACCGACGTCGAGAAGGGTACCGAGCACAAGCCGCACACTGTTGAGAGCGGCACAAAAGGCGTCTAATTGGGCAAAAGTGACAGTTTTCAACTGATCATCGGCCAAGAATTCGTCGACCGTGGCGATGGAACTCAGTCGGCTTGCGATCAATTCATCGCGCATCAGCCGTTGGTATTCGGTTTCGGCTTCGTCATTGTTGAAATAGGCCGGTGGGAAAAGCCGGGCCAACTTCGGGTCACCGATTGACGCCGACGTGAGTAACTCTTCTACTTCGCCAAACAATCGACGTAACAAATCGCGTTCATCGGATCCGAGATTGACGACGATTCCTTTTTTGGTGACGGCGAATGGTGGTTTGACGCGAGCCATGTCAGACCCCGTCCTGCTGCATGGTCGCCCACAGTCCATGTTCGTGTAGCCGGTACACGTCCATTTCGGCCTTTTCTTTCGTTCCACTCGATACGACGGCTTTGCCCTTTTCGTGGACATCAAGCATGAGTTCAGTGGCTTTTTCGAGGCTGTAGCCAAATAATTTTTGGAACACAAAAGTGACGTAACTCATCAGATTGATGGGGTCGTTCCAAACCAAAACAACCCACGGATGTTCAAGAGATATTGACTCATCGACCGCTGGCCGCTCAATTGTGGCGGGTGCGGCGGCGACGAGAGTCACGCCTGGTGTGTTCACTCCTTCATT
This sequence comes from uncultured Actinomycetes bacterium, assembly GCA_937876415.1. Classification (GTDB taxonomy): domain Bacteria; phylum Actinomycetota; class Acidimicrobiia; order Acidimicrobiales; family Ilumatobacteraceae; genus Casp-actino8. The sequence goes on from CALEHE010000146.1 coordinate 970, forward strand.
GTCTCGGTTGGTTGAGGTATTCACACCCCCATACGATCAAGATTGATGTCTGTTGGTTCTCGCCCCTTGGTTCCGTCTCGCCTGTCTCCAGGTGGAGTCGCCGCTCACGGCGCCCGCAAAGAACCCAAGTCGGTTCTTGGTGGCTACATCGTTTTAATGAAGTTGCGGGTTGTGGAGCTGTTGCTCATCACCACGGTCCCCACCATGGTTTTGGCCGAACAAGGTTGGCCCAGTTGGGGTCTCGTCGCTATCACCCTCATCGGTGGCACTTTGGCCGCGGGCGGGGCCAACGCCATCAACATGGTGATAGACCGCGACATCGATGCCCTCATGGATCGCACCAAAACTCGTCCGCTCGTGACTGGTCTGATCACTCCTCGGGCCGCCATGATCTTTGCGCTGGCCTTAGAAGCGCTCGCTTTTGCGATCTTGTGGGTCGGGGCCAACCTGCTGGCGGCCTGCTTGGCGCTGGCAGCAACCTTGTTTTACGTCTTCGTCTATTCGTTATGGCTCAAGCGAACGAGCCGGCAAAACATCGTGATCGGGGGCGCAGCCGGTGCAGTCCCAGTCTTAGTGGGTTGGGCAGCGGTACAAAATTCTCTGGCCTGGGAGCCATTTATCCTGTTCATAGCCATATTTTTGTGGACCCCACCCCATTTTTGGGCGCTGGCGATCCGTCATGCCGACGAGTACAAAGCGGCCGGAGTGCCCATGATGCCATCGGTCGTGTCCATGAAGCAGACGGTCCGCCAAATGTTCGTGTACACCGTGCTATTGACAGCAACCACCCTCGTTCTGGGTCCAGTTGCCAATCTTGGGCTGACGTATATGATTTCAGCGGTGGTGTTAGGGCTCGGATTCATTGCGAGCACCATTGATTTGGGTCGTAACCCGTCAGCCAGCCGCGCCATGCGAGTTTTTGGCTTCTCCATCACCTATGTGACGGTGCTGTTCACTGCGATGGCAGTCGACGTGTTCATCAAAAACGGAATTTGACCCGATTCAGCGACCGCGACGAACACTCACTCGCCCCAGCCATGGCTCTTATCAAGCACCTCTGTCGGAATTCACGAACGAACTTGCTCAGGGATTTCGGTTCCCGCAGGTTGTAGGGGGTAATGTCGTTGGTTGGAAATAGTTTTGAGACCCCCGAGGAACCCCGAACTCCTCTCGTTGCGCGTGAAGCGAGCCATCTCGAATGACATCAATTGAAACCCACCTGCCTACTGATGTGTCTGCATCAAATTCCGCCATTGCAACCTGGCTGACTTCTGCTGATCACAAAAAAGTTGGGCGACTCTTTATCGGCTCTGGACTGGTCGGTCTTGTGGCTGGACTTGTTCTCGCGATTGTGGTGACCTTTGAGCGCATCAACGCCGATAGTTATCAGATTCTGAGTGTGGATTCAGTTCCACAAGTGCTAGCCGCAGTTCGTTTGCTGCTCACCTTCGGTGCAGTAGTGCCATTGCTTCTCGGCTTATCAATTGCCGTGGTGCCGTTGCAGTTGGGCGCACGTTCAAATGCGTTTCCGCGTTTAGCCGCGGCTGGTTTCTGGATGTGGCTGACTGGTCTCGGTATTGCAGTGGCGTCAATCATTGGCAACGGAGGACCCAACGGTGGTAACTCCGATCTCGTTGATTTGTACCTTGCCGGCTCCATTGTTCTCGGTCTTGGTGTGCTAATGGCAGCCACATCCATCGCAGTCAGCGTGCTCACAACTCGAGCACCGGGTATGGGCATCTTGCGGGCACCACTTTTTACATGGTCATCACTCGTTGGTTCGTTGGCTGTGATTCTTACGATGCCAGTTTTGATTGGTACGACGCTTTACGTTTATGTCGATCATCGTTATGCCCGCGCTGGTTTCGGTGGCAACATCGGAGTCAACCAGTGGGTTGGTTGGGCGTTGTCACAACCATTTAGTTTTCTTTTGGCAATCCCAGCACTCGGCATCGTCCTTGATGTAGTGCCGACGATCGCACGTACCCGCTTGGCCCAACGCTCGGTGGCGTTCGGTGCAATTGGTGTGGTTTGCGTATTTGCGCTTGCTGTGGTCACTCAGACCAGTATCACTCTTCCTTGGGAAGGAGAGAAGTTTTTTGATAACGCTGGTTCGAAGATCGCCGACCTGCTTCCGTTCTTGTTGCTGAACGTGGTCCCTGTTCTCGGATTGCTCGGAGTTCTTGGTTTGTCGCTTCTGACACTCAAGTCGGCAAAGCCTGTGATCAGTGCACCGTTGACTTTCGTCTTGATCGGTCTTCTCGGAATTCTTCTTGGTGCTGCAGCACATATCGTTGGGCTCGTAGAAGATGCTGGTTTGATCGGCTCGGTCTACGAAGCCGGCGTTTATGTGCCGATTACCTTTGGTGCGATTGCCATTGCCTTCGGCGGTATTTGTTTCTGGGGTCCCAAGTTGTGGGGACGGTCAATCTCCGATAAGGCGGCGACACCTTTGGCATTGTTGACATTGCTTGCTATCGGTCTTGATTCAGTTCCGTACTTTGTCGCTGGATTTGCTGATCAGCCGGCCGGTTTGGTGAATGGCTTTTCGTACAGCGGTCCACAAGATTTATGGAACGCGTTGACGTGCGCAGGATTCGTCGTCATGTTGTTGGCTTCGATTGCATTCATCGGATTGGCGTTGAAGAGTTTCACGAGTGGTGCGGTCGCCGGTAACGATCCGTGGGATGGTTCAACTCTTGAATGGGCGACGTCGTCACCACCACCCGAAGATAATTTCGCTGGGGTCATCGTCGTAAATTCGGCAACTCCGTTGACCGACTCGAAGTCCGCTTCATCAACAGGGAAGGTTGCCTGATGCTTGCACTACCCCCCGCCTCGCAACCCGTACCGCGCCGCCAAGTATTTGTTGGCACTGCGGTGGCAGGTGCTGCTGGCCTCATGCTCGTCGGCGGAATGATGGCCACTTGGCTGCAGTTCCGCGCCGATGCACCAGTGCGTGAATCTGCGAAGCGTGGCTTCATTAAAGACTGGATGCCCGAAAGGATCATTGTTCCAGAAGTTGCTGCAAACATCATGTTGCTTGGACTTTTGGTTGTTTGTGTCATGGCGCAGTGGGCTGTGTACTCAGCAAAGCGCAATGACCGCACGCATACTGGTCTGGCCCTCGGAGTCACTGCGCTCATGGCTCTGGCAGTCATTAACGCCCAGATCTTCATCTGGACACAAATGGGCGTCGGAGCCAGGGATGGAGCCTTCCATTCAATGTTCTACGCCTCAACCGGAGCGATGACCGCATTGTTGCTTTCTGGATTGGTGTTCACCGCAGTTGCCTCGTTTAGGTATCTCGGAGGACGCACGAAAGAAGTTGAACTCGTTTCGGCTCATGCTCTTTATTGGTACTTCCTCGCTGCAGCGTTCTGCGCAGTGTGGTTCGTCATCTACGTGCAGAAGTGACGAGGCAGCACTCATGATTACAACAAGCTCAAAACTCTTTTACGGAATAGGCGGGGTGGCGTTTGCCGCGGCCATTGTTTGGATGATCGCGAACAATGGCGGATCTGGTGCAGTTGCACTGGTATTCGTCGCGACGGCCTCAATATTCCTCGGCGCTATTGCCTCATATGTTCGTGATGGGCACGTGTTGTCAACCGACACCGAACAGCATGATTCGGCGCCAGCCGCACAACGGGGATCTGGTCGTAGTTGGTTCCCACTCGGAACTGCTCTATCGCTCGGAACTGTGATTGTTGGTCTCGTCACTTCACCAGGCATTTTCAAAGTCGGCGTTGCTCTGTTGTTGGCAATGCTCGGCGAATGGCTGATTCAGAACTGGAGTGATCGTGCTTCGTCTGACCCGAGTTATAACGAGCGAGTTCGTGGCCGGGTTGTTCACCCACTCGAAATTCCGATCGCTGGAGCATTATTGCTCGCCATCATCGTGTTGTCTTCCTCAAGAATTTTCTTGGCGTTGTCGAAAAATGCTGGGGCCATTGTTTTCAGCATCATCGGAATCTTGGTTTTGTTCTTTGGCTCGGTGCTATCAATCCGACGCGGCACGAGTGTTCGTTTTGTCGGTGCGGTCTGCGGAGTGGTGCTTTTGTCCTTATCAGTTGTCGGTGTCGTGCTCGCTCTCGATGGAGAGCGTGAGCAATTGACAGAGGCCGCTGAAGAAGATCATTTCGCCCACCGTGCCTGTGGCGTGGAAGCCGAGTATTCCGATAAGCATGCGGTTCGTGCCGTGTCGGCAAAGAGCAGCGTGGCTGCCACCGTGACCCTGAAAGATGGTGCCCTGTACGCCGAGATGGATGGCTACTCGGGCCCGTTGACCTCAATCACTTTGCAGCGTTCACTGAACTCAAGCATCATCTTCCAAAACGAAGATGAAGGCGAACATCGGATGGTAGTGACATACGGCAAGGTCGTCGAATCTTTAGGTGGCGGGGTTGAGCGCGAGACTTTACTTCAAGCGTGCACTTCGTTGGTGACAAAAGGTGGTCAGCAAGGTGTAGTCGTGAACATTCCAAAGCCATCGTTTTCAAGCACTGAGGGATTCAGCATTACCGTTCCTGGTCTTGAGGGAGCATCGGTTGAGGTGTTGGTGCCATGAAAAAAATGTTTAATCAAGTTGGAGAGTCGATGAAGTCTGCACGTCGTTGGCATGGTGCCGCAAAGGCCGCGATTGCCGTTTCAGCATTGAGTTTCTTGGCCAGTTGTGCCAAGGACGCACCGCAAGATACCTGGCAACCAGCCGGACCAAACGCTGAGAAAATTGACAACTTGCAACGGCCAGTGTTTTACGTCGCTGGCATTGTTGGTGTCATTGTTTTTGCCGCAGTGGCATGGACAATGTACCGCTACCGCGATCGTGGACAGGCGATTCCTGAGCAGACCCACGGTAAGCCTGCTCTGGAAATTGTATTGACAGTTATCCCCGTTCTGATTCTATTGGGTGTCGCCGTTCCGACCGCCGGAACAATTTTTGAGTTGGCCAAAACCAGCGATACCGAAATGACCATCAACGTCACTGGTCAACAGTGGTGGTGGGAATACGACTATCCGGCTTCTGGTTCGAATATCGAAGAATTTGGAATTACTGCTCCGATTGTGACCTCGGGACAACTCGTCATTCCCGAGAACACCAAGGTCTTGCTGCGAGTTACAAGTCGCGACGTGATCCATTCATACTGGATTCCTAAGTTGAACGGTAAGAAAGACAGCGTTCCTGGTCGAGTTCATTTGTTGCGCATGGAAGGTTCTCAGCCTGGTATTTACGCCGGACAGTGCACTGAGTTCTGCGGGTTGTCACATTCGTACATGCGTATGGAGGCAGTCGTGTTGTCACGTGCTGATTACGACAAGTGGGTTGCGAACGAACTTGAGGAATATACCGCTCCCGCGGCTGGCACCGAAGCGGCAGTTGGTGAGTCTTTGTTCATTCAACAGTGCAGTCGTTGCCACCAAGTCAACGGGCTTGCGAACTCCGATGGAAGTCTGATTATTTCGGCTCCTGATCAGTACCTCGTTTCGGGTGCTGCACCTAATTTGACCAATCTCATGACGCGCAACACCTTTGCCGGCGCATCGTGGGATTTGCTCACACCTGAATGTCGCAACAACGTCTGGAATGCCGACTCAGCGGATTTCGGTGAGCGTTACCTTGCGGGTGTGTCCTCTGATTGTCTCAATCAGAAAGATCTTCGTGAGTGGTTGCGTAATTCACCAGCCAAGAAGCCGATGTATGCCGACCCAACTAAGTTGGAAGCCTCCGATGGCAAGTACCGCGGTATGCCGGCACTTGGTCTCACCGAGGACCAAATCAATTCCATCATTGCCTATCTGCTCGAGCGGAAATAACGGGAGAAAATTAGATGACCATCATTGATCGTCCCTCCACTGACGTGGCTGTTGTCGGCGGTGCACCAACGGGTGTCAAGCCGAGTGAAGCACTTGGTGTTTTTAAACGTCCTACTGCTTCAACAAGTTGGCGAGATTGGGTAGTAACAGTCGACCATAAGAAGCTCGGCATTATGTACGGCGTTACCGCTTTCTTCTTCTTCATCGTGGGTGGTGTTGAAGCGTTGCTTATTCGTTTGCAATTGATTGCTCCTGATGGAACAGTTCTGAACGCCGATCAGTACAACCAGATGTTCACGATGCATGCCACCACCATGGTGTTCTTGTTCGTGATGCCGATGGCCGCCGCATTTGCGAATTACTTCGTGCCATTGCAAATTGGTGCACGCGACGTGGCTTTCCCACGCTTGAACGCGTTTGGTTTCTGGTGCTTCTTGTTTGGTGGTTTGTTCTTGAACTCGTCATGGTTTTTGGGTGGCGGAGCCGACGGTGGTTGGTTCATGTACGCACCTAACAGCAGCACTTTGTTCTCGCCAAGTCACGGAATTGACTTCTGGACACTCGGTTTGCAGATCACTGGTATTGCCTCACTGACCGGTGCCATCAACTTGATTGTCACCATCCTCAACATGCGGGCGCCCGGAATGAAGATGATGCGTATGCCCATCTTCACGTGGATGATTCTCGTGACCCAGTTCTTGCTGTTGTTCGCGATTCCCGTCATTACTGTCGCCTTGTTCTTGTTGTCATTCCAGCGTTCATTTGATGCGACATTCTTTGATGTCGCTTCGGGCGCCGACCCACTTCTATGGCAACACTTGTTCTGGATCTTCGGTCACCCTGAGGTGTACATCATGATCCTGCCGTCCTTTGGCATTATCAGCGAAGTCCTTCCGGTCTTCTCGAAGAAGCCGTTGTTTGGTTATCCCATCGTTGCGATGTCGGGTGCGGCAATTGGTTTTGTTGGTTGGGGCGTATGGGCCCACCACATGTTTGCTTCGGGCCTTGGTCCAGTATCGGTCACTGTGTTCTCAATGGCCACGATGGCGATTGCAGTTCCGACCGGTGTCAAGATCGTGAACTGGGTCATGACAATGTGGGGCGGCAAACTCACCTTTACAGTGCCGATGTTGTTCGCCATTGCTTTGGTCGTTCAGTTCACCATTGGTGGTCTGTCGGGCGTTACTCACGCAGTTGCCCCTTCAGATACCCAGCAAACTGACACGTATTACATTGTTGCCCACTTCCACTACGTTCTGTTCGGTGGCGCAGTATTCGGCTTGTTCTCTGGCTTCTATTACTGGTGGCCCAAGATGTTCCGTCGCCAGTTGAGTGAAGGGCTCGGAAAGTGGAACTTCTGGTTGATGGTGATCGGGATGAACCTCACATTCGGACCCATGCACATTCTTGGATTGCAAGGTCAGCCTCGTCGTATGGGCGTCTGGACCGAAGCTCGCGCTGGTGAAGGATTCTTTAACCTCGGATTCTGGAACCAAGTTGCATCAATTGGCTCGTTCGTTTTGGGCATTGGCGTGCTGATGTTCTTGGTGAACATCGTCTACACCCACAAATCAAAGAAGATTGCAATTGCACCGCTCGATCCTTGGGATGGTCGCACCCTTGAGTGGATGACTCACAACCCGCCGCAAGAACACAACTTTGACACCATTCCGACAGTTAGTCACCTAGATGAGTTCTTCCATCGAAAGTACGAGACGGACGCGACGACGCATGCAGTCACGCAAGTGCATAGTGCTGAGGAAGTGATGGCCGAACTCAACGCCCATCCCGATGAGCACATTCACATGCCATCACGTTCGTACTGGCCAATCTTGTTGGCATTGTCCTTGCCGGTCATTACATACGGTTTGATTTACAACCGCATGTTGATGGCAGTCGGCGCTGCCATGACAATGTTGACAATGTTTGGTTGGTCCATGGAACCATCGACGTCACCTGACGAAGATTTCGATCCCCCGGCACCTGGTGAAGGTGGCGGCCACACGAAGGAGCTGTCGCCCCTTGGCTGAAACAGCAATCTCCCACGGTCATGATGTAGGTCATGGTGCACATTCCTCAACGGGAATGTCTAACAACAAGCTCGGAATGTGGATGTTCCTCGGTTCAGAATGTCTACTTTTTGGTGGATTGATCTCGACCTACATGTTGTACAAAGGTCGCGTCAACGAAGGGCCACAGCCCGATCAGATCTTTGATATTCCGTTTACGTCGGTCAGCTCATTCATCTTGTTGATGAGTTCGTTGACCATGGTGCTCGCTGTTTCGGCAGCACAGCGAAAAGATGAGCGCAATATGAATTTGTGGCTCGTCATTACTGCATTACTCGGAGCCACTTTCGTCGGTGGTCAGGTGTATGAGTTCACCGCGTTTTACCGAGAGGGCTTGGGCTTTACGACCAGCCTCTTCGGTTCAAGTTTTTACACGTTGACCGGATTCCACGGAGTTCACGTATCAGTCGGAATCATCATGTTGATGGCTCTTGTTGGTATGAACCGCAACAAGCGCATTCCTGGCGACCGAGCTGAAGTTGTCGAATTGGTCGGGTTGTACTGGCACTTCGTCGACGTTGTCTGGATTATCATCTTCACCCTCGTCTACCTGATTCCGTCCTGAGGAGCGACCAATGAGCACCGCTACCGAACACACCGAACACACCGACGGCCACGAAGCCGAACATCACGGTTTGTCTGACATGCAATACATCAAGATCGCCTTGATTTTGGCGGCCTTGACGGCGATTGAAGTATCAACGTATTACGTTGACTTTGGTCCGTTCTTCATGCCAACACTGTTCATCTTGATGATTATCAAGTTTGTGATCGTGGCGTCGTACTTCATGCACCTCAAGTTTGACAACAAGATGTTTTCTTACCTGTTTTACTCAGGCTTGTTGTTAGCCATCGCCGTGTATTGCGGATTTTTAGCAACATTTAAATTCTTCATTCAGAAGGGTTGATCTTCATGCTTGGTGAAATTGCCATTGATCCTTGGCGATTTCAACTGCACCTTGAGGTGTGGCTACTTGTCATTTTCTTGGTTGCGTCCTACGTCTATGTTGTCCGGGTTCTAGGACCCAAGGCCGTTCCGGCTGGTGAACCAGTTGTTACTCGGCGAGAATTGTCATGCTTTATCGCCGGCATTTTGATGTTGTGGTTAGCCACTGACTGGCCGATGCATGACATCGCCGAAGAGTATTTGTACTCGGTGCACATGTTTCAGCACATGGCACTCACATACTTCATGCCACCGCTGGTAGTTCTGGCAACTCCCGAGTGGTTCGTGCGCATTCTGGTTGGTAAAGGTCGGGCCTACCGGGCTTTGCGTTTCATGGCCTTTCCCGTACGGGCTGGACTTCTATTCAATATCGGAGTGATGGTAAGTCACATTCCGGGTGTCGTCAATGCATCGGTGTCGAACGGACCATTGCACTATTTCGTACACATGCTTTTGGTGATGACCTCGATCTTGATGTGGCTACCTGTCATTGGACCCTTTAAAGAATTTCAGATGAAGCCCATGGGAAAAATGATTTATCTCTTTCTAAACAGCGTTGTCGCAACAATTCCTGCCGGCTGGCTCACCTTCGCTGAAGGGGTTGTCTATAAGAGTTACAACATTCCGGAGCGTGTTTGGGGAATGTCGGTGAGTAACGATCAGCAGATTGCTGGAGCCATGATGAAATTAGGTGGATCAATTTTCCTATGGACCATCATTGTTGCCATGTTCTTTAGGCATTTTGTGAAAACCTTCAGAGACGAAAACAAAGATGGCTATGTGCGTAAAGAGTCAGTTCTGACAACTGCCGATGTTGAACGCGCCTTTGAGGCGACGCCACCAGTAGAAGAGCCTCGAACACACAAATAGGTCTGATCAATTTGCTGTTAGTCGCTACCTTCAACATCAGCGATTGAAATCGAAACCGTATCTGGCACGGAAGGTAATCGTCGTGCACAGATCCAGGTGATGAGCACAAAAATCGTGGAGCCCCATAGGGCCGCGGCGAGATCGCCCCAGAGATACAACAGACCCGAAAGCAAGGTGCCGACAAATCGACCTGCCGCGTTCGCGGAATAGTAGAAACCAACGTCAAGGGCGACCGAGTCATCATCAGAGAAGGCCAGCACGAGATAGGAGTGCAACGATGAGTTCATCGCAAATGCAATTCCGAAGACTACGAGACCACCGACAATCGCCCATTCAATAGCGATATCAAAAGCGACCAGAGATGCGATGGCTCCTGAGACGAGACCGAGTATGAGAGCCCATTGGCGAGTGGCATTCACCTCATCAACATGTCGACCGCCACGGGCAAGCATTTTTGGCGCTGTTGACTGAACAATTCCGTACCCGATAACCCATAGTGCGAGAAATCCGCCGACTCCCCGTTCGGACCAACCAAGTTCATCAGAGAGAAAAACCGGCAAGGCAACAACAAACCAAATGTCTCGCGAGCCAAACAGAAAGAACCGGGCTATTGAAAGTCGATTAATGGCTGAAGACTTTGACAGAACCGAACGCAGCGGAGCCTTCTTTTTTGACTTTCCGATGTCTTCGTTGAGAAAAACAAGAAGGGCTATAACGGTGACAGCGAGTGCTCCTGACATTGACCATAAAGCCCCGTCGTAACCGATTCCCGAAAGAAGAGCAGCTCCGACAAAGAATCCAACTCCCTTGAGGGCATTCTTAGAACCTGTCAAGATTGCGACCATTCGGAAAAGTGAGCCATCACCAGCAACAGTTTTCACCGCGCTCTTTGAACTCATTTTGGTGAGATCCTTGGCGACGCCAGAGAGTGCTTGCATAGCCATCACAAAACTCACTGATAGCCATTTTTGCCAGGATGGTGATTCAAACGTCAGCGCAATGAGCGCGATGATTTGCAGCCCTAGTCCAGCAATGAGAGTGCGATTCAGTCCCCGACGAGATCCGACCCAACCACCCAGCAAGTTCGTCAGAATTCCCATGAATTCATAGGCGAGAAAGAGGAAGGCAATTGAAACGGGGGAGTAACCAAGTTCATTGAAATGCAAAAGTACGAGCATTCGAAGTGCTCCATCAGTAATGGTGAACACCCAATATCCGGCCGTCACCAAAATGTAGTTTCGGAGATTCATGTGCTTGATCCGATTGACCGCGCAACCTTGGCGGCTAATTCACCCATTCGAAATGCGTATCCGTATTCATTGTCGTACCAAATCAAAACCTTGACCATCCGCGAGTCAATCACCATGGTTGAGAGCGCATCAACGATTCCAGAACGCGGATCATTGACAAAGTCCGCTGAAACAAGGGGTCTCGTTTCATAGCCAAGAATTCCTTGTAAGGCACCAACTGCAGCGGCCTCAAAGAGTCCGTTGATTTGCTCAACGGTTACATCTTCTTTGACGGTGAATACTGCATCGGTGAGCGATGCATTCAAAAGTGGAACTCGAACTGCAAGACCATTCAACTTGCCAGCTAACTCGGGATAGATCAAAGTGATCGCTGTTGCCGATCCAGTTGAGGTAGGAATGAGTGATTGGAGTGCTGATCGGGCACGACGCAAGTCGTTATGCGGAGCATCGACTAAAACTTGAGTGTTGGTGACATCATGGATAGTTGTGATTGATCCGCGCTCAATACCAACTGACTCATGCAGAACCTTTACGACTGGCGCTAGGGAATTCGTCGTGCACGAGGCTGCTGTGATGAGGTGATGAATGGCGGGATCATAGAGATGATCATTGCAACCCATCACGATGTTGAGAATTCCAGAACTCTTGACTGGACAGGCAACAACAACTTTCTGTGCGCCGCGGTCAAAGTGGGGTTGAATTGTTTCTGTCGTCTTGAATTTCCCTGAACACTCAAGAACGAGATCCACCCCGTACTTGTTCCAATCAATTGCCTCTGGCTGATCATGTTCACTGAATGAGACCCGCTGATTATCAATAACTAGCGTGTCTCCGTCGAGATGTACAGAGCCGGGATAGCGCCCGTGAACACTGTCAAATTCAAGAAGATGCGCCGCAGTGATCGGTCCACCTTTGACCTCGTTAATGTGCACAAGTTGTAGTGAAGGATGGTCGCGTACAGCGCGAACAACAAGACGCCCAATGCGACCAAAGCCGTTGATTCCGATACGAGTTGTCATGACTTGACTCCATTTTCTGTCATCGTTGAGTTGACGACTTGCTTCACTCGAGCTTCAAGTTCGGCGACCACTGCATCAAATGCTGTCGCATTGCCACTAGGAACTGGGTCGGGGATTGACCAGTGCCACCAATCAAGCGGCGCGCGAAGTTCTTCATGAACGAGGTCGCAGACCGTGACGACTTGCACATTGCGGGGAATTTTCTTCAAGGATGTCGGCGCGATGTCATGAATTTCAATCTTGTTTCGCTTGGCGGCCGAAATAGTTTGTCGATGAATACGCAACGCTGGTTGAGTGCCCGCCGATTTTGCTGGCTGCCCAGTTCGTGCCTGCCAAATCGCGGCAGCCAATTGAGAGCGTGCCGAGTTATGCGTACACAGGAAAAGCATTGGTCGCTGCTGAGAAATGTGCCGTGGGGTGCTTGTGTGCAAGCCAGTGGGAGTCAGTCGTATATAACGACGGCGAGCATCGCCAGACGAAGTAGAGCGAATGATCAATCCAACGTTCTCAAGAGTGTCGAGATGGTGGGCCAGTAAATTTGACGGAATTTGTAATCGCGATCCGAGATCACGGGGCGAGCGATCACTGACTGACAGTTCGTCAATGATGGCAAGGCGGGCGGGCTCACCTAAGGCTGAGTGGATCGCTGCTCGCTGCAAGAGTTCACTGGTGTATCCGGTCACGGAGATTAGTCAATCACGGTTGAGTGAATTTTGTGAGCCTCTGTTTTTGAACTTTAGGTGAATTAATGCCTGCTGAAAATGGTGGTACTTATTCCCAACGGAAAGTCGCGGCCGCGATCACTGGGGTCAATACTGCCCAAATACCCAGAACAATCCATGATGTTCCTGGACGATCGGCTTGCCCTACCAACGCATCACGCAGAACATCGGCGAGCGCCCCTGACGGAAGAACTTTCGCAACAGCAGCAACTGGAGCTGGTAACTCATCAAATGGAATGACCATTCCGCCCAGCAAAAGAAGTAACAGATACAACCCGTTTTGTGCAGCAAGATTTATCTCTGCGCGCAGTCGTCCGGCGATGAAGAGACCAAGCCCAGCAAAGGCAACACTGCCAACAGCAACGGCAGCGACAGCGAGAAGCCACTGCGCATCGTCTGACTGCCAATCCAGTAATAGGGCCACCGGAATCAGAATGATGAGTTGGACAATCTGCATCAAAAGAACCGTGACGATCTTGGCCGCTAGCCATCGGGGCCGTCCAAGTGGTGTGACACCTAGGCGTTTCAAAACTTTGTAACTGCGTTCAAAGCCAGTCGCGATTCCGAGGCTGACCATCGAACTGCTCATAATCGCCAATGCAATAATGCCTGGCGTTAAGAAATCCATGTGATCATCGAAACCAGTCGGCAAAACATCGGTAGTTCCGAAGAACACCAGCAATATGACAGGGATGATGAGAGTCAAAAGAAGTTGTTCACCGTTGCGGGCCAAGATTTGTAGCTCGGCTCGCAGTTGGGCGCGAAATGGACTCGAGGAAACCTTCATGATTCTCCCCCGGTCAATTTCTTGAAAACATCTTCCAGGCTGGCCATGCCGGTGCGGAGTTCGACCACATCAATTCCACGCTCAGACAACCACACTGCAAGTGCCGCGATGAGTCCTTGTGGGGCGTCTTCAATGCTGTAGTCACAGGGAGCATCTTCAATGAGCCACCCTGCGAGATTCTCGGGCATGTCATCAAGCATGAGCGGTCGTACGGTGCGGAGTCGCACTGTCCGGCGGGCCTTACGGACATCGTCGAGGGTGCCTTCGACAAGCACTTTGCCCTTGTCGAAGATGACGACTCGATCGCAGATTTTCTCGGCTTCATCGAGTTCATGGGTTGCCAAAATGACAGTGACTCCATCGTCGGCTAGGCGACGAATGATGTCTCGAATGGTTGCACGACCGTTGACATCAACACCACTGGTTGGCTCATCGAGAAAGATGATTCGGGGCTGTGAAGCGAGGGCCAAAGCAAGGGACAGGCGTTGCTTTTCGCCGCCTGATAGGCGACGCCATGATGTCTTTTGGCGTTCGGTCAACCCGACAAGATCGATGAGCTCTTGGGGATTGGCAAATTGGGTTTTGCCACTTCCGTACAAACCGCAAAACTGCCGCACAACGTCGATGGGGCGAGCACTGGGGTAGATGCCACCTTCTTGGAGCATGACCCCCATTTCGTTGGCCAAAGCTCGGTGGTCTTTGGTGGGGTCGAGCCCGAGAACTCGGACATGACCCGACGAGGCTCGCCGAAGGCCTTCGCAGACTTCAATCGTGCTGGTTTTCCCGGCGCCGTTTGGTCCGAGGACTGCGGTGACCTGTCCGGCATAGGCAGAAAATGACACGGCATCAACAGCGACCAGGTCGCCGTACCGCACCGAGAGATGATCAACCACCAAAGACGGTTCGTCGCGGTTGATTCGAGAGAACGACGGGACGTCTACAGACACGCCTCTGACTTTAGTCGTAGGGGCGGGCAACACTCGTCGGGATAACCTGAGGAGTCTGTGATTGATGTCCGTTTACTCCGTAATGAACCTCATGTGGTTAAGGCTGCTCTCGCTCGACGTGGCAAGCCCGAATTGCTGGTCCAACTCGATACCGCTATCAGCCTTGATGAGCAAGTTCGAGATATCACGGCCCGTCGTGACACGATTCGTGCTCGGGTGAATGAACTATCCAAGTTGGTCGGCACCGCTCGTCGCACTGGCGACAACGACGAGGCTGAGAAATTGCAAGCCGAAAGTCGCTCACTTGGTGACGACGAAAAGTCCTTGGCAGAATCCTTTGAAACAGCCCAAGGTCAATTGCGTGATGTCATGTTGCGTCTACCAAACTTGCCGCACCCAGACGCCCCAGATGGTGCAAGCGACCACGACAATCCATTAGTGATTGGGCCGAATCTAATGCCGGCAAGTTTCACAGAGCATCAGCGCATGCCTCATTGGGAAATCGCTGATGAACTTGGGATTCTTGATAACGAACGAGCAGTGAAGTTAAGTGGTGCAATGTTCACCATGCAACGAGGCGCGGGTGCCATGTTGTCGCGTGCGCTGTGTCAGTACGCATTAGATATGAATGCCGATGCCTTCGAAGAGATTCGTCCACCATCTTTGGTTACAACTGCGACCCTTACAGCAACGGGACAACTTCCAAAGTTTGCTGAAGATGCATATGCCATTGAACGCGATGACTTGTGGTGCATTCCAACTGCTGAGGCCCCTTTAACTTCCATGTACGCCGGCGAAGTGTTGGATGAGGCACAGTTGCCTCTTCGACTGATGGCGTATTCTTCCTGCTACCGCCGTGAAGCCGGTTCGGCTGGACGTGACACTCGCGGAATGTTGCGAGCACACGAGTTTGACAAAGTAGAAATCTTTGCGTTGAGCACACCCGAAACTGCTGATGAGTTGTTGATTGAACTGCGCGATCGTGCCGAGCGGTTGATCGCTGGTTTGGGCTTGCCCTACCGCATCATCGAAATTTGCACTGGTGATATGGGCCAAAGTCATCACCGTAGTTTTGACATTGAGGTGTACGCGCCTGGTTGTGACAACTGGCTTGAAGTTTCGTCGGTGTCGTGGTTCAGTGATTACCAAGGTCGTCGCGCCGATATTCGCTATCGCAAAGTGGGTGAAAAAGGTACACATATTGCCAACACACTCAACGGTTCGGCGCTTGCAGTTCCTCGGGTGTGGGCCGCAATCATGGAGAACTTCCGCCAAGCCGATGGAAGTGTGATCATTCCAGAAGTATTGCGTCCGTATATGCGTGGCATGGACCGCATCAGTCCTCAGGGCTAATCAATATGAATCTGCGTGATCGTCGTATCCAGTATGAAACAGCGGGATTGAATTTTGAGGACCTTGATGAATCGCCGATTCAACAATGGCATGCGTGGTACATCGAGGCTGTCGAAGCAGAATTACCTGAACCAAATGCGATGGCTGTTGGCTCAATTGATTCTGATGGCATGCCCGACTCGCGCATCGTATTGGTTCGTGGGTTTGATGATGATGGACTAACTTTCTTTGGAAACTACAACAGTGCTAAAGGTCAACAACTCGACGCGAATCCAGTAGCGAGCGCAGTATTCCCTTGGATTGGTTTGCATCGACAAGTGCGGGTACGTGGCACTGTTGAAATGCTGCCAGGTCATGAAAGTGATGCATATTTTGCTTCACGACCACGTGATAGCCAATTGGGTGCTTGGGCTTCACCACAAAGCGAAGTGATTAGTGGTCGCGACATTCTGAACGAGCGTCACGCCGAGTTTGCCGAAAAATTCGCTGGAGTGGAAGTGCTGCGCCCGCCACATTGGGGTGGATGGCTACTGATTCCTGACGTCTTTGAATTCTGGCAGGGACGTCCCAATCGTTTGCACGATCGTTTTCGATATCGCCGTGATGATGTCACCCAAGAATGGATGATTGAACGCTTAGCCCCGTAACTGAATTGTTTGCCAAGAATCGACTGCACTCACTAATCCGTTGATGAGTGATTCGGTATGGGGTGGCAATGACGGACCTTCCCAATCCCAAAACAGGGGAGTCGTACCACGCACGCGTGGGGGTAATTCAATCTGAACGCCAGTACCTGCTGGCAGGTTGACCGGGTTACGCGGATGCAATCCACGAAGTTCTTTGGGGATGTCGTCAATCTCAGTGATGACTTTGTAGGCCGGCAAGTGTGTACGCAAGTGCGAACCAACGTGTTGAGCGAAGGTTCGATGTTGTCCACCCAATAACAATGATGAATAGAAGCCCTGTCGACCGAAACCGTGAATCGTGATGACAGTGTGAACATGATCAATGAAATTCTTGAGATGAGTTGAGGACTCGGGGGACACTTCAATTGAGGGAATGTGTCGTTCCATTCCCTTGGGCTGGTGGACTCCGTAATAACTCGTTCCGCTACGTTCAGCGGCTCGCATGGCGATGACTTCAGTCATTTCTTCGAGGCCACCACCGTGATAGGCCATGAATCCGATGCGTTGGTCGGGGGGAAGATCTTGCCCGCGTAGAGTAATGACCTCTTCAACATCAGGATGATCTAGAAGTTCACGAAACATTGGTGATTACGAACCTTGATGAATCTCTCGTCGTCGCGAGACGAGGGTGTACGTGAGCGCGACTCCAACGATGACAGTGAAGACGATTGCCAGAATGAGTCGGTTGTCGTCAATGATTTGAACGATTCGTTCTTGCCAGTTCAATACCTGGCCAGTGAAATCGTCATCGTATTTATCGCGAATGTCGTTGAACCAATACCAGGTGAGATACAAACCCGAGAGAATCATGATGACTGCTGAAGCGATTTCAACGTAAGTCATGCCGACTCGGAGCGACTTCAACAAGCCACCTTGGGCCAACGCAAGCGTGACGGTCAATGTGGTGATGAGCAATGACATCGCAACGCCATAGAGAACGACGGCAATGATTCCTTGAAAGAAACCATCAGTATCAATGGTGCCAAGAACGATTGCCGAAAATGGCCCAATGGTGCAGCCAATTGAAGCGATGGCATAAGCCAAGCCGAAAACATACATTGAGGCAACGGTTTGGTCGCGTTTTCCAGTTTCAAGTTTGGGGGTTGAAAATGGCAGACGATAACCAAATAACATTGCGATACCCAAGATGACCAAGGCGACACCGATTAACAGCGAAACATATTTCGCATTCTGATTGAGCCAATCGGTGAATAGTCGACTGACACCACCAACAATGATGAAGATGGTCATGAAACCAGCGGACAGCGCGGCACTGACCAAGAGTGCTCGACGGACTGTAGACCGTTGTGTCCCGGGTCGGCCACTAACGCCGAGGAAGTACATGAGGTACGTCGGCAACAAGACAAAGCCGCATGGATTTACGGCAGCAAGTAACCCGGCTCCAAAACTCAACCACAGGCGATCAGAGTTGGCGATCATGAGACACCTAACTCTTTCAATGCTGATGAAATGTCATCGGCGGTGAGTTCTCCGGCTATCTGCTTGATGATCGTGCCAGCGGCATTGACGAAGAACGTATTTGGAAAAGTTGAGACACCGTTCGCGACGACGGATTCTCCATTCGGGTCGCGCAAAATTTCGTAATCAATCCCGAGATCTTCAATGAACGAAGTTGCGACCTCGGAAGAGTCTTGAGTATTGATACCGATGAAATTGACTTGCGCACCATATTTTGTAAAGGCATCTTGCAATGCGGGCATTTCTCGTTTGCACGGTTGACAGTTTGAGAACCAATAGTTGATGAGTGCTGGTTTTCCGTCGGTAAAGAAGCTTGCCGTATTGACAACTTGGTTGTTGAGATCACGAACGTCGGCGGGTTTCATTTGCTTGCCGACAACTGGGGCATTGGTACCGATACCAGGCTCTTGATAAACGCCGGGTTGGTCAAGTATTACATCAGACTCGTTCGAGTCAGATTGGTTTGAAGCAACAACAATGATGGCGATTGCTGAAGCAGAAACACCAGCGAGCACGGCAATGAAAAACGGGCTCAACCGCCGTAGTGAAAACTTCATTGCCACAGGCTCAGGTTAGTTGCCAGCCATCTGATCGGGGCTCAGGTGAATCGTGACAGAGATTGCTTCGGGTCAGGGATGCCCGGCCGCAGTTTGGGGGGATACTGCGGCCGGGACCTCCCGGTGCAGTGATGGGGTCGTCAAGCGTTGCCCACCACCGAGATGAATGTGGATGATTACGTGATGTGACTAGGCGACTCGAATGGCCACCTCGTAACTCTTCTGATCACTAACGCTCAAGATGCTGCGAATTGTGCGATCTTCGTCAATCACCAAAATGGGCTTGGGTAAAACCGAAGGTCTCCCGCGGGGTCGGCGGTCAACCACGATGCGTCCATTTTCTATGAGTTCACCTCCCCAGACGCCCCAGGGCTCCTCGCGTTCAAGAGCACCATCAAGGCACGAGGCAGATAAGGCACATCGGGTACAGATTGCTTTGGCGCGAGCGATATCAATGTTTTCGTCGCTGAAGAACAGAGGCGTCAGCGTGCCATTGCCATCGGCGCAACGGGCAGTTTGCTTGATGAAAAGGGGAGCAACGATTTCTTCAATTGGGGCTTCAAGGATCATGGTCATGGTGGTTCTCTTTCTTAGTGGTGTTGTTGTGGATAACTGGTTTGGTGTCGGGAAAACGAAAAAGGCCGCTGGGATTTCCCAGCGGCCTCAGTGAGGATTCTCGACGTTGGTGTGTGACCTACGTGAGTGACTCCCTGAGCCGCTGGGGTGAACGCTTGGTATTCACCGCTGCAAAGCCGGCTGCCATATAGGCAGTCTTGGCGGCTGCATGCTTCATGCCTGCGTGCTTAACGGCGAACGTGTTTGCAGACGCGAAGGAGAACACTGACCATGAGATCACTGGAGATGAGATCACTGGAGATGAGATCATGGAGATCAACGGGGTGTTCTGGAGAGACATAACGCTTAATAGGCAACCACCTTGAAATGACAAAGTCAACTGAATTAGCAAAGACCACTTCTTTAGGCGGTACTGAGGGACCGCGACGAGCGCCAAAATGTGATGGCCAGAAGGAGAATCCCCCCTGCTAGAAGGGTAATTCCACTGGCCCCGAGGATGATGTTTTGGCGATGTTGAGCCTTTTCAGAAATACTTTCACCGCCGCGAAAGATGAGAAAAAATCCGAGGCCAATCAACCCAAAAATGGCGACCGATAGCGAACTCATGACTCGCAGACGTCTCAACGTGGTTTCATCAATTTCAGACAGATCGGGGTTGGCAGTTGCGGTCATACCTCTGAGAGGGCGCAATCGCTGAAATCTCACACTTTTCTCATCGATACTTCATACCAACTAGCGCAGTTTGTTCAGAATTTGTTTGCCAGTTAGAGCGTTGAACTTTGCTCTCCCGAAAGTTGTGCTTGCGAGACTTTTGCTACGTGAACACGACATTGATCAAGAAGTTTGATCGCACGGCTCTACCAATCATGGCGATGTCTGGTGTTTCGTTTATCGGCACTGCGTGTACACCCTTGTTGTTGGGAAATCCTTTGGCCTTGATGTTGCTCAGTCCCCGAATCATCTTCATGGGTCTGGCGGCGGGGCAAATGTCGCTCATTCCATTTGTCTTACTTGCTTCTTTACGTTTGTCCGTGACGGATCCTTTTCACTTTTTACTTGGTCGCCGTCATGGCCCCAAGCAGATGATGAAGTTGGGCCGAATCGGTCGTTGGATGGCTAAACCAGGAACTCATCACAAGACTGTGGCGATCGGACTCTTGGCGTTCCGTCCTATTGGTCGACATTTGATGTGGGCGGGTGCACAGAATGTGCGCGATCGATGGGTTGTGGCGATTGATGTGGTGAGCACAATCGTGTATTGCGTCATCGTGCATAAAACAGCGAAGAGAATCTTGTGAGACTGAAGAGAATATTGCGCATCTTCGGCGAGACTCAAAAACCCGAGTGGTTCTGGTTCTATTTTTGAAGAACGACGTACTGACTGCGCTGTAGGGCAATCGGAGTTGACCGAGTGACTAATCGTTGAAGCAGTTTCACGACCGTTTTCCAGCGCGGCATTATTTGATGTGAAAGTTCAATGGGTTGAACGGGACGCTCAAAAATTTGGACCGCCGTAAATCCAGCTTTTACGCCACCTTTAATAATTCGTTTTGGTGGCATGTCACGTTCGGTGACGCCGAGATCTTTCATTGCCTGAACTGAAACCGCACTCTTCGCGTGACCAGAACCTGGTTCAAGAGTGATGCAAATCCCACCCTTTTTTAATGCTCGATAAGCACTCCGCAACGCCAGCACTTCATCTTCGGCGTGGTGAAGACAATCATAGAAAATGACCGCGTCAAACTGATTTTCAAAGAGAAGCGATTCGAAATCGCTGACTACTGCATCAAGGACAACGTTGTAGCGGGCGGCGTTGATTTTGGCGAGCTCCACCATCTCGGGTGCGATATCTGTGGCCGTCACTTCGTAGCCACTCAAGGCATAGAAACAACTTGTCCAACCACTGCCCGCGCCAATATCAAGAATCTTGGCAGGAGGTGCCGGCAGCAGCGAGATCAACGCCCCCATCTCTTGTAAATAGAGACCCCGCAATTCGTCTGACCACGGCTTGTCAAGTGCATGCTTTTTGCCGATGTCTCCAAGGCGACCGATGTAATCAATTTCATCTTGTTTGGCCACGGCATTATTCTAAACGAGGAATGTTCTCGGGGCTGAGCATCGCGACAATGGTCAACTACGGATACGGTTTGTCAATGAGCGAAATCGCGCTGTTGGCGAATACCGCAGGCACATTGTTTATGGTGGGCCTTATATGGTTTGTGCAACGGGTCCACTATCCATTACTTGCTCAAGTTGATGTTAAAGATCAGAAATCTGTGGGTCATGAACACCAGCGTCGAACCTCGCAAGTAGTCGGACTCCCGATGGGCGTTGAAGGTGTGAGTACCTTAGTGCTTCTCGTTTCTCGACCCGATCAAGTGACGTGGTTTTTGCCGTGGGTTGGCGCTTTTTTTCTAGCGATTTCGTTGGGCTCAACCGTTTTTCTCTCGGTCCCGTTGCATGAGAGGATGATTAGTAAACCGTCAAGCCAGATTGGCAAAAAACTAGTGGCGACCAATTGGCCCCGAACTATCTCGTGGACGTTTCGTGGTGTTATCTGCTTAGTGATGTGCGCTCAAACAATAAGTTAATTACTAAGTTAAGAGTGACGGTTGGCGCTAGATCATTTTGCTTTGTGACGACTTAGTTAACGTCTCGCCTATGTCCAGTGCAACTGCTCTGCACGACGGGACTAATTCGTGGCCACGCCAACAAGTCAATTCAATGACGGGGGTAGACTTTTGCTATGAGCACGCGACTTTTGATCCTTGGTGGTCTTTTAGTTGTATCTGCGTGCGGAAATATCTCGTCGACTGGTGAAGTAACGACTACTACTGTGCTCGCAACCACATCGACCTCGACTTCGACAACGACATCAAGCACTACGTCAACGACGACGACAACTTTGGCGCCGATTCAAATATCGGGTGAGTTTGCCGATGTAGCAGAAGCGGCCGCACTGGGTCCGTTGCCCGAGAATTTTGCCCTTGGCGCAAAGGCCGCGAGCAAATCACCTTTATATGACAATGGTTGTCATGCCTCAACAGCAGCGATTGATCCAGTCATTTGTGAATTCGGCGATCTTGAAAGTGATGTCGTCATTGTTTTTACAGGCGATAGTCATGCGGCTCAGTGGTTTGGCGCACTGGAAGTTGCCGCTCGAACCAACCATTGGAAATTGATTTCAATGACGAAGTCTTCGTGTCCGGTCGCTGATGTGCCGACTTATCGACGACGAGACGCACTACCTGATGGAGAAGAGTTGCTGTATCCCGAATGCGATGAGTTTCACAAACGGGCTCATGCGGCTATGCGAGAGATGCAACCTGATTTAGTGATCTTTGCTGTTTTGTCACGCTTTCGTTTGGTGAACAGCGGTGGGATTGCTGCTTTCAGTGCTGGACTAGGCAAGTCAATTTCAGCAGTAGCCGGCGTAGGAACAAAGGTTTTGGTTTTGGGAGAGACCCCCAAGACAAATGGTGAAGACATCCCCAGTTGTTTATCTAAACACAAAAGCGATATTTCAAAATGCGCGAACCCGCGGAGTAAAGCCGAGTTTCCTGAGCGCGTCAAATACATTTCAGATGTGGTATCGGAACATTCGGCGACGTATGTGAACCCAGTCGACTGGTTCTGCACCGCAGACCTATGCCCAGGAGCGATTGCGGGTCGGATCGTTTACCGCGACTACAACCACATTTCTGATCAGTTTGCGCGCTACCGTGCTCCACAGATTGCTGAAGCAATCAAAATTGCTTTAGCCGGACCAGATGCAACTTAAATTCCGTCTTTGTGTCTTCTTGATGTGTGCAGTATCCCTAAGTTGTGCATCAGAAATGTCTCAAGTGAATGAAGAAACGACTGTTGTCTCGTCTGTCGCGACTTTAATTTCCATTCCCTCAACTTCTGAAAATCCGACTTCTGTGCCGTCGCCGATGGTGTCAAGCACGACGCAAGTGAATGATGACAAATTAGTAGTTCCTATTGGAATGTGCGATTTCATGACTGAGGGTTCAATGGGATTCGGCAACCGCTCGCCGAACAAGCCTGAATCAGTTGTGGTCATTGGAAAGTCTGATGGCGATCTTCCCATCATTGCGGAGCACTGGGGTCAAACCTCGGGTCCGCAGGTCTTGGTGGTCGGTCAGATTCATGGTGATGAATGTGCTCCAGCTTTTGTTGTGAATGAATTGCGCCAGCGACCGCCCGAAAATTATGGATTGTGGCTCATTCCGACTTTGAATCCCGAGGGGCACTTCCTTGGTAGGCGAACCAACGGGAGTGGGGTAGATCTCAATCGAGACGGACTCGCCCGGAGTGCTCCTGAAACTAAGGCATTGATGGCGTTTACTCGATTAGTGGCTCCTGACCTCACCGTATATCTGCATTCTCCACTCAATTGGATTGGGTATTTCAATGGTTCGCTAGCCAAAGATGTTGGTTCGCAACTTGTGAAAGCGTTGGGAATGGACGTGTTGTATACATCTGGCGTCAACCCGCCCGAAAGTGCATTTCTTTGGCAAGGGCAGAACGCAGTCATGCCAGGGCAACAATCAATATTGATTGAAATGCCCTCAATATCTACAAAAGAGGCATCAGCGGCACCGAATCGAAGTCCAGAGAGTTTTAGCACGGTTGAGAAGGTTGCAGTATTCGCCTCAATAGTCAGAGATACGCTTGACGAGGCAATGAAAGAACTTGAATAGAGGAATCAGTATGAATTTCACGGTGTACTCAACAAAATGGTGCGGTCCTTGTCAGAGACTCAAGCGCGACTTGCGTGATGCAGGAATTGATTTTGAAGAAGTTGATATTGAACTAGTTCCTGACGCGGCCAAGCTTGTTGAAAAAGTCAATAACGGAAATCAAACCGTTCCGACGTTGATCTTCAGCGATGGCACCGCGATGACCAATCCATCACTCGCGAGTATCCGCGAACATCTCGGGAGATAAATACTTACAAAATTGACCCGAAAATGGCGTTTCTCATCGGTATCGAACTAAATGTTTCGTCTTTAGATCATGAGTAGGCTTCCAAACGTGGTGACGAAAAGTGACAAAACTCGATCCGCTCGGGTGAGCAGAGCCCAAGCGATTGAGCGCTTTTTGGAGGCGACAATCTCGTTGCTTTCAACAAAACCAATCTCAGATATTTCAGTCCAAGAGATCGCCGATACGACTGGCCTCAATCATGGCTATGTGTTCCGGTACTTCGGAACTCGTCTCGATCTCTTTGAAGCAGTGACCGTTGAACTTGCAAAGCGAGCTCGTGCACAAATTGAGGCGGAGACTGAGAAGCGGAAGACGAGATCAGATGATTTTGTCTCCATGGACATGTCGCTGGTAGCTGTTGGGCAAGAACTCACAAAACTACGTATGCGCCTAGTGATGTATCTCATTTCCTGCGGTGTAGACGCCAGCAAGTTCGGGTACGAATCAAAACAGAACATTTTGCTTTTTGCTGATTACTGCGAATCACTTGGAATGTCACGGCGCATGGCCGAAGCAGTGGCAGTTCGATCTAGCGCATTGATTTTCACCAATAACTTCATGTCAGCAGCTTTTGGGCTGACTGAACAAGACGTGCAAGATGGATTCACACTGAGTTTTAACGAGTTAGCCAGGGCAAAGGACACTCAAAAAGCCCTTGGCTGGGACGAATTGTCCTAACGACCAGCGGTATTCGGGTAGGTCCTTCGTTGACCGGTGTTGCGCGACATCAATGTTGGATTCTCGGCAAGTAATCCACGTTTGCGTAATTCGGGCATGACACCTTCACCGACCCAGTAAGCCTCTTCGACGTGTGGATGGCCTGACAGGATGAACTCGTCGATACCAAGCGAGTGGTATTCCTCAATGCGATCAGCCACTTCGGAGTGATTACCGACAAGGGCAGTCGCTGCTCCGCTGCGCACCAGCCCGTAACCAGCCCACAAGTTTGGTGCAATCAGTAGGTTTTCTTTCGAGCCTTTATGCAGTGACGCCATACGTTGTTGACCAACAGAAGTCGTGCGGGCGAATTGATCTTGCGACTCGGCCATGCGATTGTCATCAACGAGATCAAGAAATCGTTGCGTTTCTTTCCAGGCATCATCGGCATGATCACGGGTGATGGTGTGTAAACGAATGCCGAACGTAAGCGTTCGACCTTGATCGGCTGCCAATTGACGCATGCGTGCAATGCGTGGAGCAATCATCGAAGGTGGTTCGCCCCACATCAAATAGACATCAACATGCTTTGCTGCGATTTCTTCAGCGGCTGTTGAGGCCCCGCCGAAATACAACTTTGGTTGTGGGTTGGGGGCTTGACTCACCGTTGCCCCGGCAACGTTGAAATGATCACCTACAAAATCAAATGGTTGACCCGTTAGTGCGCCTCGCAGAACTGTCATGAATTCATCTGTGCGGGCGTAGCGCTGATCGTGATCGAGCCAATCACCAAAACGTTGTTGCTCGTCATCGTCTCCGCCCGTCACAACATTGAGAAGTAAGCGTCCGTCAGAGATTCGCTGAAATGTTGCCGCCTTTTGTGCAGCGAGTGTTGGGGTTAATGCATTGGGTCGAAATGCAACTAAGAATTTGAGTCGTTCGGTTTC
This sequence comes from uncultured Actinomycetes bacterium, assembly GCA_937876415.1. Taxonomy (GTDB): domain Bacteria; phylum Actinomycetota; class Acidimicrobiia; order Acidimicrobiales; family Ilumatobacteraceae; genus Casp-actino8. The sequence continues at coordinate 26,644 of CALEHE010000146.1, forward strand.
ACGAATGAGTGCTGCGGTCATCAGCCACGCATCTTCACAAGGGGTTCCAGTGGGCGTCAGTACGCCGTCAAACCCAAGTTGGTCTGCGGCTTGCGCGACTTGAGCGATGTACTCAAGTGTGGGAGGACGAAAATGACCTTCGGGGCCAAAAGGTGTCACGGTCCGACTGTCGCCAGATGTGGGAAGAAACCAATGCAGTTTGAGACTCATGACATTCCGTTCATGAACTGACTACTGAATATGGCGCTCAAGCCATTCATCCATGTCACGATTGGCTTGGCGAGATACTGCAGTAAAATCGCCAAACGTGTCAAAGGCGTGAGGAGCACCTGGGTAAACATGTAATTCGGTTACGACTCCGGCGTGGCGAAGTCGAACGGCGTAATCAATGTCTTCATCAGAGAACCCATCAAGTGCACCGACTGCAATCAAAGTAGGCGGAAGTCCAACGAGGTTGGTGGCTCGCGAAGCTGCTGCATATGGTTCAACATCGGCAGTTCCTTTTTTCGTACCAAGGTATGCGGTCCAACCAAAGGTGTTTGCCGAAGGAGACCAAATAGGGTCCGACCATGTGCTGGAAACAGTGATTTGACGATCATCAATCATGGGGTAGATCAAGAGTTGAAAGGCGATTGAATATTCGCCACGGTCGCGGGCAAGTAGTGCGAGTCCGGCTGCTAAGCCAGCACCGGCGCTTGCTCCGCCAATACCGAGACGGTTTGTATCAATGCCAAGTTCACCTGCTTGTGCAATCACCCAAGCTAAACCGGCGTAACAATCTTCGAGCGGCGTTGGGTATGGATGCTCGGGAGCTAGTCGATAATCGACGGAGACGCCAACAATGCCGTACTTGTTGCACCAAGCATCAAAGCGGGCATCGTCCATTTTGTTGTCACCGATGACCAGGCCGCCACCATGCATCCAGTACACGCACGGGCGACTGCCAGTGATGTTCTTGGGTCGATGGACTCGAACCGTTACTCCATCACGGCCAGGTACCAGGTAATCAGTTCGCTCAACTGAGTCAGACAATGGTGGCGGGGGAGTCGCTCCAAACATGGCTCGAATCTCGACAACCGATTCATTAGTGAGAGAACCGAGAGCTGCGCCAATGTCGACGGGTGACGCTGCCAAGAGCGCGGAGATCTCAGGGTCAAGAAGTGGGCGAATGTCTAGTGGTTGAGCCATGCTTGATATTGGCACATTTGGCAGTGAGAATTTCACACGAAGATGGGGATGCCCCCAAGTTCTGATGCCTCAGACCAAGTTGTAGGTTCTGGAAACAAGTTGCAGACAGTGAATCAACAACAACTGGTCAGATCACGACACCGGCGTTACCGACGTGATTGACAAGAGGGTGACCAGAACTCAACCATTGTTGAGCACCACCGGTGAGATTGACACAGTCATAGCCTTGTTGACGTAGGTATGAGGTAACACGACCCGAACGATTTCCAGATCGACAGATGCACACAATTTGACGATCACTTGGCAACTCGGTGATTCGCGAAACTACGTCTCCCATTGGCACGTGTACTGAGTTTTCAACATGACCAGCTTGCCATTCGTGGAGTTCACGAACATCAAAGATAAATGCATTTTTGTTTGCTGCGACAGAGTCGGCATCAATTGCTGGCTCGGCTGTAGGAGATGCCGACTGCATGTGTAAGTGAGCATTCCATGCGGTGAATCCTCCGACCATGTCGCTGACATCTAGAAAGCCATGTGAACGTAAAAGGCTTCGTGCAATTGATGAGCGATATCCGCCCGCACAAAAAACCACGGTGGGCTTCGTCGGATCTAATTCGGGAATACGGTTCAAAAGTGAAGGTAGCGAAATAGCTAACGAACCTTTGATTGTTCCGAGAGATACTTCGCCTGGATTGCGAACATCTATTAACACCAGATCTTTGACCGTGCCCGTGCGTGTCATCAGTTCTGCGGCACTTAGTCGTGATGCAGTTTCTACGTGCTGTGGATTTTCAACAAACGCACGGGTTGGGTCATCGAGAACTCCGACAACGTTGTCAAAACCAATTCGCGCAAGACGGATTTTCGCCTCTGATTCATGGCCCGCTGGGACAACAAGAACGATGGGCGTGCCAGCCACCATGACCTCGCCGGCGTATTCGGCGAAACGCCCACCCAAGCCGATATTGACCGATCGTGCGAGATGACCTTGAGCAAATTCGGTATCAGTACGGGCATCAATCACAACTGCGCCAGATGACTGATGAGCAAGTGCCTCGTTCATCGTGAGTTTCGTGACATGGGTGTCCTCGTCAAGTAACTCACGCGACTTTTGATTCATGGTCGCTGCGTATAAGAAGTAGAGCGGGGCTACCGACTGTCCTTCGGTCACAGTTTCTACAAATTCGTTTTCGCTCATGGGTGCAAGTGCGTAATTGGAAACACGTTGCTCACCGATAGTGGAAGAAGTTTCGGTACTGAGATTTTTTCCACAGGCCGAACCAGCTCCGTGTGCGGGAAAGACTTTGGTGGTGTCGGGAAGCGTCAGCAGTTTTTCGTGGAGTGAGTGATATAAGTGACGAGCAAGTTCATCGGCGGTGACACCGACTGAAGCCAAGAGGTCGGGTCGACCGACGTCTCCGATAAAGAGGGTGTCACCAGTGAGTACTCCGAAGGGTGAACTATCCATTCCATTTGGACGCACGACGATGCTGATCGATTCAGGAGTGTGGCCCGGAGTTTCAAGGATCTCAAGAACTACTTCTCCGAGTTGGATGGTGTCACCTTGGGCGTATGTTGTGATCGGAAACTCAGGTCGTCCTTCGGCGGCTCGGCCGTAACCGATAGTTGCGCCCGTTGCTGCGGCGAGTTCAAGGTGGCCAGACAAGAAGTCGGCGTGGAAATGGGTCTCGAGAACATGACCGATGGTGAGTCCATGGGCTTCGGCCTCGGCGAGATATTCAGAGATATCGCGTTGAGGATCAACGACCACGGCTTTTCCAGTAGAGGTATCGCCAATGAGGTAGCTGGCATGCGAGAGACATTCCAAATAGAACTGTTGGAAGTACAAAGTGGTGGGCGAGAGAGTTGAACTCATGGCTGAACTATACCCCCTAGGGTATCTTTCGTCAACCTGATCATTCTTGCACAGAGGGCATTCGCGTGCATCGGAGTCGGTACGCAGATATCGGTTCTCATGCGTTCCCTGCCGAATTGGTCGGTAACCTGCAAAGACACATATCGCCGCCATGAGTTCGGGTCATCGATCTCTCAGCAGCAATTGCGCCTTTAGCTCAGTCGGTAGAGCATCGGACTTTTAATCCGTTGGTCGAGGGTTCGAGCCCCTCAGGGCGCACCAATCTGTCAGGTCAGATCGGTATAGGGGTTGGACACAACCTCCCACAGATGGCCATCGGGGTCGGCGAAGTAGCCGGAGTAGAAAAGGCGCGACTTTTCGAGGTCACTGACCCCAAGACAGATAAACCTGATTTTGGGCTTCATTGAAGTCACGGTGGTCAAGGTGGTGGAGCATTGTTGGGAGTGCGAGACTAGAACTATGAGCGATTTTCAAAATATCGTTGTCACACGTGATGGTACGATCGCCACTCTTACGCTGAATCGTCCCGACAAGCGCAATTCGCTATCGCTGGAAACGATGAGTGAGATCACTCGTGCGTTGCAAGACATCGGAATCAGCGATGCCGATGGAGTCATCATCGCGGCCAATGGTCCGGTCTTTTCTGCTGGCCACAATTTTGCTGATATGGCTGGGGCCGACAGCGATGAGACCCGGCACATTTTCGAAATTTGTACCGACATGATGGATACGTTGCAAGCAATCCCACAGCCAGTCATTGCCAAAGTGCACGCACTGGCAACCGCAGCCGGTTGCCAATTGGTTGCAACTTGTGATCTAGCGATTGCTGCAGAGTCAGCTTCGTTTGCGATACCCGGTGGCAAGGGCGGCTTGTTTTGTCACACGCCTTTGGTGGCAGTGGCCCGTAACTTGAGTCGTAAGCGTGCCTTAGAAATGGCGATGACTGGCGATGCCATTGATGCAAAGACTGCCGCCGATTGGGGACTCATCAATCGAGCCGTTCCGGATGATCAACTGGATGTTGCAGTTCTCGATCTGATCACTCGTGCGACCCGCGGATCAGTTTTGTCTAAAGCGATCGGCAAGCAAACTTTCTACGACCAAATCAATATGGCCCAAGATCAGGCATACGACTTTGCAATTGATGTCATGGCTGATGCGGCGGCTGCTCCAGATGCGCAAGAGGGAATTGATGCCTTTTTAAATAAGCGTTCTGCGGTATTCACACAACGACTAAAGCGAGACTGATATGACAACGACAACCTTCCTAGTACCTGGCATGACTTGTGGGCACTGTAAAGGTGCAGTCACTGATGAACTAAGCAAGATCAACGGAGTAACAAATGTTGATGTCGATCTTGATTCCAAAAAGGTGACAATTGAATCGGAAGCTGTTGTTGAGTGGCTGGTCATTGTGGGCGCCGTTGACGAAGCAGGATTTGAAGCCGTTGCCAGTTAACGAGCCTGTCGTCCTCGCGGTTACTGGCATGACGTGTGCTGCTTGTGCAGCACGCATTGAAAAGAAACTCAACAAGCTTGATGGTGTGAGTGCGACTGTCAATTACGCCACTTCAAAGGCGACTGTTCTGCATGAAAATGGATCAACTGAAGTTGACAGTTTCATCAAGACCATTGAAGACCTCGGTTACGGTGCGGTCGCTCCGAAAATCGAAGACGGCGAATCGACTGCAGAGATTGCAACTGAAGCCCATCTCATTGATATCCGAAGGCGCTTAGTGGTGAGCGCAATATGCGCTGTGCCCGTGATGTTGATGTCAATGATTCGGCCACTGCAATTTGATGGTTGGCAATGGGTTTCATTGGTGCTTGCCTTGCCAGTCGCATTATGGGGTGCTGCGCCGTTCCATCGATCGGCGTGGCGAAATGCTCGACACCGAGCAACGACGATGGACACTTTGGTTTCACTTGGCGTGATAGCGGCGATGTCGTGGAGCCTGTGGGCATTGATTTTCGGCAACGCTGGCGAAATTGGCATGAAGATGAACATGAGTTTGTTTCCCCGTTCGCTCTCGGGTGATTCATTGATGAGCGGTATGGAAATGAATCATGTGGTGCATGATGAGATCTATTTAGAAGTTGCCACAACACTCGTGGCATTTTTGTTGGCGGGACGTTATTTCGAAGTTCGTTCGCGCCGGCGCGCCGGCGCAGCCTTACGGTCATTGCTTAATATCGGGGCAAAAGAAGCGATGTTGTGGCGTGATGGAGTTGAAACATCAATTCCTATCGGGGCCTTAGGTGTTGGCGAAGTTTTTGTGGTTCGTCCCGGTGAGACGATTGCAACTGACGGTGTAGTGATTGAAGGTCAGAGTGCTGTTGATCGCAGCATGGTTACCGGTGAAAGCATTCCGGTTGAAGTAGCAATCGGCGATTCGGTGACCGGAGGAACCTTAAATTCCAGTGGACGTTTACTTGTGCGTGCTACTCGTATTGGTCGCGACACAGTTTTGTCGCAGATGGCTCGACTCGTTGATAAAGCGCAAGATGGAAAAGCGCCGATTCAACGCCTTGCTGATCGAGTGAGTTCGGTATTTGTTCCGATTGTGATGGGTCTGTCGCTGGCGACACTGGTTGGTTGGTTAGTCATATCTGGAGATGCCCAAAAGTCGTTTCAGGCTGCTGTTTCGGTACTCGTGATCGCCTGCCCATGTGCATTAGGACTCGCGACACCGGTTGCACTTTTGGTCGGAACCAGTCGGGCCGCACGCGAAGGCATCATCATTAAGGGTGCCCATGTTCTAGAAGCAACACAAGCGATTGACACCATCGTGTTTGATAAGACCGGCACTTTAACCACAGGTGTCATGACACTTCAAAGCATTGACGAAATCGAACCAGGCTTCCGATCTGCGGTTTTGGCTGTCGAGAACCAGAGTGAACATCCCATTGCGCGGGCCATTGTTAACGGTTTACGCGACCGTGGAGTTGTGGCCACTTCAAGGGTTGATGAGTTTGTCAACATTCCTGGTGTTGGTGTGTCGGCATTAGTTGACGGAAGGCGCATTGCTGTAGGTCGCTCAACAAACATGAATGAATCAGGTTTAACAGTGGTTGAGGCAAGTGTTGACGGTCAAGTCGTTGCCCGCTTTACAGTGAGCGATCACATCAAGCAAACAGCGGCAGCAATCGTGGCCGAACTGCGGGCGTTGGGTGTGCGCCCCATGATCGTGTCAGGTGATTCAGTTGGTCCGGTGGAACACGTGGCCAAACAAGTCGGCATTGATACGAGTGAAACTCGAAGTGGTGTGTTGCCTGCAGACAAGTTGCGCATTGTCAGCGAATTGCAAGCAAGTGGTGCCAGTGTGGCCATGGTTGGTGATGGAGTCAATGACGCGGCGGCTTTGGTCGCTGCTGATCTTGGAATTGCGATGGGTACAGGAACGGACGCCGCGATGGAAGCCGGTGATCTAACGATTGTGAGTGGTGATTTATCGGTTGTTCCACAAGCCCTCGCATTGAGTCGCCGAACGTTACGAATCATTCGGGCGAACTTGTTTTGGGCTTTCGCTTATAACGTTGCCGCGTTACCGCTGGCGGTTGTCGGGCTTATGAATCCAGTTATTGCCGGATTAGCGATGGCGTTGTCAAGTGTCTTTGTGGTGGCGAACAGTTTGCGCCTTCGCCGATAGAAGTTACTTACGCAAGTTTCATAAAGAGTTTTTCAACCTCGTCAAGGTTGAAGCCGTTTGCTGCGGCCTCTTTAGGATTTGCTAGGCAGTGACTGAGACCAGTTGCAAGCAATTTGAATCCAACTTGGTCAAGTGCTTTGCTGGCGGCGGACACTTGGGCCACGACATCGCGACACTCACGGCTCTCGGCAAGCATCTGTTGTATTCCACGTACTTGGCCTTCAATTCGGCGGAGACGTTTTGTGAGATCGATGGTGACATCTTCGGGAAGTTGCATGACAATCCTTTCGCTAAAATGACTGTACCCCTAGGGGTATAAATTAGCAACGATCGCTGACTATTTGTCGCGCGGTCGAAGTGAGACTTCTGACTCGCTAAAAGTGCGAGCTGAACAATCAGCCATCTGCACGGGCGGAACAGTTTCGGTGACGATCAACGTCGCTATGGCGCGGAACGCATCGGCTGCCGCACCAACACCTACAAGCGAAACTGGTTCACCAATATCTCCGCCTTCGGCTACTGACGATTCGATAGGGACCTGTCCTAAAAGTGGCGCACCAATTTCATCGGCAAGCGCTTGACCGCCACCAGTTCCGAATAATGGATACGAGGTTCCGTGGTCGCACACAAACGCGCTCATGTTTTCGATGACGCCGGCGATGCGTAGATATGAACGACGGGCCATGTCGGCAGCGCGGATGGCGACTTTTTGTGCGCTCACGGCCGGAGTCGTGACGATGATCAAGTCGGTACGAGGCAACATGCGCGACAGACCCATTTGAACATCGCCAGTTCCGGGCGGCATATCGATCAGCAAGTAGTCAAGCTCGCCCCAGGCCACATCATTGAGGAACTGTTCGACGGCCTTGGTGAGCATGAGTCCGCGCCACATCAGCGCAGTGCTCTCATTTTCGACAAGGAAGCCGGTCGACACAACTTTGAGGAGGCCCTTGCCCACGACGCGCTTATTGGGCTGAATCTTTGGTCGGTCTGACACGGGGTCATGTTCGGCCTCAAGACGCTGATCAAGCCCGAGCATGCGCGGCACCGAGAAACCCCAGATGTCGGCATCAAGCACACCAACGGTGAAGCCCTTGGCGGCAATGGAGGCAGCAAGGTTGACGGTGACTGAACTTTTGCCGACGCCACCTTTTCCTGAGGCAATCGCCAAGATCCGAGTTGTGGCGGGAATGGCCGTTTCCTTGGCATTTTCTTTGGCGTTCCACCGAGCCTTTGCCATGGTGGCCGAGCGCTCTTCGGCGTTCATCTCGCCCCACTCAATCTTGACGTGCGAGACGCCTGGGTGAGTTGCGACTCGAGACTCGATGTCTTTCTTGATTTGGCCCCGTAGAGGACATCCACCGATCGTGAGCTTGACAGCGACGATGACCTCGCCTCGGTCGGAGACCTCGGCGCAGTACGCCATACCAAGTTCAACAATGTCACTACCAAGTTCGGGGTCAATGACGGCGCGGAGCAGATTTGTGACCTCTTCAATGGAGGGAGGGACCCGCATGGTCGACATGTGGTCATGGTATCGGTCAGGTACGGTATGACAAGTCTCAAGAACGCAGGTATTGTGTGACTACCGAAGGGTGACCATCGGTCGGGAAGACCAGCAGTACCCGCCCCCGCCAACATTTCAGGAGAACCATCGTGATTACTCTCACCGACACCGCAGCAGTCAAGGTTAAGGAACTTCTTCAGGCCGAAGGCGCTGACGATATGGCATTGCGCGTTGCAGTTCGCCCCGGTGGATGCAGCGGCTTTTCATACGAAATGTTTTTCGATAGCGACATCGCTGAAGATGACGAGCAGGCCACCTATGGCGAATCAGTCAAGGTTGTTGTTGATCAAGCATCAGCGCAACTGTTGCTCGGCGCGACTCTTGATTACAAAGATGGTTTGAACCAAGCTGGCTTCAACATCATCAACCCCAACGCAACTCGCTCATGTGGTTGCGGCCAGTCGTTCAGCTGAACTAGTCGGTAATTACGCCAGAACTTGGCGAACTTCACTGGCATGCCACACGCCTTCAAAGCGATGAGTGATCACGCCTGAAGTGTCGGTCACCCAGAGCACTGGCTCAAAAGTCAGGTTGAGGGCCTCAACTGCAGGGGCTGTTGTTGTTGCTGTTTCGTCGGCATAGACGTCGGCGTGCACAAAAATGACATTCCTAAATTCTTTGGCGACTTCAATCAGTCCATCTAGTACTGGTGCACATACTCCGGTTCGACAATGTGCGGGCGTGCCAACTATCAAGACCACACGCTGGCCGGTGGCCAATGCATCAGCAAGAGTGAGTTCGTGGAACGGGCAAGGTGCTGGGACCCGGGTGCAGTACGGTTCAACTCCGCGGTGATCACTGGTGGTGGGAGTTTCAAGCGCAGGTAGCGAATCTCCGGCGTGAACAACATCTAGATCTTTCGGATCACGAATCTGAAAGGCTGCGCCGTCTGTCGGTCCGCCCTCGACAATGAGCGCGTACATCGCAACATCTTCTACTTCGGTGTAGAAGGCCCAAAAGGGAGCGGTGCCTTCACCAAGCCAGAGACGTTCGGCAATAAGACCTTCCTCAACAACGGTGTTGTCGAGGTAATTCAAAACCTTGGCGTTGAGAGTTGCTGGGCCTTTCATCAGTAGGCCGGCATTATCTGCCAAAGATACGGGTAGACGCACCTTGCCTGGTCCGAGTTGATCCGGGACCCAACGTTGCACAATGGCCATATCTTTTGCAATTGGACCATCAAGCGAATTACTTGATGAGGATCCACCGCATGCACTGATCAGACGCGAAAGTCCGATCGCCGAAACACCAACAGTGCCGACCTTCAATAAGTTACGGCGATTTCCAGTCCAAGTGTTTTTGCTCCAGTGAGGCACAGTCATAGTTAGACCGTAGTTGTTGCAATGTTGGGTTTTGACATCAAGTAAATGTGACAATGGGATATGGCCAAAGTTTCTTTCGTGCTCAACGGGACTGAAGTTTCAGTTGACGCACAAGGAACATTGTTGACCGCATTGCGTGATCACCTGCGAATTCCGTCGGTCAAAGATGGATGTGCGCCACAAGGTCAATGTGGATGCTGCACAGTCTGGGTTGATGGGGAACCACGAGTTTCGTGTGTGACTCCTGTGCAGCGAGTTGATGGGCGCGTCGTGACGACAGTCGAAGGACTTGATGTTGATGTACGTCAAGCATGGGGCGAAGCGATGTGCGCTACCGGCGGAAGCCAATGTGGTTTTTGTACGCCGGGCATCATCATGCGATTAGAAGCCGGAAAAGATTTGTTGGCCCACATGTGTCGATGCACTGGGTGGCAAACAATTCATGAGGCAGTGCGGGTACGGCGAGGTGAAGTGGTGTGGCCAACCTCGCTTGAACGCGATCTCGGTAATGCACAACGGCGAGCCGAGATTGAAGGCCATGCGCCACAAGTTGTTGGACCACTAGTCGCATTGGGAGCAGGTGGATTTGCCGACGATATTGCGCCTCATGATGCACTTGTTGCGGTGCCTTCAACTTCGGGTGAATGGTTTATCGGAGAAACAACTGCCGATGCGCGCCGCGCCGCCGGAACTGTTCAGGGTCGGAAATCAAGTCTCGGACTTTTATATCCTGTTGATTTTTCCGTTGATTTCTCGTCTCCTTCGTTCGTACACGCTTTGCAAACAACATGGGTTGAGCCGGCCTACCTTGAGCCTGATGCAGTGTGGTGCGAACCTGGTGGCAAACCAGTGGGACCGTTGTTAAATGGCGGGGCCTTTGGTGCTAAGTCCATCACGAGTGAGCTAGCGCTTGAACTTCAAGAAGTTGCTCGACGTTTAGCGAATGAACATCAACGTCCCGTGCGAGTGGTGTTGTCGCGAGAAGATGTTGTTCGTCGCTCACCCAAGCGGCCACCGATGGCGCTCGGCGTTCGCTCTGACGGTAGCGGTGAAGTTTGGGTGGCGCGCACTTCGGGAATCGCTCACTTGATCAGTAGTTACGCACCTGATTGGACGTTGCATGAAGTTGATGTCGATGGCCCAGCAACTGCAGTCGAAGTTCGGGCAGCGGGATGGGCTGAAATTGCGGTGATGAAATCTTCAGTCAGTGCTGTGACTGAATGGGGTGATTACGTAGTTTCGCCCGAAGGTGCTCAAGCTTGGGCGCGCGTTGACAAAGACGGGATTCAGGTACGTGTTCAGTGTGGGCGTATTCTTGATGAGACTGTGCTGCGCTCGTATTGCATTGGTGCTGCGCATATGGCGCTCGGATGGGTTCGTAGTGAAGGAATTGCTGTCAATGAAAATGGCGAGCCAGTTGATCTCACGATTCGATCCTTTGGTGTGATTCGCGCAGTGGACACTCCAGCGATTGAGATTGAGTTGGTTGAGAGCGATGACCTTGCGGTGAACGGAAGTGATGCAGTGTTTGCCGCAGTTGCCGCAGCTACTTGGCGGGCTGCTGGATTTCCAGCGCAGTGGCCATGTCAGCGTTGACCTAACCCCAAAATTTGGTAGCCGCAAAGAAGAGACTGTTGATGGTAAAAATCGCTGAAATCATCACCATGTAGTTCTTGCGGAACATTTGATGCATCTCAGTTCTTAGTTCGGCGATTTCAAGTCGAACGTCGGCGATGTCGCCTTTGAGTTCGGCGCGGAGGTCGGCGATGTCGCCTTTGAGTTCGG